>JAHHSZ010000003.1 GCA_020024915.1 Fusobacterium sp. | reverse complement strand
TCTTTTACTTTTTTTACTTGAATTTGAGATAACATACTCTTTAGCTCCGCCATCTTTATCTATCCTTTCATCAAAAGTAACTGGCGTTATATTAATATATGCAAAAGTTTCTATTGCAAAAAATAAAAATATTAAAATCCTAAGCATACTCTCCCTCCTTTTTGTAAGTAATATTAATCATACTTAATTATAAAAAATTTTGTTATAAAGAAAGGGGGGAGTTCTCCCCCCTATTCTTCTAATTCTGTCTAAATTTATCATTTGAAGTTGTTTTTGCTACAATAGCTTCAAATGTTCCTTGCCCCGTATACAAACCAGATTCTTTTGTATTTATCTCAGAAGCAGCAATAACTGAGACTACCGGTGTTACTATTTCAGTCTTATCCTCACCTGGTATTTTATTCTCTCTATAAACTAATTTAGAGTTGATAGTTTGCTCTGAAGCACTCCCTAAACCATTCAATACAAACTCTCCTGTTTCTAAAATTCTTTTTCCACCTTGCACTGCACTAAATTGTATACTTAAATCTGTACCAAATTTAGTTCCTTGCTTTGCAAATGTCAACTTAACAGTCTTCTCAATTTTTGAATCTTGAGTAAGTCCTTTTTTTACAATTCTACCATGATCAAAAACCAATTTATCTATCAACTTATTGTTCTCATCAACTAAGATTAATTTTTCTGCCTCTGGCAAAATTTCCACCTTAACCTCCATTGGAACACCAGCTTCAGCTTTTCCTTTAGGTCGTGCAGTAGACTCATCATCCCCTGGGTTTGATGCTGCCATTGCCATTGCTGACAAAACAAATAATCCTAATAATACTTTTTTCATTATTTCTTCCTCCTACATACATACTTTTTTATTTTAATTTTTCTTGTCGAAAAAATTATTAACTATTTAATATCTATTTTCTGTTCTAAAAACTTCTGATTATTATAATCATAAAACATAACTTTTCTTGCTAAATCTGGTATCCTCTCATTCAAATATATTGTACTTCCATTTGGAAGCCTTCCCTTTTGGTTTATACTTATTAAACTACCACTAGAATCACCAAATGCCACTCCTAAACCATAACCTCTTCCAGTCTTATTTTCTAATTTTGCCTTATAATACCTTACACTCTTCCCATTCTCTTTCTTTGTCACTATCTGTTCATTACTGATGATAAATGGATCATCCATAGCACCTACAAATGCCTCCATCTCCAAAACTACAGAAGCTTTCATTGACACTGCTGGTGTTATTTTTCCATCTTGTTTCTTTTGCAGAAATGGAACTGGTACACTCTGGCTTCTTAACATAAAACTATACAACCCTTTTTTTAGTGTTGGTGGTGCTTGTATATATACCTTCACTATTGATGAACTCTGTGGCTTTACAGTTATTACTTTGGGATATACACTAACATATTGTGAAATATCATCAGCTTTTCCACTACCAAAAACCGAAACTTTGTATCTCTGTATCTCCAATGTGGAGTTATAGTACTGAAATTCTCCATATCCTTCTCCAGTGTCTATCCTTTTGTCAAATCCTACCGGACTAAATTCAAACGAAAAACTGAATAATGAAACAAACATAAATATAGCAATTAAAAATAATTTTCTCATTTTCTCACTTTCACCTATTATTAATATTTTTTCTAAGTAATAAAAAAAGCACTTAAATACCCATTTTACTGAGCTTCAAGTGCAACTGGCTACCATTTTACAGGCCCTATAGCTTTGAGTCATAACCTTTCGATTACTTTTCCAAATTATTTGCTTCAACAACATTATCTTTGTCACGTATATGTTACATTTATTTCTTCAATATGTCAAGTATTTTTTTTATATTTTTTTTATTTTTCATTAAAATCTTTCAACTTTTCTCCAAAAATAAGCATTTCTTACATAAATTTTTTATATTTTTTTATTTAGATTTTTTAATTTTTTATTTACTTTTTCTCTTTTTGGTCATAATCAAAAGAAGAGAATTAGATTATTCAAAATTTTTACAAAAAAGTAGGGAAGTCTTTTTCTGAAGTGATGAGAACAATAACTCTTAATTAAAAATTAAAAAAAGAGGACATTACCATCCTCTTTATACTCTTTCTGGCGCTCCCAGAAGGATTCGAACCCTCGACCCTCTGATCCGAAGTCAGATGCTCTATCCAGCTGAGCTATGGGAGCTATTACTACATTCTTTCAGCTATTAATTTTGTTGCCATCTCTTCAGCAATAGCTTCTAATTTCTCGACATCCTCAGCCTTTGGAGTTCCTTTTACTTCAACAGGCTCTCCAACTACCTCTATTCCTTTTAAAGAATCAGCAAAGGCTTGTATTCCTCTTACTCCTCCACCACTCCACATCATTGTTCCAAAAATTCCTAAATATCTATTTTTTAATCCATAATTTTCTAATTTATGTAATAAAGGTTGTACTTTTGGGTATACAGAATTATTATGTGCACAAGAACCTATAATCAATCCTTTATACTTCCAAATTTCACTTATTATAAAACTTAAATCTGTTTTAGAAGCGTCATATATTTTGATCTCTTTTATTCCACAACAGTTTAATTTTCTTCCAATTACCTCAGCCATTTTTGCAGTATTTCCATACATACTTCCATATACTATTACTACACCCTCTGTTTCTGGCTCTAATTTTGCCCAAGTCTCATATAGAGATACAACTTTGGCAATATCTTTTCTCCAAATCAATCCGTGTGAAGGACAGATAAATTTAATCTCCAATCCTCCTAATTTTTTAATGGCACTCACTACTTGAGGTCCATACTTTCCAACTATATTAGAATAATATCTTCTCATTTCACTTTGATAAAACTCAAAGTTTACTTGGTCATCAAAAATACCACCATCTAATGTTCCAAAACTTCCAAAAGCATCATTTGAAAAAAGTATTTTATCTGTTATATCATAAGTTACCATTGACTCTGGCCAATGTACCATTGGCATCATAGCAAAAGTAAGCTTATGAGTTCCTAGATCTAAAATATCTCCCTCTTTAATAGTTACAAAATTATCTACTGGGAAATCTGGAGAGAATGCCTGTAACATTCCTAAAGTTTTAACATTTCCTACTATTTTTACCTCTGGAAATATCCTGATGACTTCTTTTAATCCACTTGAATGATCTGGTTCAACATGGTTAACAACTATATAATCTAACTTTCTTCCCTTTAAACACTCTACTATCTTATCTAAAAATGTAGAAGCACAACCAATCTCTACTGAATCAATTACACAAGTTTTTTTATCATCAATAAAATATGAATTGTAAGTTACACCGTCTGGTAACGGCATATAGTTTTCAAATCTCTCAGTTTTTCTATCATTTACACCAACCCAAGTTATATTTTCTGTAATTTCTGTACAAAAATACATTTCTGTCCTCCTAACTTATTCTATATACATTTTCAACATCATTTTTTACAATTTTTATACTAAATTTTGTTATTACAAATAGTCAAACCAACTTAATTTACACCATCAATCCCTTTATAGCTATTATAATAGAATTATCAAATTTTTTCAATTATTTTTTTATTTTTTGAAGAAGATTGAAAAAACTAAAGTCGCAAAGTATAATGGAGAGGGATTAAAATAAAATATTGTCGAGGGTAGAAAACTGAAAAATATGAAAAGAAATAGACCTTTCTGCCAGATATAAAATGGACTTTAGGCTATTTAGTTACAGTGAGCACAGTGAGAATAAAAAAAAACACTCCTTCATCCGAAAAAGTGTAATAAACATATGGTGCCTAGAAATGGATTCGAACCATCGACCGTACGGGTATGAACCGTATGCTCTAGCCAACTGAGCTATCTAGGCATGGTGGAGATAAGCGGGATCGAACCGCTGACCTACGCAGTGCAAGTGCGTCGCTCTCCCAAACTGAGCTATATCCCCGAAATGATGGAGCGGGAAACGAGGGTCGAACTCGCGACATTCAGCTTGGAAGGCTGACGCTCTACCAACTGAGCTATTCCCGCACTACTCATCACAAAAACTATGATATCATAATAGCGAAATATTGTCAAGAAAAAAATAAAAAAGTTTATTTTTTAACTAAGACTCTCTTTTTTTCTCCAATCCTAATCATAATTAAAGAGAAAATAATCATAATAAAACTAACTAAGTGAGGAGCCCTTATTCCAAATATCATAAGGTCTTCAGCTCTAAAAAAGCTTACAAATATTCTGATGACACTATAAATAATAATATAGTTCCACCAGAGATAACCAGGAGCTTTATTCGGTTTCTTTCTAAGATAGAAAAAAATAAATAAAAATCCGATAAAATTTAAAATTAATTCATAAAACATAGCTGGGTGAAGTGGAATATTAGGAAATTCAGATCCAGCTGGAGAACTATTGGGAAAAACAACTCCCCAAGGTACTAGAGCTTTATATTTTAACTTTTCAAATACACTTGATACATTATATGAATTATACCAAGTATAAAAATTGGGTTTTATTGAAAATATTACACTCCAAGGAGTAAAAGTAGGCACTCCATGTATCTCCCCATTCATAAAATTTCCGAATCTTCCAAGAGCTTGTCCTAATAATAATGGAGCAGCGGCTAGATCACCTAGAGTCAATGGATTGAGTTTTTTAATATGTCCGTAGATAAATGTACCAATAATTCCTCCAATAATCCCCCCATGGATAGCCATACCTCCATGCCAAGTAGCTAGTATTTCAACAGGATATTTAGAGTAGTAGTCCCAATTGAAGAAAACATAGTAAAGACGACCACCGAGTAGACCGGATATCATAGCAACAAAAGCATAATTTTCTACAATTTTACTATCTATATTTTTCTCTTTTGCTAAATATTTAGCTATTTCAATTCCTAAAAAGAATGAGATAGCATACATAAGTCCATAGAACCTGATTTCAAAACCAGCTATGGAAAACAATACTGGATGCATAAGATTCCTCCTAATCAATAACATATGAATTTATTCAATTCACTTAAGATTATAGCATAAAAAAGGAAAATCCTAAGCGTACATCTTAAAATCTTCCTTTTTCTAAATTACGCTAATGAGTAAAAACAGTCTAAATACTCTTTTATTAGCTCTTTCTTTTCATCTCTAGGAACATAGATTGCAAAGACCTCTTTTTCATCCTCTCCATAGAATTTTATAGAACAACTTTTTCTACCAAACATAATATCTTCCACTAAAAATATCTCTTTTATCTTGTCAACACTTAAATGTCCACCTATTGATGAATCATTGTCATGAAAGTTTAAGAATCCGTGAGCATAAAACCCTTTTGGAAATTTATCTTTTATCTCTAAAACAAAGTTAGGTGTTACTACTAATAAGAAAACCTTATCCCAACCCCTTAAAATTTCAAATAACTCTTCTCTCTTTTCTACTGGATACTTTCTAACACTTGGTGAGTTTCTATAAATATCAATTAGAGATACATTTAATTCCTGTGCTATCTTTCCTAATGAAATTTTTTCATCCTTTGCCAATAATTCTGCTATTTTTTCTTTCATCACATCTCTCCTCCTATCTCATTAATTTTCTATTTTTTTAGGTTTTATCCATTCAGAATTTTTTCCCATATTATAGTTCTTTATAAACTCCTCTTTAAACTCTGTAAATCTATCTTCTAAAATCGCTTTCCTTGCATTTTTCATTAATTTTAATAGGAAATATAAGTTATGGTATGTTGCAAGTCTCTGTCCTAAAATCTCCTCTGCCTTAAATAGATGTCTTATGTATCCTCTCTTATAGTTTCTACATACATAACAATCACAATCTTCATCTAAAGGTCTATCATCTTCAGAATACATAGCATTTTTTATTACTAATCTTCCATATTTTGTAAATACAGTACCATGTCTTCCTATTCTAGTTGGCTGTACACAATCCATCATATCTATTCCTGCTTCTACAGCCTCTAACATATCAAGTGGCTCTCCTACTCCCATCAAGTATCTAGGTTTATCCTCTGGACATTTCTCTACAATATAATCCAATATTCTATACATATCCTCTCTTGGCTCACCAACAGCTAAACCACCAATAGCATATCCTGAAAAATGTTCATCCATTTCACTCAATTCATTTAAGCTCTTATCTCTTAAATCCTCATATATTCCCCCTTGAACAATTGCAAATAGCCCTTGTTCATCTGGTCTTCTATGAGCTTCTATACATCTTTTTGCCCATCTTGTCGTTCTCTCAATAGATGGTATTATATACTCTCTTGAAGATAGTCCTGGTGGGCACTCATCAAATAGCATAACTATATCTGATCCTAAATTATTTTGAATATTTATTGATTTTTCTGGAGTAAGAAAGTGTTTAGACCCATCTAGGTGTGAACTAAATTTTACTCCCTCTTCTGTTATTTTTCTCAAAGCACCTAAACTAAACACTTGGAATCCTCCACTATCAGTTAATATTGGTTTATTCCAATTCATAAATTTATGTAATCCACCAAATTTAGCTACAAGTTCATCACTTGGTCTTAAATATAAATGATAAGTATTTCCAAGAATTATCTGTGATCCTATTGTTTCTAACTCCTCTGGTGTCATAGCTTTTACTGTTGCTTGTGTTCCAACAGGCATAAATACAGGTGTCTCTATTTCACCATGAGGGGTCATTATCTTCCCTGCTCTAGCTTTTCCTACTTTTTTTTGTAACTCATAAGTTACAGGTAATTTTTTTATCATCTTTTCTCCTATCTGCTCTACATTCTATCCACTGAGATTACATCTTTTATCTTTAAAAGATTGCTCACTAGATATTTATATTCACTTTTATTTGATATCTCTATCGTTATTTGGAAATTCATATATTTTTCTCCATTTTTATGGATTTCGTTACTATTTATTGTGACTAAATGTATCTTATGATTTCCTATTAGAGTTATTATATTCATTAAAATATTAGTTTTATCATAGACTAATACATTAAATGTAAACTTATACTTGTTATCTTTTTGTTCTACTATCCTACTATCCCATTGAACATCTATCTCTCTTGTTGGATCTTGAGCAACCATATTTTGAAAGTTTTTACAATCTCTTCTATGTACAGTTATACCTGTCAATTTTGTAACATAACCACCAATCTCATCTCCAGGAAGTGGGGTACAACATCTAGCAAATCGTATTAAAGTATTATTAACTCCATCTATTACTATTCCGTAATCATTTTTACTTGATGAATTTTTCTCTTTTTTCTTCTCCATCAACTCATCAATATCTATATTCTCTATCTGCCTATCTTTTTCTAGTTTCTTTCTCAACTTATCAATAATAATATCAATTTTACTTCTTCTTTCACCTACGTGATAATAGAATTCATCTAATGAATATATATTATTTTTTTCCATATGTTTTTTGATTATAGGATCTTCTTCCATCTCTTTTAATGTTATACCTAATTTTCCTAACTCTCTCTCTAAATTCTCTCTACCATTTTTTATTGTTTGGTCCCTTACCAAATCTTTTAACACTTTCTTTATCTTACTCTTAGCACCATGAGTAACTACTATATCCAACCAATCTTTGCTTGGTCCTTTTGAGTTTTTAGAGGTTATAATCTCTACTCTATCTCCATTTTGTAGTTTATAATCCAATGTTACTATTTTACCATTTACTTTAGCTCCTACACATTTACAACCTATTTGAGTATGAACTGCAAAGGCAAAATCTAGTGGTGTAGCTCCATGAGGTAGTTCTATTATATCCCCTTTTGGAGAAAATACAAAAACTGTCTCATTCATTATATCTTTAGTTACACTATCAATAAACTCTTGAGCTGTTTCAGCTTCATTTTGCAACTCTAAGATATTTCTTAACCAACCATACACCTGATCACTCTTAGTGACCTTTGTATGCTCTTTATAGCTCCAATGAGCTGCTATACCCTCTTCTGCTACCTTATCCATCTCTTCTGTTCTAATCTGTATCTCTATAAATTTTCCTTGTGGTCCAACTATTGTTGTATGTATAGATTGATAGTTATTAGATTTTGGAACTGCTATATAATCTTTAAAACGTCCTGGAACAGGTTTAAAATGACTGTGTATAACCCCTAATGTGTTATAGCATTCCCCCTCTGTATCCACTATTATTCTTACTCCCATCAAGTCATATATATCATCAAACTCTTTATGTTTCTCATACATTTTTTTGTATATACTATAAAAATGTTTAAATCTTCCCTTTACACTACCTTTTATTCCTGTCTCATGTAATAAGGTTACTATTTTCTCTATAAACTCTTGTATATACTCCTCTCTCTCTTTTTTCTTAGAGTCGATTAATGATTTTATATTCATATATTCTGTCGGTTTCAAATATCTCAATGCTAGGTCTTCTAATTCCCATTTTATCTTAGCTATTCCAAGTCTATGAGCCAATGGAGCATATATATCCAAAGTTTCTTGAGATATAGATATCTGTTTCTCTGGCTTCATATACTTCATAGTTCTCATATTGTGTAATCTATCAGCTAATTTTATTATTATAACTCTCAGATTTTGTGCCATAGCCAAAATCATCTTTCTTATATTTTCATCTTGCTTTTTTGTACCATTGGGAAGAGTTTTTAATTTAGTTACTCCATCTACTAAAGTTGCTACTGTATCACCAAAATTATATTTGATATCTGCCACTGTTATTAGAGTATCTTCAACTATATCATGCAATATTCCTGCTACTATTGTATCTGTATCCATCTTCATCTCAATTAAAATCTTAGTAACTTCAACAGGATGCATTATGTAATCCTCTCCAGATTTTCTATACTGCCCTTCATGACTCTCCTCAGCAAAGAAAAAAGCAAGCTTTATTTTTTCTACATCTACTTTTAAATCATTTTTTTCTATCTTTTTCAGAATCTCTTCCCAATAATTCATAAACGTCCTCTTTTCATATAAAATTTATAAAAAAATCTAAAATAACCCCAAAATAATTAAGAGTTATTTTAGACTTTTTACCTATTATCTCATCATAATATTAATATTTCATTAATGTTAAAACAGGATAACCTTTTAATTTCTCTCTTCCTTTAAGTTCTTCTAACTCAATTAGAAAAGCAAGTCCTGCAACAACTCCTCCTAACTCCTCTACCAATTTAATAGCAGCTTCCATAGTTCCCCCTGTAGCTAATAAATCATCTACAATCAGTACTCTTTGTCCTTTTTGTATCGCATCTTTATGCATACACAAAGTATTTGAACCATATTCTAAATCATAAGAATACTCAATAACCTCTCTTGGTAATTTCTTAGGTTTTCTTACTGGTACAAATCCAATCCCCATAGCATATGATACTGGGCAACCAAATATAAATCCTCTAGCTTCTGGTCCAACTATTAAATCTACTTTTTGCTCCCTAGCAAATTTTACAATCTCATCAGTAGCAAATTTGAACGCTTTTCCACTGTTCATAAGAGGTGTTATATCTCTAAATATTATTCCTTCCTTTGGAAAATTTTCTACTTTTGCAACATATTCTTTTAAATTCATTCACTTCACTCCAATTCTTTTAATTTACTCTCTAAATTTTTATAATTCTCTTGAAATATATTTTTATTTCCAAGTAACTTAAGGGTATCTCTCGATTTTTTCTTATCTCCCATTTTCAAATATATCATAGATAACTGTGTTAAAACTTCATCATCATTTCCATTTTTTACCAAGTACTCCAACAATATCTTCTCACTCTCTTTTGGCATCTTAAAATTTTCACTCAATACCTTAGAGTAACCAAGTATAAACTCTTTGTCTTCATTTAAATATGGATAAATATTTTTTAAAAAATAAAATAACTCTCTTTTCTCTTCTGTTCTTTTTAAAACATCAATATAAACAAGTGCTACTTCACTATCATAACTCTCTAAAGATACATCTTTTAAGAAATTATAGCTTTTTCTATAATCCCCCTCTCTGTATGCTATTAACCCTTTTATTTTTTTATAATAATCATCTCTTGGGTTATAGCTAGAACCTATCATATTAATACTTTTATCATATTTTCCATCTTCAAAATATAAAGTTACTAAATTTTTTATCAATCCTTCATCTTTAGGTTGTAATTTAAGAGCTTTTAACCAATACTCTTCAGCTTTCTGATAATCTCCAAACTTATAATAAGTATATCCCATCTCTTTTAGAAGAATAGCATTGTTAGGATTGATCTTATAAGATTTTTGGTACTCTTCCATTCCCTTCTGATACTTTCTCTGTTGAGAGTAATTTACTCCCTTCAATAAAGAGTATTCAGCTTCCTTACTCTTTTTCAAACTACTACAACTGATAAAATCTACTGATATTAACAATAAAAATAAAATATTAGTCAAGTTTCTCCTCAATTTCTGTGATCTCCTTTTTAGGAGGAAGTATCACCCCTCCTGATATTATTAATTTTACTGCATCATCTATCTTAATATCCAATATTTTTACATCTTTTTGTGGAACTATTATAAACATCCCCGAAGTAGGATTTGGTGATGTAGGTATAAAAATATTATATAGTTTCTCTTTACTTTGAACAGCTTCACTTACTATGTAATTATCCTCTGAAGTTAAAAAACCTATGCTATATATACCCTTTCTAGGATACTCTATCATTACGACTTTCTCATATGTTTTTTCTCTATCTGACATAGTAATATCAATAATTTGGCTAATTGTTGTATATACCTGTTTTATTAGTGGTATTTTTATAAATATCTCTTTAAAATTCTCTATTATTTTAGCAAAGAACATAATTTTTAATATAAATCCAACTAAACATGTACCTAAAATCATAGTAATCAATGACATTAAATATACTAATATTTGGAAATAATAATCCATATTTCTATCTTCTACAACTCTTTGAAGTAGCCCTTTTATAATTATAGTTACAAAAGAGTGTCCCAAGAGAGTCATCATTATTCCAACTATCCAATTAAATATATATACAGTTAAAACAATTGGCAATAAAGCTATCAATCCTGCATAAAAATATGCTTTTATTTTTTTAATCATCAGTTTTTTCTCCTGCATTTACCTCTATTAAAACTTTAGCTACTCTCATCTTTTCAATTTCTAAGACTTTTAGCTTCACATCTGAAACAGTGATCTCATCATTTACAACAGCCACTCTTCCTAGCTCCGTTATGATTAAACCACCTAGACTCTCATAGTCCTCTGATTCAGGTAATTTTATATTCAACTCTTTATCCAGAGTTTCAATATCTAACATTCCATCTACTTCATAAATGTTCTCATCTATTTTGTGAATAAATTCATCTTCTTCATGGTCAAATTCATCACGAATCTCTCCAGTAATCTCCTCTATTAAGTCCTCTATTGTTACCAATCCCACTATTCCACCATACTCATCTAGAATAAGTGCTATATGGACCTTCATCTTTCTAAAATCTTGTAATATCTCTGTAATTGATTTTGTCTCAGGAACAAAATAACCAGGTCTCACAAAATTTTTGATAGGAACATTTGTCTCACCTTTTTTCACTATACTTAATACATCTTTTACATAGAAAACACCGATTATATTATCAATTGTCTCTTCATAAATTGGTATTCTAGAGAATCCGTTCTCAATTATCTCATCCCATACCTCATCTAGAGTTTCATCTCCTTCAAAGGCTAACATTGAAGTTCTAGGAGTCATTACCTCTTTAGCAGTTGTCTCACTAAAACCTACTATAGAATGGATCATCTCCTTTTCTTCTTCCTCTATTATTCCTTCAGCTTCTCCAACATTCACAAGAGATTTTATATCTTCAGCTGTTATCATAATAGCCTCATCTTTTAAATCTATTCCTATCAATCTTGCTATAAACTTTGAAATAAACATTAAAATTTTTATTACAGGCTTTAAAACTAAAGCTAATATATATATGATTCTTATCACTACACCTGCTATTTGAACTGTATAATTTTTTGCAATAATTTTAGGAGTAATCTCTCCAAATATTAATAATATTACCGTCATTCCTACTGTTGCCACAAGAATTGAAGAACTAGATGTTCCTCCCATTATATTTATAGTTACAACAGTAGCTATTGAAGATGCTAGTATATTAACCACGTTATTTCCGACTAAAAGCCCTGTAAGCATCTCATTTGGATTTTTTAACCACTTTTTTAAAAGTTCAATTTTTTTTCCCTCTTTATTGTCTTCAAATTTCTCTAA
Organism: Fusobacterium sp.; assembly: GCA_020024915.1. Taxonomy (GTDB): domain Bacteria; phylum Fusobacteriota; class Fusobacteriia; order Fusobacteriales; family Fusobacteriaceae; genus Fusobacterium_A. Next base: position 29,983 of record JAHHSZ010000003.1, on the reverse strand, counting down.
ATTAGTACTCCTAAAAGATGTAAGTGCCGTTTCTGATGCTGAAAAAAATCCAGACAATAGGATCAATATAATTAACAGTACTATATTTTGGTATGTGTCCAACTTTTATCTACACTCTCCTTGTTTACATTAAATTTAGTAACTACTCTATTACGAATAATTTATCCCCTTTTTTTACTATCTGCCCATCTTCTACTAAAATTTTAACAACTTTACATTTTTTAGATGCTTTTACTTCATTCATCAATTTCATTGCTTCTATGATACAAAGTGTTTCTCCACTTGCCACTGTATCTCCCTCTTCAATAAAAGCTGGATTACCAGGAGCTGATGATCTGTAAAAAGTTCCCACCATTGGTGCTGTGATAAACTCCTTCTCTTGAGTATCTACTATCTCTTCCTCTTCTACTTCCTCTACCACAGCTATATTTTGTTGAGCTATTGCTGTTTGTACTGGACGAGTTTCAACTTGTACTAGCTTCTCTTTTTTTAAAACTAATTTTACCCCTTCACTCTCTAAAGCAATTTCATTCAAATTATACTTATCTATATTATCAGCCAACTCTTTTATCGTTTTAACATCTATCTTCATCTTTTCCTCCGAAATTTTCTAGTTGCTTCCTATTATTCTTAGATCTTTTACACCATCAACTTCAGATATCTTTTCCAACATACCCTCTATCTTTCTCAGTGTATCTTCAGTAGTCTGTATTGATATTGTTGATTTAGCTATTCCATCTACTGCTATATTTTGCACAATTGTCAATACATTCATATCTTCATCTGCTATGATATTTAGTATCCTTGCTAGTATTCCTGGCTTATCTACTAAAGACATATGTATACTGAATACCTTCTCTTTTCCACTCTCAAAGAAAGGTTTTATATAATCTTTATACTTATAATAAGTACTTCTACTTATTCCAACCTTCTTTATTGCTTCATACTTTGATATTTTTGTATTTTGTACTAGGTCATTTACTTTTATTACACTCTGAATAGAATTTGGAAGTATTCTTTTATCTACTATATAATACTCCCTCTTTTCGTTTTTCTCCATCTTTTCTCCTTCTTATTTTTTTATATATGATTAATTTTTTTAAAAATTTTTAAAGTATTTTGGAATAACATAGCAACTGTCATTGGTCCTACTCCTCCAGGTACAGGTGTTATATGTGAACATTTCTCACTAGCACTTACAAAATCCACATCTCCACATAGACCTTCCTCTATTCTATTTATTCCAACATCAATTACAATAGCTCCATCTTTTAACATATCACCAGTTAAAAACTTTGCTTTTCCTATTGCTATTATAACAATATCAGCTTGTTTTGTCTTCTCTTGAAGATCTTTAGTTTTACTGTTGCAGATAGTTACAGTAGCTCCTCTATTTATCAATAGACTAGCCATTGGTTTTCCTACTATGTTACTTCTTCCTATCATCACTACATCTTTTCCCTCCAAAGAGATTGAGTAGTTATCCAGGATCTCCATTATCCCTGCTGGAGTACAAGAGATTATAGCGTCTTCATCATTTAGCATTAAAAGTCCTAAATTTTCGGGTTTGAATCCATCTACATCCTTTTCTAAAACAATCTTATCTATAATCTTTTTCTCATCTATGTGTTTAGGTAGAGGAAGTTGTACTAAGATACCATTTACCCTCTCATCTTTATTTAACTTTTCTATTACTCCTAACAATTCATCTTCACTGATATCATCAGACAAAAAATGAACAAAGCTTTCAAACCCCAACTCTTTACAACCTTTTATCTTTGAGTTTACATATATTTTTGAAGCTGGATTATCTCCTACCAATACTATTGCCAAGCCTGGAACTCTATTAGTAGCTTCCTTCAACTTGATTACATCTTCTCTAATTTTACTTTTTATTTTTGTAGCCAACTCTTTTCCATCTAACTTTATCATTCTTCTACCTTTCTACTTCAAAATGTTACCTATTTTTAGCATTCCACCATTTATAATGTCAGCTCCACTCAATAGCTTCTTATTCTCTGGTTTTACCTGTGTTAAAATAACACTTCCATTTCCAACTTTTACTACAAATCCCTTCCCTTTTTTGATGTCTACAACCTCTCCACACACTCCATTTTCATATGTCTCAAAGTTCTCCTTCACTTCATAAATTTTAAAGATTTTCTCTTCACAAGTTGTAAATGCTGTTGGGAAAGGATTCATTCCTCTTACAAAATTAAATATCTCTCTTTCATTCTTAGACCAATCTATTCTACAATCCTCTTTTGAAAAAGGTTTTACAAAAGTTGCCTCTGAATGATTTTGCACCATTCTTGGAGCCTCTTCTTTCTCTATCAATTTAACTGCATCAAGAAGTCCTTTAGCTCCAAGCTCTTTTAATCTATCATGTAGAGTTAAAAAAGTATCTTCATCTGTTATTTCTGTTTTTACTGTAAGTATAACATCACCTGCATCTAGCTCCTCAGCTATATACATAATACTCACTCCACTCTCTTTCTCACCATGTATTATTGCTGCATTAATTGGGGCAGCTCCTCTATATTTAGGTAGTAATGAAGAGTGTACATTTATAACTCCATATTTTGGTATCTCAATTATCTCTTTTGGTAATATTTTTCCATAAGCTACAACTACAATTAGATCAGGATTTAACTCTTTTATTAAATCCTGAGTTTCCTTACTCTTTAATGTTGTTGGCTGAAATACAGGGATATTATGCTCTAATGCATAATTTTTAACAGGAGTAAATTTAATCTTCTTCCCTCTCATATTTGGCTTATCTACTTTAGTAAATGCTCCTACTATATCATATTCAGAATTTAATATCTCAAAAGATGGAACTGCAAATTCTGGTGTTCCCATAAATAATATTCTCATCTATTTTTCCTTTCTATCTTTACTTATTTTCTCTACTAATTCAATAAAAGACTCTATATCTCTAAACTCTTTGTATACTGAAACGAATCTAACATAGGCTACTTCATCTATTTTTAATAATTTTTCCATAACCATCTCTCCTAGTTCACTACTAGTTATCTCATTTTTTAAAGAGTTTTGAATAGATTTTTCAATCTCTAACACAAATGTTTCAATCTCTTCTCTGCTTATATTTCTCTTAATTGTAGCTCTTGTTAAACCTTTTAATAGTTTCTCTCTATCAAACTTTTCTCTTCTCTTATCTTTTTTTACAATGTATAGTGGTATCTCTTCAACCTTTTCATAAGTTGTAAATCTTTTTTCACAATTTATACATTCACGACGCCTTTTTATTGAGAAACCCTCCATAAATGAACGACTATCTATTACTTTAGTATCCTCTGACCCACAAAATGGACATCTCATATCTCATCAACTCTCTTTTTTATCAATATAATCTATTACCTCACTTGCTGTTTTACAATTAAGAAGTCCCTCTCTAAAACTCTCCTCTCTTATTAGACGTGAAATTCTTGCCAATACTTTTAAATATATTTGACTATCTTTATTTGGTGATGCAAAAACAAAAAAAATATTTACTTTTTCATTATCTATTGATTTAAAATCAATCTTATCCTTACTCATTCCAAAGGCGATTGTCAATTTCTCTGCTACCTCAGTTTTAGCATGGGGAATGGCTACTCCCTTTCCTATTCCTGTACTCCCTAATTTTTCTCTCTCCACAAGAGCTTTATATACAGTATTCCCTTTTGTTAATATGTTTGGTGAATTTTCAATTAATTTTGAAAGTTCTAATAATACTTCATCTTTAGTTTTAGCTTTTAGATTCAGAGAAATCAAATTTTCTGATATATAATCAGTTATTTTTATTATATTAGTCATTCTCTATCCCTCCATAATATAATTTTTTAATTTAATATCTATTCCTAAATGAAAATTTAAGTATTTTTCAAAAAGAAAAACAACTTTTTTAATATCTTCTAAAGTTTCTGTTTCCTCATCTATATCCTTTGCTCTGTTATTTATAAATCTTTCCACTAAGCTCTTTTCACCCTTAGAAGCTCTGTATATATACTTCTCACTTTCAGTTATAAACTTTGATTTTTCAAAAGAAAAATTATACCCCTCTCCATTACTTATATTAAGCCCCTCATCTCTAATTATATAGTGGAGAAAATATCCTATTAAAATATAATTCTTCTTTTCATTTTTATTATTATTTAAAAACTCCAAACTTCTCAAAAATATTTTATATAACGATTTTTTTCTATTATTTTCAACCAAGATAGCATTGAGCAAAGCAATAAAATATAGAGATATCTCAAGTCTATTTAAATCACTTTTGATATTGTCATAAGACTCTATTCCATTGAAAGATGAAACTGTACAGTTTTCCCCTTTCTTATAGAAGGTAAAATTGGAAAGAGAGAGAAGATCAATTGAACTTAACTCTCTTTTTTTACTCTTTCTAATTCCTTTCAATAGAAAAACTATTTTTCCAAAATTTTCTGTAAAAACTGTCACATATCTATCAGCTTCACCAAAATCTCTTTTATTTATTACTACCCCTCTATCTGTTATGAATTTTATCATATGTCAGTTAACTCCTTAATATCCACTTCAGGATTGATAACATAACTTTTTACTTTAAGATTTACTATATTTATATCCTTGTCATAAACTCTATAAACTGTTGGCAACAGATAGTTTTTAAACTCTTTTAACTTATCAATTTCCACTCTAGTGCCATTTTTTAGTGGTATCTCATTTATCTTTTTAGCATAATATTTTTCTCTAAACTCTTGGTCACTCTTTTCCTTTTCAAAAATAAAATTGATTACCTCCAATAATTCACTATCATTTTCTGTTAATTTTTCCTCAACTTTTTGATCAAAAAGTGGAAGATACACTATTTTTTGATCCTTATTATAGATATATACCTCACCCTTATTTAGCTCTGGAGATATTACATCTTTTCTTATAAAATCTGGAAATATATATGTTAATTTATAATCACTACTCTTTGATTCACCATTTAAATTTACAACTTCATTGACCTCTGCTATTAAGCTTTTTATCTCACTTATACCTTTTCCATAAGTTATAAAATTAAAAGCTAGACATAGGATTATTACCAACTTTTTCATTTTTTATTCCCCTTTGCTTCTACTGGAATCAAAATCAGAACTTCAGCTAAATTTATAATATCTACTTCACTTTCAAGCTTTATACTCTTTAAAATCTCTGTTCCACTCTCTATGACCTCACTAATCTTTCCTAAATATATACCCTTAGGATAAATTTCACTGATACCAGAAGTATATACCTTCTCTCCAACCTCTATATTCTCTTGGAATGTATTTGCTTCAAAGTATAGAGTTCCATCTCCCTCATTACTTCCTCTCACTATTCCTAGAGCACCTGCTTCAGTGAGAGAACTAACTGTATAATTTTCTCCTGTTATCATATCAACAATTGAGTAATCATCATAGACTTTACCTATTTTCCCTATTAAATTCTCTCCAGCTAAAACTATGTAATTTTTCTTAATTCCATCTTTTTTCCCTAAGTTTATATAGAATCTTTCATATAGGTTACTTGGATTTCTAAAGTTTACCTTTGCTACTTTTATATTTAATTTTTTCTCCTCTTTCATCTTAAGAATCTCTCTCAATCTCTCATTTTCTTGATTAAGTTCCTTGTTGTAAGCTACCACTATATCATACTTTACCTGTTCATTTTTTAAGTTCCTATTCTCCTCTAATATAGATTTGTAACTTACTACTGCCTCTGAAGTTTCTTTAAAAAAGTTTCCAATCTGATATACCCTTCTCTGAATAGGAAAAATAATGTGACTTACAATATCCACACTAAAATTAACAGCTTTACTAAAGAGAACAAATATCAAAATAAGAATAAATAAGATAATTCCCATTCTTTTTTTTATTGAACATTTTTTATCTTTTTTTTTTCTTAACATTTTATGCCATTTCCTTTAATATCTCTACCACTAAATTAGCTGTTTTTACCATATCCTCTATCTCAATATATTCCTCTTTTGTATGAACCTTTGTCATTCCAATCCCTATAGTGAGAGCTTTATAGCCTTTTTCATTATAGATATTTGAGTCACTTCCTCCACCAGTAGGCTTAGTTACACACTCAACTTCTATTTGAGCACAAGCTTTTCTAAATATATTTAATATCTCCTCTGAATCTTCTAATTTATATCCTGAGTATCCTTTTGTCACTCCGTTCTCAAATTCAGCCCCAAACTCTTTACACTTCTCTTTAAAAATTTCAGCTGTTTCAGCCAATAAATTATTCAATTTCTCTCCAGAAAAACTTCTAGCCTCATAGTGTAATGTTATCTCTGGCATAACTATATTAACAGCTTCTCCCCCTCTTACAACTCCTATATTTGATGTTGTTTCAGAGTCTATCCTACCTAATTTTATCTTTGTTATAGCATGAGCTGCTACTGTTAAAGCATTTATTCCATTTTCTGGTGCTATTCCTGCATGTGCTGGTTTCCCAATTATCTTCATTTTTCCCTTTGCTGAAAATGGTGTCTGTATAATCCCAATACCAGGTTTCCCACTAGAATCCAATACAAATGTATAATCTGGATTATATTTTTCTATATCAAAGTTCTTAGCTCCTAATAATCCTATCTCTTCAGCTATTGAAAATACCACTACTATCTCAGGATGTTCAAGGTTATTCTCCTTTATAGTTTTGATAGCTTCTATTATATTAGATATTCCTGCTTTGTCATCCCCACCTAATATTGTTGTTCCATCACTCTTAATAATTCCATTCTCAATTATTGGATTTACCTTATCACAAGGTAAAACTGTATCCATATGAGCACTCAACAGTATTCTCTTTTTACCTGGATTTCTTAAAACTCCAATAATATTCCCAGCATTTCCTCCCTCTTTTTCTCCAGCATCATCTTCAATTACTTCCATTCCTAAATCTTGTAACTGCTTTTTTACATAGTCAGCCATCTCTCTCTCTTTTAAAGAAGGAGAAGATATTCTTGCCATCTCTATAAAATTATTAATCATTCTTTCTCTATTTATCACAACGAAGCCCCCCTAACTAAAATTTACACTCTTCTATTAATTATAATATATTTATAGTGGTTTTGTAAAGTACTACTGGTATAAAAAAATAGACAGTCTTATTATTTTTATCTTTAAAAGTTAGACAGTAAAAAAAGAGTAATCAAATGACAATTCATTTAATTACTCCCAAAACATCTAATTTACTAGATTACTAAGTTTACTAAACAAAGTACACCTATAAATATTAGTGGTAGATTTAATTTTTTAAAATCACCAGTTACTAAGTGAATAAGAATATAACTTAAAAATCCTAAACTCAATCCTATACTGATACTATAAGTTAATGGCATCATAACTATTATAATAAAACAAGGGAATAGAGTTTTTAAATCTTTAAAATCTAAATCCACTATCTGCTTAAACATATATACTCCAACTATGATAAGTGCTGAAGCCGTTGCATATCCAGGTACCACTGCTACTACTGGAGAGAAAAATAGAGCAAATAAGAATAAAATTCCTGTCACTAGAGAAGCAAGACCTGTTTTAGCACCTACTGCCACTCCTGCTGCTGACTCTACGAATGTTGTTACTGTACTTGTTCCTAATATAGATCCTATTATTGTTGAGAATACATCTGTATATAACATTCTTCCAAATCCCTTTATTTTTCCATCTTTATCTACAATTCCAGCCTGTCTAGAACAAGAGATTAAAGTTCCTAGAGTATCGAATAAATCAACAAACATAAATGAAAATATTGGTCCAATTAAAGATAGTTTAAAAGCTCCCACTATATCTAATTTTCCAGCTATTGGAGCTATACTTGGTGGAAGAGATACAAAGCTCTCTGGTACTGCAATATCACCAGTAATAAATCCTAATACTGTAGATGTAACTATTCCTATTAACATTCCACCTTTTACCTGTTTTATCTCAAGAACAACAGCTACAAGCAATCCCACAATTCCTATTACAGTAGTTGTTTTCATTGTTCCCAATCCAACTATAGTTGCTGGATTAGCTACTACCAAACCAAGGTTTATAAGTCCAATAAATGTTATAAATAGACCTATTCCTCCACCTACTGCTATTTTTAATGGAACAGGTATTGCATATGCAATCTTCTCTCTAATTCCACCTAAAGATAACGCAAAGAAAAACACTCCTGACATAAATACTATTCCTAAAGCTGTCTGCCAAGGTACTCCCTTACCTAAAACCAATGTAAATGTAAAGAAAGCATTAAGTCCCATTCCTGGAGCTAAAGCAAATGGAGCGTTTGCCCATACACCTGATATTATAGTTGCCAATGCAGATGTTAAACAAGTTACTGTTATTAAAGCTCCTTTGTCCATTCCTGTCATACCTAATATAGAAGGGTTTACAAATATTATGTAAGACATTGCTAAGAATGTTGTTAGCCCTCCTATTACCTCTTGCTTAACTGTACTTCCTCTTTCAGAGATTTTATACAATCTTTCCAAAGTTTCTGTGTTTTGCATTTCTTCCTCCTATATATTATTTATTTAGATAATCTAACTTTATACTCCTTAGGTAAAGGTAAATTTATCTCTATATCATACTTATCTATCTTTAGATAGTATGAAAATAGATACATTTTTTTCTCTTTTCCCTTTCCATACCTTGTGTCACCTAGTATATAGTGTCCCATAGCTGATAATTGAACTCTCAATTGATGAGTTCTTCCACTTCCTAATCTTCCCTCTAAAAGAGTACAATTATCTCCGTAATCCAATACTTTAAAATAACTTATACTCTCCTTGGCTCCATCCTCTTTTTTATCCAGTTCAATAACTCTATCATCTATCTTTTTCAAATAACTCTTTATAGTAAAATCTCTCTTTTTTACTATCCCATCTACCAAAATATAGTATTTTTTATCTACTCTTCTCTCCCTTATCTCTTCAGCTAACTCTCTTGTGACAGCCAAGCTCTTAGCACCGATTACAAGTCCTGAAGTAGCTTTATCTATTCTATTTACAAAATTAAAATTTGGATTTTTTAAATACTCTTTTATTATCTCAGATACCCCATAATCATGTCCACTTCCTTTGTGCATAACTACATTGCTATCTTTATTATAAATAAGTACTCTCTCGTCCTCGTACACAATAGATTCTTTTATCTTATCAATATCTGAGTTTTTTAGATTTATACTTGTTAGTTTACTCTCTTTCTCTTCAACTTTGACCTCAAAGAATAATTTTACCACATCATTTTCCTGTAGTCTATAATTTTCTTTAGACTTTTTCCCATTAACCTTTATCTTTCCTACTCTTATAGCTTTGAAAATCTCAGTTAATGCCATATCAGATAGTTTTTTTCTCAAAAATTTATCCAATCTCACATCTGAATACTCTTTGTCAATTATATATTCCATATCTCTCCTAATCTCTATTTATCCTAATACTTTGAACTATTCCAAGCATTATAAAACTTATAAGAAGTGATGTTCCACCATAGCTCATTAACAGTAAAGGTTTTCCTGTTACTGGCATTATTCCCATTGTCATTCCTACATTTATAACAAAGTGAAAGAAGAAAATACTTCCAATTCCGTAACACACTAATTTCCCAAAGCTATCCTTGGTAGTATCTGCTATATATAGAATCTGCATAATTAAGATTACATACAAAACGAATAGGACTACCCCTCCTAAAAAACCTCTCTCTTCTAAAAATACAGAAACTATAAAGTCTGTATGAGCCTCTGGTAAAAATCTCAGCTTACTTTGAGTACTTTTTAAAAAACCTTTTCCATATAATTCTCCAGATCCTATTGCAATCATTGATTGTGTTACATTCCACCCACTTCCCAACAGGTCATTCTCTGGATTTAAAAATGTCAAAACCCTCTGCCTTTGATAATCTTTTAATAGAAAGAAATATGAGAACGGAACAAAAATTCCTCCACTCACTACCAATAAAATAATAGTTTTCCACTCTAAGTTGTACATAAACATTATAACTCCACAACTCATAACTATTATAAGCGTTGTTCCTAAATCAGGTTGCTTCAATATCAATAACAGTATGGGAGCAATGTGTAATCCTGCTATTATAATACCTCTAAATCCGATAAATTTTTCTCTGAAATTAGTGGTTAAAAAAGCCGATAATGTTATTACAATTAAAACCTTACCTACCTCTCCAGGCTGAATACTTATTGGTCCTAAGCTTATCCACCGTTGTGCTCCCAACCTACTAACTCCAAATATAAGTACAGAAGCTAGTAAGATTATATTCAATACATATAGAAGTTTATAGTATTTAAAGTATTTTCTATAATCAATAAAGGAAACTACAAAATAAGCAACAACACCTATTACTCCCCAGATACTCTCTTTGATATAAAAACTCTCACCTTTAGAAATAGTAGCACTATATATAGTTGAAACACTTATTGCTACTATTATCAGTGCATTTACTAAAAGATAATTATTCATTTTTTTTAATTTTTTAAAAAAAAGTTTTATCTCTCTACTGCTTTTCATCGACTACCTCTTACTTTCCTGTATGTCCAAATCCTCCAGCACCCCTTTCAGTTTTGTCAAGTGCCTCTACTATTTCAAACTCCATCTGTGCCACTTTATTTAAAACTAACTGTCCTATTCTTTCTTGAGGTTGAATTACATACTCATCTTTACTTAAATTGATCAATATAACTCCAATATCTCCCCTATAATCACTATCAATTGTTCCTATTGCATTTGCCATACTTATACCATGTTTTAAAGCTAGTCCACTTCTTGGTCTAACTTGAACTTCATATCCCTCTGGTATAGCCATTTTTATTCCTGTTGGAATCAATACTCTCTCCAATGATCCCAATGTAATTGGCTCTTTTATATTTGCTCTTACATCCATTCCAGCTGATCCCGAAGTCTCATACTTAGGTAGCTGCACTCCCTCTTCAATCAATACCTTAACTGCTACTTTTTCCATTCTTTTCTCCTATACATTTCCTAAAATTGTCCAAGAGTAATATCTCTCATCAAATATTATCTCTGCTGTTTTTTTAATATCTTCCAAAGTTATCTTTTCAATAGATTCTATTATCTTATCTATCTCTATTACCTTGCCATAAAGAAGATATGAGTTTGCCATTCTATTCATTTTACCCTTACTTCCCTCAAGGCTAAAAGTCAACATACTCAAAAACTGATTCTTAGATTTTTGTAATTCATATGGAGTTATTCCATTCTCTCTTATATCTTCAAATTCAGCTCTTATTATATCTATTACATCTCTATAACTCTCATTAGTTGTCCCTGCATACACAGTGAAGACCCCACCCTCTAAAAAGGCACTTGAATAAGTATAAACAGAGTAAGCTAATCCTCTCTCCTCTCTTATTTTTTGGAAAAGTCTAGAACTCATATTTCCACCCAATACACTTGAAATTATTGCTGCTGGATATTTTGCCTCATCTATCAAACTAACGCCTTTAGTATTAAAGCATAGGTGAACTTGATTAGTATCTCTAACTATTTTATTTTCACCCTTGTTTATTGTAAAATTATTATCCAATTCTCTTTCAGTTTCTAAATTCTCAATTTTTCCAAATCCTGATTCAAGTTGTTTGAATATCTCTTCACAGTCCATCTTTCCTGCAACTGATATTACTAAGTTAGAAGCTCTATACTGCTCTTTAAAATATTTTAAAAATTTCTCTCTATCTATTCCTTTCAAACTCTCTATTGTTCCTAATACACTATTTGATTGTACACCTGTTAAGGCAAATTTTATGTTCTCATCATGTATTATCTCTTCTGGAATATCCTCATACATTCTTATCTCTTCTATAATTACATTTCTCTCTTTTTCAAGATTCTCCTCTGTAAAAGTAGAGTTTAAAAACATATCTGAAAGTATTTCAATTCCTTTATTTATTTTATTTGAAAGCATCTGGATATAATAACAAGTCATATCTCTACTTGTATAGGCATTTATCATTCCACCTTCATTATCTATCTCTTCAGATATCTCCTTTGCACTTCTATTTGTTGTCCCCTTAAACATCATATGTTCAATATAATGAGAAACTCCACTCTCATCTAAATACTCATCTCTTGATCCAGTTTTTACAAATACCCCTAAGCTTATAGTGTTTATACTCTCGATATTCTCCATCAAAACTGGAATACCATTACTTAACTTTTTTACTTGTATACTCATAACACACTCCATACTTTTAATATTCAGCTTTATTTAGTAGATATATACCTACTCCTAAAAATATTATATTGGGGATCCAACCACCAATAAAAGGATTTAAAAATCCATTTGCACTGAGAGCTTCAAAAGAGGCTTGTACCACATAGTATCCATACCCCAATAGCACACAGACACCTAAGCTAACTGCAGAAGTTCCACGAACATATCTTCCTCCTAACGCAAGTCCTAAAAATGAGATTACAAAACTTGCAAAAGGAAACGAGTATCTATTACCTAATTCCACTAATAATTCTCTTGTGTCGCCCCCTATACTCTTCATCTCTCTTATTGTCTTTTTTAACTCTTTTATACTTAAAGTTCTTGGTTCTACACTTAAAGTTATAAAATGTTCAGGATTATCATTGTATTTATCATCTTTAAAATACTTAACAACCTTTGGTTTTTTCCCTTCATCTCCATGGTAGATAGTAGCATCTTTTAATGTCCATACACTCTCACTGAAATTGTATCTTCCTTCATGTGCAGTTACTATTCTTTCAATCTTATTAAATTCTTTATTCAGATCCACTATCTCAATATTTTCAGCAAAACCTGTCACTCTATTAACTTTTTGCATAAGATAGATATAGTTTGAATTTTCCCCTCTCAAAAAAGCGTTTCTCTTCTCAAGTGGAGCTACTCTCTCCTCTACCTCTCCTCTTCTCAAATCTCTATTTATTTTTAAAGATGTAGGATATAGAGTATCATTCACACAGAATACTACTCCTGATATAATTGCAGATATAACTATTGGAAACAGTATTATTCTCTTAAATTTTATTCCAGAAGTTTTCAAAGAGATAATCTCTAAATTTGAGGCCATTGTACTTATAGTCATCATACTACCCAGTAAAACTGCCAAAGGAGCTACATCTATAAATATTCTTGGGAGCAGAGTCACTATATAATAACCTGCATCACTTACACTGAATCTTCCATCACTTAAATATTTTACCACTCTAAATAGTTGACTAACTATGAATATTCCCATAAATGCCATTAAACTTAAGAAAAAAGCTTTAATAAAATTTTTACTAATATATCTATCCAATATCTTCATTATATCACCTCTGCCTTTTTCTTATACATTAAGAATGTCACTAAAAACAAGATAAGATTAGGAGTCCATACTCCTACAAAAGCTGGAATTATTCCCTTACCTGCCATTACCATTCCTATGTTTAAACAAGTGATATATGAGAAAATAACTATCAGACTCAAAGCAAAATTTGCCCCTTTTCCACTTCTATGGTGACCAATAGCTAAAAACACTCCCAATAATGATAGCATTATTGTTGAAAATGGTACTGCTAATTTCTTATTTATCTCAACACTGTATGGAATTTTTTCCTCTGGATTTTTCCCACGCATCTCTTTTAACAGTGAAAATACTCCCATAGCCTCAATATTATCTATCTTTATCTCCATCTCACTAAAATATGCTGCTAATGGGACTTTTTTCTCATCAAATTTACCTCTTAATGTCTCCTTACCCTTGTCATTAAAATTGTAAAAAGTTGAATTTTTTAATATCATTGCTGAATCTTTCCAATAAGCTTGTTCTCCCACTATAATAGTTGGAAATGCTTTGTCTTCAGCCTTTTGAAATATCAAAACTCCCTTAGCTTGTTTATCTTTTCCCTCTATTCTATCTATATATAGATTATACTCATCTACCTCATCTATAAAGGTTCTCTCTTTAAGTTGAAAAACTGGGTTTTCATAGGCTATTTTTGTAGTAAGATATTGTAACTTTGCCACAGATCTAGGAATAATACTCTCCTGTAAGAAAAATATGAAGATAGTTACACCTACAGAAGCAATAAATATCGGTTTTACAATCTTTTTTAAAGATAAACCGATGGCACTCATAGCTGTTGCCTCACTTGTTCTTGTAAATTTTGAAAAAGTAAGCATTATCCCCAAAAACATTCCCATAGGTATAGTTTGAGCTAATATTGGTGGTAAATAAAAAGACAATATTCTCAAGACATCTAAAATAGAGATTCCTTTTACTATTATGTTCTCCATCATTGCAACAATTATATCTATCAAAAATATAAAAGTAAATAGAGATATTCCAAAAATTACAGGTATTTTAATCTCATTTAAAATATACCTATCTATTATTTTCATACTTTTCTCCTATAATATTTTATTTATATATCTATCTATTAGTTTATCATTTTTTAAATCATTAAGTTTCTTTTTAAATACTTTTGGAATATGATCCTCTATATAAGGAGATATCTTTAAAAATACCTCAATTGACTTACTATTTTTTCCATAGGATCTTATTTCAGGAAAAAAATCAGCTGAAAAATTAAAAATAAATACTATAACAAATCCTAGTATAACACCTTTTACAGCTCCTATTGTACCACCTAAGATTCTAACTATAAATCCTCTAGAAATTCCCTCCATAATCTTTCTTAAAATATGGATAAGTATTCCCACCACTATATATACAGCCCAAAACATAACTATGTATACTAAGAAATAGTTTCTTTCATTGGCTGGTAACTTTAAAAAATCTATTAGTATTGGAGTTAAATACTTTGCTAGTACAAAATTTATAATCAAGCCAAAAGCTGATAAAAACTCAACAAACAAACCATTTTTTAATCCATCTAATATTGCTAAAACTAAAACTACTAATATTACAATATCTAAATACATAGCGACTCTCCTTAGTTATTAATTATTCTTACCCATAGTGCCTTTAAATATAAAGTTTCAGGTACATGTAATATCCACGGATGATCTTCAGGTTGATAATTTATCCCTATCACTTGTAAGAGCTTTCCATTTTTTGAAGCAGCCATTCTTGTTACTTCTAGAAGATCTTGCAGAGATATGTGATAAGCACAAGTTATTACTCCCAATATACCGCCATCTTCTAATAATTTAAAGCTATCATCACATAGATCAAAGAAGAAATCTCTACCTCTATGAATATCCGCTTTTCTCTTTATAAGTGAAGGTGGATCTAAAGTTATTACATCATACTTCTCTCCTCTACTTACAAGAGTTTTTAATAAAAGAAAGGCATCTCCCTCCATAGTTGTAAAATTCCCTTGAAATTCATTTAAATTATAGTTCTCTTTACATAACTCCAAAGCGTGTGGCTCCTTATCTATTGCTACTACTTTTTTACAGTTCTCTTTTAAAGCAGCCATTGAAAATCCACCACTACTTGAGAAAACATCTAAAAATCTAGTCTCTTTATTTAAATACTTTCTAATAAATTTTCTAGAATCTCTCTGGTCTAAGAAGAATCCTGTTTTTTGTCCATCAATTATATCTATTCCGTACTTAAGACCATTATCTTCCATAATAACTCTTTCTGGTATCTCTCCAAATATAATTCCTGTCTTTTGCTCTACCCCCTCATGTGTTCTATTTTCTACATCACTTCTCTCATAGATCCCTTTTGGCTTCATCACTTTTTTTATTGCATTTATTATCTCTTGTCTAAATTTCTCAACACCAGAGTTTCTAAATTGAACTGCCACATATTTATCAAATTTATCTATTATCAGACCTGGTATTCCATCTCCTTCAGAGAAAAAAGCTCTTACACAGTTTGTCTCTCCATATAGGTGCTCTCTCTTTTTAGAAGCAGTTCTTATCTTATTTAATATAAAATCTTTATCTATCTTTTCATCTTTTGTTGTTAATACTCTCACATATGCAGATGTTGAATCTGTTACATAACCTCTTCCGACAAAAGTCATATCTTCAGTACACACATCAACTATATCTCCATTCTCTATCTTTCCAATGCTACTTTTTATCTCATCTTTAAATACATTGGGATAAAAATTCTGTATCTTCTTCTCTTTTCCCTTTTCTAAAATTATCTTTGCCATCATCTCTCCTTATCTAGTTATTAAATATGGTTTACCATTCTCTTTATATACTCTATATACTCTTTTTCCTATTCCAGTCAATATATCCCAAGAGCATTTATGTTCCACATTTATCTCTTCAATGATATCATCTCTTACTACTATTACCTCTGTCCCCAATTTCACTCTATCTTTTATACTTTCAGGTATTTTTACCATACTCATATCCATACATATCTCTCCAATTAATGGACACTTTTCTCCCTCTATAATAGCATAGCTCTTATTTGAGAATTCTTTTTTTATTCCATCTGCATATCCCATTCCAATAGTTACAAATGTCTCTCCCTTATTCAATGTATATTTTCTACCATAAGATATGAATGAATTCTCTTCAACTGTTCTCAATGATAGAATCTTAGTTTTAACAGTAAATACTCTCTTCAAATCTAAAACTCTATAATTAGCTATCATTCCATACATACTTATTCCAGCTCTTACAAGGTTCCCAGTATATTGACTATCAAATCTCAATATTCCACCACTGTTTAAAATATGTAGATATTTAACTCTATCTTCATATTTTTTAAACACACCAAATTTCTCAATTTGAGCTCTAGTATAAGTATCAGCGTCTCCATTAAATCCGTCAGCATCAGAAAGATGTGAATAGATACCCATTATGTTTAAGCTATTTTTTAAGCAGTACTCAACAACTTCAATACCTTCATCTACCAAAAAACCTAACCTTCCCATTCCTGTATCAATTTTTATATGGATACCAACATTTAGATTATGTTTTTTTATAAACTCTATCTGCTCCCAGTTTCCAACAGTTATCTGGATATTATTTTCAGTAGCAACTAAAATCTCATCCTCCAAAACCACTCCTAAAATTAAGATCTCATCTTTTATTCCAATTTCTCTCAATTCTAAAGCTTCATCTAAACAGGCTACTGCAAATATTTTAACTCCATTTTTAGATAGATATTTTACAATTTCCTTCGCTCCAAATCCATAACTATTAGCTTTAACTACTGCCATTATCTCTTTAGGGTAGACCCTCTCCCTTATCTTGTTTATATTAAAAAGTAAATTGTCCATCTCTATTTCTAACCATGCTCTCATTTGTTCCCTCTCTTCTGCAATACTTTCACTAATAATAAACAGAGTTTTCCAATGGTATAAAACCATTGGAAAACTTTAAAATTACCTCATACCATTTTATTGTAACTCAAATTTTTAAACTAATATTTTTTCCTCAGTCTCTTTTTTCTCTTCACTTTGAAGTTTTCTCTCTATTCCACCATTTCCTTTATTTTTTCTATTTTTATCCAATAGATAAACTATTGGAGTAGCAATAAATATAGAACTATATGTTCCAGCTAAAATTCCAATTAACAAAGTTACTATAAAAGTTCTTAATGAATCTCCTCCAAATACTAATATTGCTATAATTGCAAATAATGTTGTAACTGAGGTATTTATAGATCTTACCATCACCTGATTTATACTTTTATCCAGTATCTCTTCAAAGGTAAGTTTTTTCTTAGTCTTACGCTTAATATTCTCTCTAATCCTATCAAATACTACTATAGTATCGTTGATTGAATATCCTAAAATAGTCAAAATTGCTGCTATAAAAGGTGTATCTACTTCATATCCTAACAAAGATATAACTCCGATAGCTATTATTAAATCATGAATTAAAGCTACTATTGCTCCCAATGAGAATACAAATTCAAATCTAACTGTAATATAAGCTACTATTAACATTGCTCCAATTAGTAGTGAGTATACTGCTGAAGTTTTTAATTCTTTTCCTATACTAGCTCCAACTTTTTCTACTTTATCTATATTATATTTTCCAATTGTACTTAAACTTTTTAATAAAGTTTCTTTTTGATCTTCTGACAATTCCTGTGTTCTTATTATTACTGTATTTCCTTCTGAAACCTGTACTTTCCTACTGTTCTTTGCCAACTGTGGAATACTTTTAGCCTCTTTATCCAAAACACTATTTACTTCATTTAGTGAAACAGTTTTATCATATTTTATCTGTGTTAAACTTCCACCAGAAAAATCTATTCCATAATTTAATCCCTTTGTAAAAATAACTCCTAAAGAAAGTACTACAAGGACTACAGATAACCCTAGAAATTTCTTAGTATTTTTTACAATTCTTATTTGCATATGTCTCTCCCCTCCACTCCAAATAATTCAGGCTTTTTCAAATTAAATACATTTACAAAAGTCAATAAAAGAATTTTTGTTATTGTTATTGCAGTAAACATAGATGCAAGTGTACCTATTGTCAATGTTACAGCAAATCCTTTTACTGGTCCTGTTCCAAATGTAAATAAAATTGTTGTGATTATTAGTGTTGTTAGGTTTGAGTCAAATATTGCTACAAATCCCTTGCTAAATCCTGTATTTATACCATTTATTACAGTATTTCCTAATTTTAACTCCTCTTTTATTCTTTCAAAGATAATCACATTGGCATCAACTGCCATTCCTGCTGAAAGAATAAGTCCTGCTATACCAGGTAATGTCAATGTAGCATCTATAAAATTT
This sequence comes from Fusobacterium sp., assembly GCA_020024915.1. GTDB lineage: Bacteria > Fusobacteriota > Fusobacteriia > Fusobacteriales > Fusobacteriaceae > Fusobacterium_A. Next base: position 11,304 of record JAHHSZ010000003.1, on the reverse strand, counting down.
AATGCCCCAAAAGTTGTTAAACCAAAAATTATTAGTGCTATATCTGCTACAATTCCAGGCAATCTATAGAATACTATCATAAATATTCCAATCAATCCCATTGCAAACATTGCAGCTTTTTTACTCTGTGCTATAGATTCATCTCCTAGAGATGCTCCTACTGTTCTTGTCTCTACTATCTCTGCTTTTACTGGAAGTGCTCCTGCATTCAATAATGTAGCTGTAGCTTTTGCTTCTTCCACTGTATAATTTCCTGTAATTACTCCACTACCACTTGGAATCTCAGAGTTAATCATAGGTGCTGTTTGTATTGTTCCATCAAGGGTTATTGCTAACTGCTTCCCAATATTATTTCTTGTTATTTCAGCAAATTTTATAGCCCCATCTTGATTCATTTCAAATTGTATCTGTGGTCTTCCTAAGTTATCATAAGAAACATCAGCTTTTTTTAGTGCTCCACCAGTCAATAGAGTCTCTCCTAATGTTCCATCTGGATTCATTATTCTAAACTCTAATAGAGCCGTCTTCCCTATCATCTTTATAGCATCTTCTGTATTGCTTACTCCTGGTAACTCAACTATTACTTTTGTATCCCCAGCTTTTTGAACTACTGATTCAGCTACTCCCAAACCATTAATTCTTCTGTCTAATACCTCTATAAGTCTATCCATTGCTTCTGTATCAATAGCAACTCCCTCTTCTGGTACTGCTTCTAAAACAACATATACTCCACCTTTTAAATCTAATCCTAACTTTGTAGGCTTGGCAAAACTTAACCAGATAGCTCCACAAACTACCATTATAACAAGAAGTAACCTCATCATTAATTTTGAACTCATCTTTTCCTCCAAATCTCTATTTTTTTCTATCTAAAAAACTTTGAAGTATGATTGCTGCTGCCACTTTATCAACTACTTTTCTTTTTTCTAAAGCTCCTTTTTTATTAGTCTCATTTAAAAGTCTGTCTGCTGAAACAGTAGTTAGTCTCTCATCAACTTCAAATATTTCCAATCCTTCAATATTCTTATTGAGTTTTTCTATAAATTCCCTCACTTTTTCAGCTTGTCTCTTCTCTGTGCCATCCAAGCTTTTTGGTATACCTACCACAAGTGATTTTGTATTCTCCTGTACTAGTATCTCCTCTATCCTTTTTACTGCCTTTACCTTTCTTCTGTCAATAACTTCAAGGGGGGTGGCTAATATCCCCATTATATCAGATTTAGCCACACCTATTCTTACATCACCAACATCTAAGGCAACATATTTTTTATACATTTTTACCCCTTATAATAAAGTTTTTAGAGTTTCTCTTACTTTTGCCACTGCCTCATCTATTTTACTAGCATCTTTTCCTCCAGCTTGGGCAAAGTCAGGTCTTCCACCACCATTTCCACCAGCTATTTGAGCTGCTTCCTTAACTAGGTTTCCAGCTTTAGCTTTTCCAATTAAATCTTTAGTTACTCCTACAGCAAAAACAGCTTTATCTTCACCAGAAGCTAATACAACTACACAACTTCCTAATTTCTCTTTTAATGAATCTACCATCTGTCTTAACTCTTCAGCCGTTTTATCTTTAAAAGTTTTAATTACAACTTTTACTCCATTGATCTCTTCAACAACATCATTTAATGATCCAGCTTCAAAGTTAGTTATTTTTGCTTTTAATGTTTCAATCTCTTTTGTATTTTCTCTTAAAGTTTCAGTCATTTTCTCAACTCTTTCAGCTACATTTGCTTCGTCAGCCTTTACAGTTTTAGCTATCTCTTTTAATGTTTTCTCTAATTTTTTAACTAATTCATAAGCTCCAAGTCCTGTAACTGCCTCTATTCTTCTTACTCCAGCAGCTATTCCACTCTCAGATTCTATTTTGAATAATCCTATCTTAGCTATATTGTCTATATGAGTTCCACCACAAAGCTCTATCGAGAACTCCTCTACTTTTACTACTCTTACAACATCTCCATACTTATCCCCAAATAGAGCCATTGCTCCCTCTTTTTTAGCTTCATCCATACTCATATCTTTAATAGTTACTGCTAAAGATTCAGCTATTTTTTCATTTACAAGGTTTTCAACTTTCTCTAACTCTTCAGCTGTCATTGCTTCATAATGGTTGAAGTCAAATCTTAATCTTTCACTGTTTACAAACGACCCAGCTTGTTGTACGTGAGTTCCTAATACCTCTCTTAATGCTTTATGTAATAGGTGAGTTGCAGTATGATTTTTAGCAGTTGATACTCTGCTTAATTTATCTACTTCTAATAGATACTCCTCTCCCTCTTTTGCTTCACCTTTTTCTATCTCAATTGTATGTATAAATATTCCTTTTTGTTTTTGAACATCTACTACTCTTCCTTCAAATCCATTTCCCGAAATTGTTCCATTGTCTGAAGCTTGTCCTCCTGACTCTCCATAGAAAGGTGTTACATCAAAGATCATTTGAATTTTTCCATCTTTTGAAACTCTTATGCTTAATAATTTAGCTGTTTCTTTCAACGTTTCATATCCTACAAATTTAGTTGCTCCATACTTGTCATAGAACTCCTCTATAAAGCTATCTTGTCCTTTTTCCATAATAACTTCTCTAGCTGATCTCGCTTTTTCTTTTTGCTCTTCCATCTTAGCTTCAAACTCTTCTCTCGAAACCTCTACAGCTTTCTCTTCACAGATCTCTTCAGTTAATTCATAAGGGAATCCATAAGTATCATATAGTTTAAAAGTTATATCTCCAGAAAGTTTTATCTCACCCTCTGCTTTAAGTTTTTCAATCTCTTGACTTACTAATTGTATTCCTTGATCAAGAGTACGAGAAAATTTCTCTTCTTCGATTTTTACAACTTTTTTGATATGCTCTAAGTTCTCTTTTAAATCTGGATAAGCTTCTGACATCATCTCTACAACTTTATCTACCATTTTATATAAGAATAACTCTGATTGTCCTAATAATCTTCCATGTCTTACAGCTCTTCTTAGGATCCTTCTCAATACATATCCTCTTCCTTCGTTTGAAGGTATTACTCCATCATTTATTAAGAAAGTAACAGCTCTTGAATGGTCAGTTATAACTTTTAATGAGAAGTCAGTCTCTTTATCCTCTCCATATTTTCTACCTGTTAATCTTCCAGCTTCTTCAACTAATGGGAATAATAGATCTGTTTCAAAGTTGTTTGATTTTCCTTGAACCATAGCAGTTACTCTCTCTAATCCTGCTCCTGTATCTATATTTTTCTTAGGTAATGGCTCAAGACTTCCATCTTCCATTCTATTCCATTCAGTGAATACTAAGTTCCAAATCTCTATAAAACGGTTATCTGTTCCCTCATCTCCAAGCTTAGAGTTCTCATCTCCACCATAAGCTGGACCTAAATCCACATGTATCTCTGAACAAGGTCCGCAAGATCCTGTTGGACCTGCTGCCCACCAGTTTTCATCTTCTCCCAATCTAACTATTCTCTCTTTAGGGAAGTTACACTTCTCTATCCATATTTTTTCTGCTTCATCATCAGTTGTAAATACAGATACCCATAATTTATTTTTATCTAGTCCTAATACTTCTGTTACAAACTCCCAAGACCATACTATAGCTTCCTCTTTAAAATAGTCTCCAAACGAGAAGTTTCCTAACATCTCAAAAAATGTATGGTGTCTTGCTGTTCTTCCAACATTTTCTAAGTCATTTGTTCTTATTGATTTTTGGTAAGTTGTTACTCTTGGATACGGAGCTTCCTTTTGTCCTAAAAAGTATGGCTTGAAAGGCACCATTCCAGCCACTGTTAATAAAAGTGTTGGATCATCTGGTATTAAAGAAGCACTTTCAAAATGTTTGTGTTGTTTTTTCTTAAAGAATTCAATAAACTCTTTTCTAATTTGATTTCCTGTTAACATAGTTCCTCCGTTTTTTATTCTATTTTTATTCATTTTTAATCTAATTTAAATTTTTCACCTAAGTAGATCTTTCTCGCTGTTTCATTATTTGCTATCTCTTGAGGTGTTCCACTTATAATAACTTTTCCTTGTGCCATAATATAGGCTTTCTCAGTTATTCTCAGTGTTTCTCTTACACTGTGGTCAGTTATTAATATCCCCAACCCTCTCTCTTTTAAATATCTTATTATCTGTTGAATATCCTCAACTGCAATAGGATCAACTCCTGCAAATGGTTCATCAAGTAGAATAAAGTTAGGATTGTTCGCTATTGTTCTAGCTATCTCTACCCTTCTTCTCTCTCCACCGGATAGTGAAAATCCCAAAGATTTTCTTACATGAGTTAATTTAAACTCCTCCATAAGCTTATCAATCATCTCAAGTTGTTCCTTTTTGCTGACAGATTTCATCTCCAACACTGCTGCAATATTCTCCTCTACAGTTAGATTTCTAAATATTGAAGGCTCCTGTGCTAGGTACCCAACTCCCATATTAGCTCTCTTATACATAGGATAGTTTGTTACATCTATATTATCACAAAAAACCTTACCACTATCAGGTTTTACTATCCCAGTTATCATATAGAAAGTTGTTGTTTTTCCAGCTCCATTAGGACCTAATAATCCTACTATTTCACCTTTTTTTACTTCTAAACTTACATTATCTACAACTTTTCTCTTCTTGTAACTTTTGCATAGATTTTGAGCTGATAAATTTATCATACTTTTCTCCTTATTTTTTATAGTCTACATATACATTTCCAGAGGCTTTTATCTTCTTAGTATTCATATTATATATTCCTCTATCTGCTTGAACTATTGACTCATTATTCTCTATCTCTACATTTCCAATAAGCTCCAATGTTCCTTCACCTTTCTTTATTATTCCTCTGTCTGCAGTAATATTAGTCAATCCATACTCAGAATTATTATTATCTATATGAACATTTCCAATTAGAGTAGCTATATTTTTATCTGTATCCACCTCTGCCATTGAAGATGTAATCACTGTCTTTCCATTTTGCTCATCTGTTAAGATCAACTTTGTATTCTCCTTAGAAAATACCAGCTTTCTTCCTGTATCTATCTCAATATAATCAGATTCCAATCTCTTATCCTCTTGTACAAATACAGCATTATCTCTTATCTCACTTCTCAATATCTCATATTTACCATCATTTTTGAAGTATACTCTTGCAAAATCACCTTTAAATGTTGTAATCACACTCTTATCTACTATATGACCATTTACATTTCCAGTGAAATCTATTATCATCTCATTTAAATTTCCATCTATCTTATCAGAGATAAATCTATCTCCATTTACAGTTGTGATATCAGATTTATTACCTTTTAAAATACCTGTTTTTTTATTAAAAGTACCATTATCTCCTTTAAAAGTAAAGTCTTTATAATCTATTGTATACTTAGCCAAAGATCTTACAATCTCTTCTTTTGGATAAACCTCTACCTTTTCTCCCCTAAAAATAGAATCTACATCTTTCATTACAACATTTCCTTCAAACAAAGCTTTCTCTTCTTTAGAGAAATATGTCATTTTCTTACTTGTAAGGGTACTAGCACCACTCTTCCCATTAAAATTATCCCCTATAAATTTAGAAGTTTTAGTACTGTACACACCTTTACTCATATCTCCAAAAGTTTTTCCATCTTTAGTTCTAAACTTTATTTTTTGTGGTATATAAACATTCTCATCTTTTATATTATATTTAGCTTTTTCAGAATCAATTATTACATCTTCACTCTCAATATGTAAGTTTCCATCAATCTCTAAATACTCTTTATCTTTAAAAGTAACGTTATCTCCACTAATCTTTATTCCCTTTTTTGGATTTTCTATATTTATGTTACTTCCCAATTTTCCAAATCCAGTTTTAGTATTATAGTTCAAATTTCTACCCTTAGCTATATAACCATTTCCTTGAAGAGTTACATCTCCTTCACTTAAAAACTCTCCTGTTTCTTGATTGTATTTAGCATCATTCCCAATAAAAGTTATATCATTTTCTAGAGATTTAATTTTGTATTGCCCTTTTATTGTAACATTTTTATCTGCTCCTGTATAGTTAATACTATCTCCACTCAATAGGTATTTCTTATCTTCCATAAGAGCATTGCCAATTACTGTACTATCACGAGTTTCAGTATTATAAGCGATTTTATCCCCTTGAAGTTTTTGATTCTTACTCTTATCTAATAAATAACCTTTAACAATTTTTATATCTTTTGTCATATCATTAAAATACAGCCCTGATCCAGCACTCTCATACTTAGGTCCAGAAAAGCTGTATTTTCCATCAGTTGTTAACTCTTTACTCTCTGTATTATAATTAAATACTCTTGTTATTAGCTCTCCATTATTAGATGTATATCTCACATCTTTTTTTCCTGAAAGAGTCATTACCTTAGTATTGTCATCATATACCAACTTGTCACCACTGATTTTTTCTCCCTTAGTTGAATATCCACTAATATTTCCGTTGAGGGTTAAAACTTTACTCTTTACATTATAAGTTCCATTATCTCCCTCAAAAGAGTATACTCCATTACTTCCTTTTATTTTTCCTACAATGTTTAATATATCACTGTCTCCTGCTTTATCTAATTTTTCAGCATAAATTTTAAATCCATCTACCTCTATCACTAAATTTTTAGATATTTTTAAAGCTTCTGTATCCTCATTTAGATAAAGAGAGTCTGCAGAAAGTTTTACATCTTTATAAGTTACTGTATATGGTTCCCAAGCTTCTAATATCTTATCTTCTAAAGTATATCTCAAAGTTTTAAAATTACCATCTATCAGTCCTGTGTTTTCTCCTCTTCCCTCTAATCTTATATTATCAGAAAGTATAACTATTTTGGAAAGATCATCATAGTCTCCCTTATCTCCTATGATTGCTACATCTTTATTCTCCAATGTCACATCCTTAGTCAAATTGATATAGCTCATTTTAGAGTTAGTTATAAAGTTTTGTCCTGATATTTTTATACCTTTTTGTTCATTGATTGCTGTAACTCCTGTATTTGATGTTACCTCATCTTTCAACTTATTGTAATCTATATTTTCAGCTTTAAAACTCCAACCATTAGTTGCAACTCCAAGTATATTACTCTTTAAAGCTAGGTTTCTAACTTTGTCTATAAATGCATTATCTCCACTGATAAGCATATCATTAACTTTGGCTTTGGCTTTTTCAAAGCCAGTTTCATTTCTTTTTATATAATCTTTTTGTTTTTCAGCTTCCACTTCATAATCATCATTTTTGTATGTTACATTGGTTGTTTCTATTGCTTGTTCAGTTTCTCCTATTTTTTTATCCTCTCCAAAATAATTAAAATAACCTAAAATGACTACAACAATAATACCTACTATATACCCTATCTTTTTCTTTTCCATAATTTAACTCCCATTTAATATTTTTTTCAACTCATTAAGTTTTAATAACGCTTCCAATGGTGTTAACTTTTCAGGTTCTATCTCATCTAAAACCCTCATTACTATTTTTTGCTCTTTAGTTAGCTCTTTCCCTTTTAATTCCTCTCTTTTATCAATAACCTCTTTCTTTTCTGAGATTGTTCCAAAAAGAAGTAATTGCTCTCCTCCGAGCTTTTTCTCTACAATCTCTTTTCTCTCTTCCAATCTCTTCAAGATATTTTTAGATCTATCCAATATTATCTTAGGCAATCCAGCTAATCTCGCCACTTCAATTCCATAAGACTTATCTGCTCCACCCTTTACTATCTCTCTTAAAAAAATTATATCCTTTTCATCTTCCTTAACCTCTATTCTAAAATTTTCAGCTTTTTCAAGCCTATCTTCCAATTGTGTCAATTCGTGATAGTGAGTTGCAAATATTGTTTTAGCTCCTATTCTATTGTGAATATACTCTGTTATGGCAGTGGCTATTGAAATCCCATCAAAAGTCGAAGTTCCTCTTCCTATTTCATCTAAGATGATAAAAGATCTCTTTGTAGCATTATTTACTATATTTGCTACCTCACTCATCTCTAGCATAAAAGTAGATTGACCAGATAGTAAATCATCACTTGCTCCAACTCTTGTAAATATCTTATCCACCAAACCTATTTTAGCATAGTTAGCTGGAACATATGATCCTATATGAGCCATTATTATTATCAAGGCCACCTGTTTCATATAGGTAGATTTTCCTGACATATTTGGTCCTGTCAAAATTATTATCTCTTTTTTATCATCAAATACTATATTATTTTTTACAAATTCCCCAGCTGGAATCAATTTTTCTACTATTGGATGTCTTCCAGCTATAATCTCTATATCTTCTCCTTCATTTATCTCAGGTTGAATATATGAATTTTTTACAGCTATATATGCAAAATCTGTTATTACATCTAAATATGAGATCTTGTAAGCTAGATCTTGTAATATCTCTCGATATTTTTTTATCTCACTGGTCAACTCTTTAAAAAGGTAGTATTCTAAGCTCTCTATTCTCTCTTTAGCATTTAAAACTTTTTCTTCATACTCTTTTAAATCTGGAACAATATACCTTTCAGCATTAGCTAAAGTCTGTTTTCTAATATAGTCCTCTGGGACTAATGGAGAATTGGCTTTTGTTACCTCAATAAAATATCCAAATACCTTATTGTACTTTATTTTAAGTCCTTTAATTCCAGTTCTTTCTCTCTCTCTGTTTTCTATTTCGAGAATATAATCTTTTCCATCCTTTGATATACCATGTAACTCATCTAAATCACTACTATAACCTGACCTTATCACTCCTCCCTCTCTTATTGAAAAAGGTGGTTCATCTACAATGGCTCTCTCTATTAAATTATATATCTCTATTAAACTTTTTACCTCAATGTTGAAGAGTGGATTTCCTTTTAAAGTTTTAAATATCTCCAATGAATTTTTAATAGAAGTTTTTAAAGCTATCAAGTCCCTTCCATTTTCAGTCTCTAAAATAAGCTTTCCAATTATTCTTTCAATATCATATATATCTTTTAAACTCTCTCTTACCTCTTCTCTAACTAATACACTCTCTATAAAAAATGCTGTATCTCTCTGTCTCTCTCTTATTTTTTCAATATCCAATAATGGATTTTTTAAAAACTTCTTTAAAAGTCTACTTCCCATAGAGGTCATGCATTGATCCATTACCCAAAGGAGAGTTCCAGTACTGTTTCTTTCTCTTTGATTATCTATTATATCCAAATTTCTTTGAGTTGTGATATTTAGCTCCATCACATTTTGGCTATTTACATATGCAATTTCTGTTACTGGAAGTTCCTTACCTTTTTGTAAATCTGATACGTATTCCAATACCATAGTTGCCACACATATAGCCCATTTTCTATTTTTCAATCCGTAACTTTCCAAAGAGATTATCTTAAAATATCCCTTTAAATATTCTTCAGGCTTTTTACGTTCCACAGTTTTTGTAAACTTTATCCCATTTAAAGAGTTTTGCTTTTTAAATTCATCTATGTAAAGATCATATGATTTTTCATCTAAGATTATCTCTTTAGGAGCTACCTTATTAATCTCTCCCAACAGTTTAAAAAATATATCCTCTCCCACTATCTCAGTTGTTTTAAACTCTCCAGTGGTTATATCTAAATAAGCTAAAGCTCCACACTCTTCGGTGATTTTTATCCCCATAAGATAGTTATTACTCTTCTCATCTAAAAAATCTGTATCTATTATCGTTCCTGGAGTTATTACTCTAGTTACCTCTCTTTTTACAATTCCTTTTGCTGCTCTTGGATCTTCAACTTGATCACATATTGCTACCTTATAACCCCTATTTACCAATTTAGCTATATATGAAGCCACTGAATGATATGGTATCCCTGCCAATGGAACATCATATCCTTTTTCTCTATTTCTACTTGTAAGAGTGAGACCCAATTCTTTTGAAGCTGTAACAGCATCATCAAAAAACATCTCATAAAAGTCTCCCAATCTAAAAAATAATATACTGTCTGTATATTGAGATTTTATCTCTTTATACTGACTCATAAGTGGCGTTTCTGCCATTACTCTTCAACTCCTTCTTCCTCTAACCCTCTTTTTATTACATACAATAATTCTAATATCTCATCATATTTATCCGTATGATTTATCTTATCTCTGATAGCATTTGAATTTCTAATTCCTTTTAAATACCAGCATAGATGTTTCCTCAATTCAAATATAAATACCCTCTCTGGATGTTCTATCTGAGTTCTTTTAGTATGCTCAATTGCCATATTTATCCTATCTAATGATGTAACAGGATTTAGTACCTTTCCATGTTCTAGATACTCTCTAATATCTCTTATCAGCCAAGGATTTCCAAATATTCCTCTAGCTAACATAACTCCATCTACACCAGAATAATCTATTCTCTCCTTAGCATCTTCAGCTGTAAAAATATCACCATTTCCTATTACAGGAATAGATACACTCTCTTTTACTGATTTGATTATGCTCCAATCTGCCTTTCCTGTATACATCTGCTCTCTAGTTCTTCCATGTACAGTGATATGTTTACATCCTACCTCTTCTGCTATTTTTGCTATTTGAACAGGATTTTTAAACTCCTTATATCCTGCTCTTATCTTAATTGATAATCCCGTATCATCATTTAAAGCACTTCTCAACTCTGATAACATAGCTTTTATATGCTCTGGTTTCTCCATCAAAGCTGAACCATAGCCATTATTCACTATTTTCTTCATTGGACACCCTGAATTGATATCTATATGTTTAACACCTAACTTCTCCACAAATTTTGCACTCTCTACCATTTTAGAAATATCTTTCCCAAATAGTTGAACTGAATCTCCCTCCCTAAGTCTTAATATAACTTTTAAAGTCTTTTCAGAGGCACACTCCATTGCATTGATACTTACCATCTCTGTAAATAACATATCTGGGTTAAACTCTTTTAATATTCCTCTATATGTATAGTCTGTAACTCCTGCTATGGGAGCTATATATATTTTTTTCATAAATTTGTTTCCTCCAGCTCTCAATAAAAAGATATCTCAATCTAAAAATTTTACCATATTTATGGCTTTTTTTCAATATAACAAGATAAAAAAGAGAGATTACTCTCTCTTTCACTATTTTTCTATTTTATGATATGCCCTTTTCTCTTCAAACACTAGGGCATACAAGTCCTAATTTTTCATTATTTTAATTTTTTCAACATCCAGTCCTTACCTTCTACCAATCTTGTAACTAACATAGCTGCAACTGTATCTCCTGTAGCATTTATCATTGTAGCAGGTGGATCTACTAGGTATCCAATAGTTGCAATTATTGGAAATGCTCCTGGTGGGAAACCATACATTGTAACTATCAACATCTCTCCTATCAATCCTCCACCTG
>JAHHSZ010000029.1 GCA_020024915.1 Fusobacterium sp. | reverse complement strand
AATGGCTAAAGAAAAATTCGAAAGAAGTAAACCACACGTTAATATTGGAACAATAGGACACGTTGACCACGGAAAAACAACTACAACAGCAGCTATCTCTAAAGTACTAGCAGACTTAGGACTAGCTCAAAGAGTTGACTTTGAAAATATTGACGTAGCACCAGAAGAGAGAGAAAGAGGAATAACTATCAACACAGCTCACATAGAGTATGAAACAGAAAAGAGACACTATGCACACGTTGACTGTCCAGGACACGCGGACTATGTTAAAAACATGATCACAGGAGCAGCACAAATGGACGGAGCAATCCTAGTTGTATCAGCAGCAGATGGACCAATGCCTCAAACAAGAGAGCACATCTTACTATCTAGACAGGTTGGAGTACCTTATATCGTAGTATATTTAAACAAAGCAGATATGGTAGACGATGCTGAATTACTAGAATTAGTAGAAATGGAAGTAAGAGAGTTATTAACTGAGTATGGATTCCCAGGAGATGACATACCTGTAGTAGCAGGATCTTCATTAGGAGCATTAAATGGAGAGCAACAATGGGTAGACAAAATCATGGAATTAATGAATGCAGTAGATGAGTATATCCCAACTCCAGAAAGAGCAGTAGACCAACCATTCTTAATGCCAATAGAAGATGTATTCACAATCACAGGAAGAGGAACAGTTGTAACTGGAAGAGTAGAGAGAGGAATCATCAAAGTTGGAGAAGAAGTTGAAATAGTAGGAATAAAACCAACTACAAAAACAACTTGTACAGGAGTAGAGATGTTTAGAAAACTACTTGACCAAGGACAAGCAGGAGACAACATAGGAGCACTATTAAGAGGAACTAAGAAAGAAGATGTAGAAAGAGGACAGGTTTTAGCTAAGCCAGGATCAATCACTCCACATACAAACTTCAGATCAGAAGTGTACGTATTAACTAAAGAAGAGGGAGGAAGACATACTCCATTCTTCACAGGATACAGACCACAGTTCTACTTCAGAACAACTGACATAACAGGAGCAATCACATTACCAGAAGGAGTAGAAATGGTAATGCCAGGAGACAACATTGAAATGAAAGTTGAATTAATCCACGCGATTGCAATGGAAACAGGATTAAGATTCGCTATTAGAGAAGGTGGAAGAACAGTAGCTTCAGGAGTAGTTGCTGAAATTCTTAAATAATAAATTACCTGAATAGGGTATTTTGAAGAGGAGCAGATACCTGCTCCTTTTTTTTTATCAAGGAGAGGGTATGGAATTTTTTATAAATTTGTTTACCAAAATTTCTTTAATGGGAATTTTTATCTCTTTTGCAGCTTTTTTTCTTGGTATAAAATTTCCTGATTGGGATTTTAAAATGAAATTAAGACATAGGAGTATACTTACTCATAGTCCTTTAGTTCTATTGATATTTATAAGAGTTTATGAGCAGGATAAAAATGTAAACTTTAGATATTTTTTGATGGGCTTTTCATTAGCATTAGCTCTTCACTTTATATTTGACTTATTTCCAAAGGGATGGGGAGGAGGAGCATTAATAAAAATTCCTATTTTAAAAATAAGTTGTAATCCAAAAATAAGTAAGATGATATTATTTTTCTCTGCAATTATTAGTATTCTTGTAACAATATGTTATACAGAAAATTTAATGGAATTTTACTACCTATTTTTTCTAGGAGTAGTAACTATTTTAAAAGATACTATTAAGGAGAATAAACTATTTAGACCATTAATTTCATTCACAGTTTTTGCAATTGGAATAGGCTGTTTAAGACATAAAGAATTATATCTATTGTTAAGAGATAGTGGAAAGTATATTATAGACAAAATATACATATTTTTTTAAGCAAAATAATAGCTTTTCTTGACAATATGTGAGATAAAATAATATAATCTAAGGAGAGTATAAAAATTTTGAAAGGAGAAATAGAAAAACAGATGAGAGATATTAAAAATCTAGAAGTAACAGCAACAAATATAAGAAAATCAATAGTTAAAATGATTTGTGAAGCTAAATCAGGACATCCAGGAGGCTCATTATCAGCAACTGATATTCTAACAGCTCTATATTTTGGTGAGATGAATATAGATCCTAATAATCCTAAAATGGAAAATAGAGATAGATTTGTTCTTTCAAAAGGGCATGCTGCTCCAGCATTATATGCTACTTTGGCAGAGAGAGGATATTTTGATAAAGATATTCTAATGACTTTAAGGCAGTATGGCTCAATTTTACAAGGACACCCTGATATGAAAAAAGTTTCAGGAGTAGAAATTTCAACTGGGTCATTAGGACAAGGACTATCTGTAGCTAATGGAATGGCTCTAAATGCAAAAATGTCAAATCTTTCATATAGAACTTATATAATTTTAGGAGATGGAGAATTGCAAGAAGGTCAAGTTTGGGAAGCTGCAATGACTGCTGCTCACTTCAAATTAGATAACATCTGTGCATTTTTAGACTTTAACAATCTTCAAATTGATGGAAATGTAGATAAAGTTATGGGAGTAGAGCCTGTTGATGCAAAATGGGAAGCATTTGGTTGGAATGTAATAAAAATCGATGGTCACAATATGGAAGAGATATTAAAAGCTTTAGAAGAGGCTAAGACAGTAAAAGGTAAACCAACTATAATAATTGCTAAAACAGTAAAAGGAAAAGGAGTATCATTTATGGAAAACGTATGTGGATTCCACGGAGTAGCTCCAACAAAAGAGGAAACTGAAAAAGCATTAGCAGAATTAGGAGGGAATAATTAATGAGTAAAAAATCTACAAGACAAGCTTATGGTGAGGCTTTAGTAGAGCTAGGGCAAATAAATGAAAATGTAGTGGTCTTAGATGCAGATTTAACAAAATCAACAAAAACAAATTTATTTAAAGAAAAATTCCCAGATAGACATTTTAACGTAGGGATAGCTGAAGCTGACTTAATAGGAACAGCAGCAGGATTAGCAACTTGTGGAAAGGTAGCTTTTGCTTCTACCTTTGCTATGTTCGCAGCAGGAAGAGGATTCGAGCAAATTAGAAATACAGTTGCTTATCCAAAATTAAATGTTAAAATAGCTCCAACTCACGCTGGAATATCAGTAGGAGAAGATGGAGGATCACATCAATCAGTAGAGGATATAGCATTAATGAGATCTATTCCAGGAATGGTAGTACTATCTCCAGCAGATGCAGTAGAGACTAAAAAAATGGTATTTGCAGCAGCTGAATATAATGGACCTGTTTATATAAGAATGGGAAGATTAGATGTTGAGACAATTTTTGATGAAGCAACATATGATTTCCAGATAGGAGTTGCTAGTACATTGAGAGAGGGAACAGATGTAACTATTGCATCTACTGGATTAATGACAGCTGAAGCTTTAAAAGCTGCAGAGATATTAGCAGAAGAGGGAATATCAGTTAGAGTAATCAACGTTGGAACAATTAAACCACTTGACGGAGAGACTATATTAAAAGCAGCTCAAGAGACTAAATTTATAATAACTGCTGAGGAACATTCAGTAATAGGTGGATTAGGGTCTGCTATATCAGAATTCTTATCTGAAGTACATCCAACAAAAGTTAAAAAACTTGGAATCTATGATAAGTTTGGACAAAGTGGAAAAGCTAATGAATTATTAGAGAAATATGAGTTAACAGCAGCTAAATTAGTAGCAATGGTTAAAGAAAATATGTAATAAAAAAGTTTGGGAGGGCTGGCATAAACTCCTTTATGGTCAGTCCTCATCTTTTTATATAAACTTTAGAATGAGGTGGCTATGAATAATTTTAATGTGATAAGAGAGGAGAAAAAAATAGTGAAAAGTAGAATCCAGATAAAAAAAGTAACATTTATTTTAAATATTTTAGCTTTTATCATCTTAAACTTTTTCTTGGCTTTTTTTATTAATACTCAAGGAATAGCTCAAAAAATAGAGAGAGAGTATTTTTTTACAGCAGATTTTCAAGGAAATGTTGCAGAGATAGACAAGGAAAAAACAGAAATTGGAGTATTAAAATTAGAGGGGGTTAGACAAGTAAGATATATTTCTAAAGAGGAGGCTTTTCAAAAGTTACAGTACCAATTAGATGTAGCTATTCCAAGAGGAGAAAATCCTCTTTCAGATAGTCTAGTAATTTATTTTGAAAAACCTTCAGATATAGAAAAAATACAAACTAGTTTAGAAAATAATCAAAATATTAAAGAAGTTTTTGTAGATGGAGAATTTATCAATTATAAGGGAAGACAGTTAAAGTTTTATAGAATGATAATGGTAGGAATATTTGTAGGATGTATATTACCTATGTTAGGAATTGTATACTATATATTCTACAGTGCTATTTCAATAGATTATATAAATAATATTGAAATAGGGAGAGATGATAACTCTAGTAAGACTAGAGCAAGAAAGGTCAACTTGCTTCCGTTTACAGCTAGTTCAATAATAGGAACTTTAATATTTTTTAATGTATATATTTATTTTAGAAAAACTTTTCTTTTGATTAGTAATAAGTATTTATTACTAGGAGTAAAAGAGATATTTGTAATTCAATTTGTTATTATTTTCATTATAAATCTTTTAATCTGGTTAAAACCTATAAAGATTGGGGTGTTAAAGTGGATAGAAGATGGCAAAAAATAATTTTATTTTTAATGGTGATAACTCTTAGTTTTTCAGATACATTGACTGATATGGAGAAGAAGATAAAAGCTATAGATAGGGAGATTTTACAAAAAAATCAGAGAATAAAAAATATAGATGTACAGACTCAAAAATTGGAAAAACAGATTCTAGAATTAGAAAGAGATATTTTAGAGATAGCTAAAGATAGAGAGAAGATTTTAAATGATATAAAGACAGTTTCTAAAAATATCGAATATGGTGGACAAAACCTAAATATAACTTCAAGTGAGTTAAAGAGAAAAAAACTTGAGTTTAAAGCAAAGATTATTGCTTGGAATAGATACTCTAAAGAGAGAGAAGAGAATCTAATGGAAGATGCAGTATTGAAAAAAGATTTTAAAAATCTTTTATATGGAGATTTGCAAAAAATGGAACACATTAAGAAAGTCCAGAGCAATATACAGAAAGTAAAAGCAGATATTGAGGTAGAAAAATTAAAACTTTCAAAGCTTAGAAATAAATTAGCTTTAAATTTGAAACAGATGGATAGTAAAAAAAGTCAACATGGTAAACTAATTGATCAATTAAATAGAGAGAAAAGTGGTCATGTAAAAAGTATAGATAAACTTCAACAAGAAAAAGAGAGAATAGAGAAGAAAATAAAAGAGATAATAATAACAAGAACTCAAACAGATAAAAAGATAGTAAATCAATCTCAAGCATACTCAAAATTGGGAAAAGTAATCAAACCTGTTGTAGGGGACATTGTTGTAAACTTTAATGAAAAAAAACAGCAAGAGGTAACAAGTAATGGAATAGAGATACAAGCTAGAATGGGATCTAAAATTAGAGCATCAGCAAAGGGAAAAGTAATATATGCAGATGTATTCCAAGGATTGGGAAATGTTGTAATGATAGATTATGGATATAATATGATAGGAGTATATGGAAACTTAATAGCAACTAAAGTTAAATTGAATCAACAGGTACAGCAAGGGATGGAGATAGGAATTTTAGGATTATCTGTTGAAGGTAAACCAAACCTATATTATGAGTTAAGATTTAATTTAAAACCTATTGATCCTGTTCCAATGTTTAAATAACTCCAGTGGAGGAATAATGAAAAAAGTTTTTATAATATACAATATGGACAAACTAGTGGCTCAGGAGCTATATAATAAGAGTGTAGAGTATTTTAAAAAAAAGAATATAGAAATAGTAGACAAAGTTAATAAAGCTGATTTTGGAGTTGTTATTGGTGGAGATGGAACACTACTTAGAGCTTTTAGGAACTTTATATTTAAAAAAAATCTATATGTAATAGCTATTAATGCTGGGAGTTTAGGTTTTTTAACCGAGATAAAAAAGGAGAGGATGCTTGAAGAGTATGACAATTTTTTAAGTGGAAAATTCAAGTATGAGAAGAGACACATATTGGAAGTTGAATTTGGTGGACAGATATATTATGCTTTAAATGAGATAGTTATCTCAAAAGCTGGAATTACATCTAGAGTATTGAGAGTAAACTTTAAAACAAATGGAGAGTACATGTGTACCTATAAAGGAGATGGGGTAATAGTAGCCACTCCAACAGGTTCAACTGCCTACTCAATGTCAGCAGGTGGTCCTATTCTAAAATCTGATATGAAGGCTATTGTAATAACACCAATAGCCCCACATAATCTTAATACAAGACCTATTGTAATAGGTGGAAATGAGAGAATTGAGATGAAGATTGAAGATGAGAAGAGAATGGGACAACTGATAATTGATGGTCAAACAAATAAAAAAATTGGAAGTATGGAAAATATAAGAATGGAGTATTCTAAGTATAATTTAAATTTAGTTGTTCCAAAGGATAGAAATTATTATAGTGTACTTAGAGAAAAATTGAAATGGGGAGATAATCTGTGTTAAGAGAGCTCAAAATAGAAAATTTAGCTATAATAGAGAAACTTGATTTAGAATTTGAAGATGGATTTATTGTTCTTACAGGAGAGACAGGAGCAGGGAAATCGATTATATTGAGTGGGATAAATCTTTTGATAGGGGAGAAAGCTACCACTGATATGATTAGAAGTGGAGAGAAGACTCTAACTGCTCAAGGGATTTTTGAGATTAATGATGAACAGAGAGAGGAACTTATAGAAAAATTTGCAATTGATGCTGAAGATAACGAAGTGATAGTGAGAAGAACTTTAGATATAAATGGTAAAGGAAAAGTTTTTGTAAATGGGGTAAGAGTTTCTCTTACCAATCTGAGAGAGATAATGGGATCTTTAGTAGATATAGTAGGTCAACACTCTCACCAAATGCTTTTGAATAAGAGTAATCATATAAAGCTTTTAGATAAATTTTTAGGAGAGAAGGGAAAAGAGCTATTGAAGAATAGTAATGGGCTTTTTTCAAGATATAGAGAGCTAGATAGTAAAATAGAGCAGATAGAAAAAAATAGAAAAGAAGCAATAGAGAAAAAGGAGTTTTATGAATTTCAGTTAGCTGAAATAGAGAAGATAAATCCTAAGAAAAATGAGGATACAATTTTAGAAGAGGAGTATAAAAAGCTTTTTAATGCTGGAAAGATAAAGGAGAAGATAGAAAACTCAACACTTTATTTGAGAGATGGAGAGGTTAGTGCTCTACATCTGATTCACAACTCTAAAAAAAATATAGAGACTTTGTGCAAATATGGAAATGATTTCAGTGAACTTTTAGATAAGTTGGAAAAAGTGTACTATGAATTGGAAGATTGTGTTGATATTATGGAGACTCTTGATGATGATATAGATATAGATGATAGAAGATTGCAGGAAGTAGTTGATAGACTAGATATAATCAATAAGATGAAGATAAAATATGGTGCAACTATTGAAGAGATAATTGAATTTAAAGAGAGTATTGTACAGAAGATTAATCTATTAGAAGAGGATAGTTTTGAGATTCAAAAACTTCAAAAAGAGAGAAAAGAGATAGAGAAGAGCTATTGGGAAAATGCTCATCAACTTAGAAGATTGAGAAAAGAGAAGGCTATACAGATAGAGAAAAATTTGAAAGAGGAATTAAAATTCTTGAAGATGGGGGACGCCAAAATACATGTTGTAGTAGATGAAAGTGAAGGTATGGGAGCAAATGGAGCTGATAGTGTGGAGATCTTTATATCTACAAATATTGGTCAAGATATGAAACCTTTATGGAAGATAGCTTCTGGTGGAGAGGTAAGTAGAATTATGTTGGCCTTAAAGGTTATATTTTCTAGAGTTGACAATGTTCCAATACTTATCTTTGATGAGATAGACACAGGAGTTGGAGGAGAGACAGTTAGAAAGATAGCTGATAAATTGAGAGAGATAGGAGAGCATGCCCAAGTTGTTTCTATAACACATTCACCAGCTATTGCAGCTAAAGCACACCAACAGTTCTATATAAAAAAATATACTTTAGAAAATAATACTTCAACAGTTGTAACTAGATTAGATGAGCGTGGAAGAATAGAGGAGATAGCTAGAATGTTAGCTGGAGAAAATATAACAGAAGCAGTATTTCAACATGCTGAGGAACTTTTGAAAGAGAGTAGATAGTTATGGATTTTATAGAGGAATTTTTACAAAAAACAAAGGCTGATGGAAAGATAAATTCTTCAACTTTGGTTATATATAGAAAGGATATTGAGGATTTTGATGGATTTATAGTTGGAAAAGAACTAATAGATGTAGAGACTATTGATGTAGTTAGATATATTGGAGAATTAAAAAAGAAGTATAGCGATATGTCTGTATATAGAAAGATTAGTTCTTTGAAGAGCTTTTATAAATATCTATTAAAGGCAAAAATAATCGATGAAACACCTATAAAAGGAATAGAGTTGTCCAATCGTGTAAAGAGATCAACACAAACTCTAGAAAAATGGGAGTTAAAAAAAATATTAGATGTTTGTGACGAGAGTTATGAGGAAAGAAGAGACTCTTTGGTAATTAGATTACTCTATGAAACAGGACTTAAAATAGGAGAGATTTTAAATTTAGATAGAGAGATATTGGAAAAATATGAGTATAGAATAATAAATTTATACTCATCAACTAAGATTGTTACTGAAAGAGTAAGTGAAAAATTAGCTGAAGATTTGAAAAAATTTTCAGAGGAAAGTTCAGTAAAAATGTATACAAGCAATAATAAAATTTTTTTTGGATTAACTAGAGAAAGCTTTCGTGTGAGATTTATAAATTATGGAAAAAGAGCTGAATTGGATAGAGATATTTTTCCAAATATGATAAAAAAAATCATAGCAGAAGAGAAGACAAGAGATGAAGAGGGATTATCATTTTTAGATAAAATAAGAGAGCAGTATATGAGAATAGGAATAGGAGATGATTAGATGAAAGCAGGATTTATAGCTGTGGTTGGAAGACCAAATGTTGGAAAATCTACACTGATTAATAAGTTAGTATCGGAAAAAGTGGCAATAGTTTCTGATAAAGCTGGAACAACAAGAGATAATATTAAGGGAATTCTAAACTTTAATGACAATCAATATATATTTATTGATACACCAGGGATACACAAGGCTAAACATCTATTGGGAGAGTATATGACTAACTCTGCAATAAGAGTGTTAAAAGATGTAGATGTAATACTATTTGTGTTGGATGGCTCTCAAGAAATCAGTACAGGAGATCAATTTGTAATGGAGAAGGTAAAGGAAGCTAGAAAAATTCCAAGAATACTTGTAGTTAACAAGATAGATAAATTGAACGAAGAGCAGTTAAAGGCAAAAAGAATTGAGATTGAAGAGAAATTGGGGGAGTTTGATGGAGTTGTTGAGATATCAGGTCAATATGCAATAGGACTTCCTAAATTATTAGAGAAGATAGATCCATTCTTAGAAGAGGGAATAAAATACTATCCTGATGATATGTATACAGACATTTCTGTATATAAGATAATAACAGAGATTGTAAGAGAGAAGATACTATTGAGAACAAGAGATGAAATACCTCACTCAGTAGCTATTGAGATTTTAAATGTTGAGAGAAGAGAGAATGGTAAAGATAAATTTGATATAAATATCTATGTAGAGAGAGATTCTCAAAAGGGAATCATCATAGGTAAGGGTGGAAAAATGTTAAAACAGATAGGAGAAGAGGCGAGAAAAGAGATAGAAGAGTTAATTGGAGAACCTATTTTCTTAACGCTTTGGGTAAAAGTAAAAGATGATTGGAGAAAGAAAAAACCATTCTTGAAAGAGATGGGTTATATAGATGAAAAATAATGTCCAGGAGAGGAGAAAGAGTTAGTGAATAGTATTAAAATTGAAAAAGGTATGTTGAGTAAGTTTATCTCTTATTATAGACCATACAAAAAACTATTTTTTATGGATTTGTTAGTGGCAACAGTTTCAGCATTGTGTGATTTAGTATATCCTATGATAACAAGAAATATTGTAAACGTTGTTATTCCAAATAGAGAGTTTAGATTTATAATTGTATTTGGAGTTGTATTATTGGGGATCTATCTAATAAAAATGTCATGTGCTTATTGGATGCAGTATTGGGGACACTTAGTTGGTGTTGGAATGCAAGCTGATATGAGAAGAGATGTATATGAACATCTACAAAAATTACCAGTAAAATACTTTGATAACAATCAAACTGGAAATATTATGTCAAGAATTGTAAATGACTTACAGGATATATCAGAATTAGCCCACCATGGACCAGAGGATCTATTCATATCTTTCTTTATGATAGTTGGTTCGTTCATAGTACTTTTAAAGATAAATGTGGCTCTAACTATGATAGTATTTTGTATATTACCAATAATAATATGGTATAGTATGTACAAAAGAAAAAAATTATTGGCATCATTTATGAAAACAAGAGTGGAAACAGGGGATATCAACGCGAAATTACAGAATAGCATATCTGGAATAAGGGTGTCGAAAGCCTTTGTAATTGATGAAGATGAAAAAGAAAGATTTGAAGAGGGAAACCAAAAGTTTGTACAAGCTAAGTCGTTTTCATATAAAGTAATGGCAGAATATACAGCTGGAGTTGGATTTTTTACAGATTTATTAGATTACTCTGTATTGATAGTAGGGGCTATATTTACTTATAATGGGAAGATAAATATTGGAGATTTCTTAGCATATTTACTATATATCAAAATATTTACTCAACCTATAAAGAGATTGATAGCTTTTGTAGAGCAGTATCAAAATGGTATGAGTGGATTTAAAAGATTTATGGAGATTATAGAGGTTGATAGAGAGAAGGATAGGAGAGATGCTAATAATTTAGAGAATATATCTGGAGAGATAACATTTGAAAATGTAAGCTTTAGCCACGAAAATAAAAAAATTCTTGATAATATTAATTTAAATATTGCTCAAGGAAGAATGTTAGCATTAGTAGGACCTTCTGGTAGTGGAAAGACAACTCTATGTAATTTAATTCCAAGATTTTATAATGTGGACAGTGGAGATATAAAGATTGATGGTAAGAGCATATATGATGTCAAGGTGGATTCCTTAAGAAGAAATATTGGAATAGTTCAGCAAGATGTATTCCTATTTACAGGAACTATTAAAGAGAATATTTTGGTAGGAAAAACTGATGCGACTGATGAAGAGGTTGTAGAGGCAGCTAAAAAAGCTAATATACATAATTTAATTATGGAGATGCCTGAAGGGTATGATACAAATGTAGGAGAGAGAGGAACAAAACTCTCTGGAGGACAGAAACAGAGAATAGCAATAGCTAGAATTTTTTTAAAAAATCCACCAATATTGATATTGGATGAAGCTACTTCTGCATTGGATAATATTACTGAAAGACTTATTCAAAAATCACTAGAGGAGCTATGTAAAGGAAGAACTACAATTGTTGTTGCTCATAGATTATCTACAATTCAAGCAGCTGATGAGATAATTGTTTTGACAGATAATGGAATACAAGAGAGAGGAACACACAAAGAGTTATTAGAGAGTAAAGGTTTCTATTACAAACTACATAGTATGAGCCAATTATAAAACTTTATTTTACAAAAGAAAAAAAATATGTTATAATATTAGATATCAAATAATAGGCGATGGAGTTCGCCTTTAAGTGCGAAAGCTAATGACTCCTACTCTTTAAGGGTAGGAGTCTTTTTATTTTTAGGAGGTTTACATATGCAGTATTTGATTACATTAGTTTTTTTAGTAGTATTAGCTTTTTATTCAAACTTTATTGGTAAGTTGTTTGAAAAATTGAGATTACCTTCATTGCTAGGAATGATGGTGGCAGGGCTCATAATAGGACCATACGGTTTAGATAAGATACCAGATTTAGCATTAAAAATGTCACCAACTTTAAAGGATATTGCTCTGGTGACAGTTCTTTTTATAGGTGGACTGGGAATAGGTGTTGATCAGATAAAAAAAATTGGAAGACCAGCTGTTTGTTTAAGTATTATTCCAGCTACTTTAGAGGGGTTTACAATAGCTTATTTAGCTACAATATTTTTAAACTTCACTTTTGTTCAGGGAGCTATTTTAGGATTTATAATAGCAGCAGTAAGTCCAGCAGTCTTGATACCAGCAATGGTAAATCTAATTGAGAAGAGAATTGGACAGAAAAAATCTATCCCACAACTATTATTGGTAGGAGCTTCAGCAGATGATTCAATAGCTATAACACTATTTACATCTTTTTTAGCTATATATTTTCAAGGGATAAATGGAGGAGATTTTAATTTAAAGTTACAGTTAATAATTCTTCCTATATCAATAATAGTAAGTCTTTTAATGGGAGCTTGTGTAGGGTATATTGGAAGTAAAAGTTTTTTACTTATAAAAAATATAAAACTTAGATTGGTAACAGTATTTTTAATCTGTTTGGGATTGAGATATATTGAAAATAGATTTCATTTTAGCCTGTATAATTCTCTTTTGACGATAATGGCTTTAGGATTTTTCATACGTTATTATCAGAAAGAAAAGTATGAAGAGATTCATCAAGGGATGAATAATATTTGGAAATATGGAAAAATTTATCTTTTTACTTTTGTAGGAATGGCAATAAATCCAAGACTTATAGGGGGATACTTTTTTATTGGTGTGGTGATATTATTTTTCTCTCTAATCATTAGATCTATTGGGGTAATAATATCTCTAATAGGAACAGATTTAAACTATAAAGAGAGATTATTTTGTATAATAGCATATCTTCCAAAGGCAACTGTTCAATCAGCTAAAGCTGGAATACCTCTTCAAATGGGGGTGATAGGTGGAGAGATTATGCAGGCAATAGCGATCTTAAGTGTATTAATAACTGCACCTTTAGGAGCTATAGGAGTAAACTTAACTTATGATAGACTTATCAATAAAGATTGAAAAAATAGAGTAACTTTTAAAGTTACTCTATTTTTTTGTAGAGAATGAAATTGTAGATTTTTTTGAAAGAACTTGAAAGAAAATAAATGAATTTGAAAGAAAAATATTGTTTTTAATATAAAAGTATGATAATATTATTTTGAGGTGATAAGATGTTAAGCGTAGAGAGATATAACCTTATATTAGAATTAATAAAGAAAAGAAAAAACATAAAATTACAAGAGATTGTTGAAGAATTGAAAATATCTGAAGCAACTGCAAGAAGAGATTTAAATTTTTTAGAAAATAAGAAAAAAATAAGAAGAATTCATGGGGGAGCAGTTTTAGTAGAAACAAAGGAAGAGGATATTGGTTATAAAAAACTGATCAATATTGAAGAAAAAGATATTATAGCAAAAAAAGTGATAAAGTATATAGAAGATGGACAGATGATATATATTGATGCTGGAAGTACAACAGGAACTTTAATAAAATACTTAAATAATTATAAAGAGTTGAAGATAGTAACAAATAGTTTTCATCATATAAAGGAGTTATTAAAATTAAAATATAGTGAAGTGTATCTGTTGGGTGGAAAAATGAAGGAAAAAACAGGAGCTATGATTGGTGGAATAGCTGTTAATTCACTTAAAAATTTTAATTTTGATATAGCTTTTTTAGGAGCTAATGGAGTGAGTGAAGATGGATATTTTACACCAGATCCAGATGAGGCACTTGTAAAAGTAGAAGCTATAAAAAGAGCAAAGGAAAAATTTTTTTTATGTGATCACACTAAGTTTTTTAAGAAAAGTTTTATAAAATTTGCAGAATTAAAAGATGGAAAAATAATATCTGATAAAGATATACCAGAAGATATAAGAGGTGAAAAATGATTTATACAGTAACTTTAAATCCAGCTGTTGATTATTATATAGGACTTGAAGATTTTCAAGAGGGAGGATTAAACCAAGCAAAGTCTGCTTATACATTATCAGGTGGAAAGGGAATAAATGTGTCAAAGGTTCTTAAAAATTTTGGAGAAAAAAGTATAAACTTAGGATTTGTAGGAGGATTTACAGGGGATTATATAAAAAATAATCTAAAATCTGAAGGAATTCAAGAAAATTTTGTAAATATAGAAGATATGACAAGAATAAATTTAAAAATAAAAACTTTGTCAAATGAAAGTGAGATAGCTGGAAAATCTCCAAATATAAGCAGCGAGAAGTACAAAGAATTTTTAAATAAGATAAAAGATATAAAATCTGGAGATATATTAGTATTATCTGGAAGTATACCAAGTTCTCTTCCTCAAAATATATATGAGCAAATAATTTCTGAACTACCTCAAGGAGTAAAAATTATCTTAGATACTAGAGGAGAAACTTTAAAAGAGGTTTTAAAGGAAGGAATATTTTTAGTAAAACCAAATAATCATGAACTAGAAGATTTTTTTGGAGAAAAGTATACAACTGATGAAGAGATCATAGAGGCTGGGAAAAAATTATTGAAATTAGGAAGTGAAAATGTTCTAGTATCTTTAGGAAAAGATGGATCTATCCTCATAACAAAAGATGGGGTATATAGAGGAAATGTACCCAATGGAAAACTAATCAGTTCAGTAGGGGCTGGAGATTCAATGGTAGCTGGAATAATTTATGGAATTTCAACAGGAAAAACTATAGAAGAAACATATAGATATGGTATAGCTTCAGGAAGTTCCACAGCTTTTTCTCAAGGATTGACAGATTTTGAAAGTATGAAAAAACTATTAAATGAAATAGAAATAAAAAAAATTTAGGAGGTAAAAATGTTAAAGGATATGCTTATTAAAAATTGTATGAATTTAAATCTTAAAGGAAAAACAAAAGAAGAAATCATAGATGAAATGATAGGTATGTTGATGGATAATGGTAGATTAAATGACAGAGAAGAGTATAAAAAAGAGATTTTAAAAAGAGAATCTCAAAGCTCTACTGGACTAGAGGAGGGGATAGCTATTCCTCATGCTAAGACAAAAGCAGTGAAAATTCCAAGTATCGCCTTTGGAAGATCTTTAGAGGGTGTTGATTATGATTCTCTTGATGGAGAGCCCTCAAAATTATTTTTTATGATAGCTGCCCCAGCTGATGCAACAGATTCACACATAGAAGTACTATCAAAACTTACAACTCTATTATTGGATGATAATTTAAGAGAAAATTTACTTAAGGCAGAAACAAAAGATGAGATTTTAAATTTATTATTAGATGAGAGAAAAGTTAAAGAGGAAGAGAAAGAAGATAACAATCAAAATTTTACAGTTTTGGCAGTTACAGCTTGTCCAACAGGAATAGCTCATACATATATGGCAGCAGACACCCTTATGAAAAAAGCTAAAGAGATGGGAATAGCTATTAAAGTAGAAACAAATGGTTCTACTGGGGTAAAAAATAGATTAACTGATGAAGAGATAAAAAATGCTAAAGGAATAATAGTGGCAGCAGATAAAAATGTTGAGATGGATAGATTTCATGGGAAACATGTTGAGATTGTTCCAGTTGTAGAGGGAATAAAAAATCCTGAAAAGCTTATAAAAAATGCAGTTGAACAAAAAGCAAAGATATATAAAGCTCAATCTGGAAAAACAGCAGGTAGTTCTGGAGAGAAAAAAGGATTTTACAAGCATTTAATGTCTGGTGTTTCAAATATGTTACCATTTGTTGTAGGTGGAGGAATATTGATAGCACTTTCATTTATGTTTGGAATAAAAGCAGCAGATCCAGCAGATCCAAGTTTTAGCCCAATAGCAAAATTATTAAGTGATATTGGTGGTAAAAATGCCTTTTTCCTAATGGTGCCAGTAATGGCTGGATTTATAGGAATGAGTATAGCAGATAGACCAGGATTTGCACCAGCAATGGTAGCTGGGCTTATTTCAGCAAATAATGGAGCTGGATTTTTAGGTGCGTTGATTGGTGGATTTTTAGGTGGATATATAGTTCTTTTATTAAAAAAAGCATTGAGAGTTTTACCTGAAAGTTTAGAGGGGTTAAAACCTGTTTTATTCTATCCAGTATTTGGAATCTTAATAACAGGAGTATTGATGTATAAAGTTATTTTAACTCCTGTAGTATTTCTTAATAATGGAATGACATCTTTCTTAGGTGGACTTGGTACAGGAAATTTAGTCTTACTTGGAGTTATTGTTGCAGGTATGATGGCTATTGATATGGGTGGACCTATCAATAAAGCAAGTTTTACATTTGGTATTGCAATGATAGCAGCTGGAAATTATTATCCTCACGCAGCAGTAATGGCTGGTGGAATGGTTCCTCCTTTAGGAATAGCTTTAGCAACAACTATATATAAAAATAGATTTACTAAAGATGAGAGAGAGGCAGGAAAAACTTGTTATATAATGGGAGCTTCGTTTATAACAGAGGGTGCAATCCCATTTGCAGCAGCAGATCCAATGAGAGTTATCCCAGCTTGTGTAATAGGAGCAGGACTAGCAGGAGGATTATCAATGCTATTTAAAGTACAATTACCAGCACCACATGGAGGATTATTTGTACTTCCAGTAATGACGAATCCAATGATGTACCTAGTGGCAGTAATAGCAGGATCAGTTGTCACAGCTTTATTGTTAGGAATATTAAAAAAACCTATAACTGAATAATCGTTATTTATAAAAAGAGTCTGTTGCAATTAATAACTAAAAATCATTAATTTGCAATAGACTCCTATTATAATGTAAAAGGTGTTGATATTTTTATTATCGACACCTTTTATATTAGATATTATTAAAAGTCAGAAAGTATAACTGTTTTATCTTTTTGACTTAGTGCTATCAAATCCTCACTAAATCCTTCTTTAGAAAATAGGATGAAATACTCTTTTCTACTATTATTGTTCCAGTTTACTTTTTTACTCTTTTCTTTCAATGAAAATAAGACACTTAGACCTACTTTTTTATTACTCCACTTACATTCGCCAAAAATTATATCTTTATCCCCGAACGCAACAATATCAATCTCCTCATTATTGTTCCACCATCTTCCAAGTTTTTTTATAGGGAATGGAATTTGTAAATTACTGAATAAAGTTTCTCTAGCCAATTCCTCGTATATTTTAGATACCCAAAGATTAAATTCATTTTTAATTTTATCTAGAGGATAGGTTAAATTTTCGATTTCTAAATAACTTTGATAAGGATAAACATAACTAAACCAAAATTTTAAATAGTTATCTTTAATTTTATACAATCCTTTTTTACTATTTTCTAAATTTTCGGTAACAGGAATTTCCTTTTCTAATATATCTAAATCTATTAATTTAGTAATATAGGGTGTTATTCCATTTGAATTTAATTCAAGATTGGAGCAGATAGAAGATAGCTTAGTATTTCCTGAAGCTATGGAATTTAATATAGAAAAGTATCTTGATAAATCATTAATCTCCTCTTGAAGTAAAAATTTTGGTTCTGAATACAGGAAGTTATCTTTATTAAAAATATTATTCTCTATATTCCACAGAGGAGATTCGGTTTTATCAAACTCTAAAATGTATTTTGGAATTCCACCAGTTATTGAGTAAAATTCAATGCGTTCTTTTTTTGATTTATTTTCAAAGAAATCTTTATAGTATTCAAAAGTAATAGGTTGAAGCTTTATTTGAGCTGTTCTTCTTCCATAGAGAGGACTATCATAGGATAGAACCTCAGAATACATCATAGAAATTAAAGAACCACAAAGAATAACCATAATATTTTTATGATACATTTTTTCATCATATATTCTTTGAAATATAGAGGAAAATCCCTTGTTTACAGAACATAGATATTGAAATTCATCTATGACTAAAATAAATTTTTCATCATCTCTAATTTTATTTATAAAATAGTCAAAAATTGTATCCCAGTCATTAATTTCTATTTTTTTTAAAAATTCATCTTTAAAATATTCTGCCAATTGCTTTTTAAATCTACTAATTTGAAGTGATTCATTTTGTTTATCAGCAAAAAAATAAAAAGCATTTTTATCTTTTATAAATTCTTTTATAAGTGTAGTTTTTCCAGTTCTTCTTCTTCCATATAAAACAACAAAACTTTTTTTTCGAGTATATTCTTTTTCTAAGGTAGCCATCTCTTTTTTTCTGTTAATAAATTTCATTTTATCACCTCGAAGAATTATATTTTATTATATTATACCACTTAAATAAATATAATTCAAATTATGATAATTTAAATTATCATAATTTAGATTATGTTTCTTTACGGATTATAAAAATTTATCATTTTTTATTTTGATATAATTTTTTATACTAATTT
>JAHHSZ010000028.1 GCA_020024915.1 Fusobacterium sp. | reverse complement strand
CTAAATACCACAGGATTTTAAGTCCTGTGCGTCTACCTGTTCCGCCATCCAGGCAGTTGCCTTCACAACGAATTTATTCTACTATATTTATATTATTTTGTCAATATTTTTTTATTAAGCTTGGAATTTTATCTCTCCTTTTACTACAGTCATTTCAACACTATAATCTGGATTTAATAAAACTATATCTGCATCTTTTCCCTCTTGAAGAACACCTGCATTTAAACCGAATTCTTTAGCAGCATTTGTACTTGTCATCTTAACTGCATCAAATATACTATATCCTAACTCTATCATATGTTTAAATGCTTTATCCATAGTAAGTACACTTCCTGCTAAACTATTATTACTTACAAGTCTAGCTTGTCCATCTCCTACATATACATCTAATTCACCCAATTTATAATTTCCATCAGGTAAACCTGTAGCACACATAGCATCAGTTATACATAGTACTCTGTCTACACCTTTAGCTTTTATTAAAAGTCTTACTGCCTCTGGATGTACATGGATCTTATCAAAAATTATCTCTGCATTAATATTATCATTAACCATTACAGCACCTACTACACCAGGTTCTCTATGATTAAATCCCTTCATTCCATTATATGTATGAGTAGCATGTGATACTCCTGCTTTTACAGCTTCTTGAACCTCTTCAAAAGAGATCCCAGAGTGTCCTACTGAAACTACTACATTGTTCTCTTTTAAGTATTTTATAGATTTTAGAGCATCTTCTCCCTTAGCAGCCATTGAAAATAATTTTACAAGTCCTGGTTTTACACTTAGATACTCTTCAATCTCTTGAATTCCAGCTGGTTTAATATATTTATCATTTTGAGCTCCCTTGTATTGAACATCAAAATATGGTCCTTCCATATGTGCACCAAATATATTTGCTCCTTCTATTCTCTCATTCTGTAATTTTCCTATCTTTTCCAATACCTCTTTTAATGTCTCTTTATCACTTGTTAAAGTTGTTGCTAAAAAGTTAGTTGTTCCATGTTTAACTATGAATTTAGATATAGTTCTCAATGCCTCTTCGCTATTATCCATAGCATCAGCACCATCTGCACCATGAATATGAACATCTATAAATCCTGGAACTACATATCTTCCCTCTACATCTATTCCACCTAATTCTCCAAACATAGTTCCTTCATAGATCTTCTTTATCTTTCCATCTCTTAATACGATTGCTCCATTTATTATTCTATCTGGTAAAACTATTTTAGCATTTGTTAATATTAATCCTGACATAAGAATCCTCCCTCTTAAACCTTGAATTTTAAAATCAATATATCTGCCTTACATTAATATTTTATTACATTTTTATTATTTTAACAATGATTTTTTTTAATTTTTCTAAGAAAGTTGATTCTGTATACACATATCTACTGTATTTTATTTTTATTCTCTTCATTCCCTGACCACACTCTAATCTCTTTAATTTTCAGCCTCTGTTTTCTCTATCTCACTGTCCTCAACAACTATTTTTTTCTTTTTTGCCTCACCATTTTTTAGAATCTCAAGTACTTTTTCCTCTATCATTTTAAAAAGTTCCTTTTCCTCTTCTAGTCTATTCTTAACATTTTCCTTTCCCTGTCCAAGTCTGATATCTCCAAAACTAAACCAAGCTCCAGATTTTGAAACAATGTCATTATCTAAAGCTAATTCAAATATCTCTCCTACTCTTGTTATTCCTTTACCATACATTATTTGAAAATTAGCCTCTTTAAATGGTGGTGCTACCTTATTTTTAGTTATTTTTACAACAGTTTCATTCCCTATTATCTCATCTCCCTGCTTTACACTTCCAACTTTTTTCACTTCCATTCTAACCGAAGCATAAAACTTTAATGCCTTTCCTCCTGTTGTTGTAGTCTGAGGTCCAAATCCAAAACTTCCTATCTTATCTCTTATCTGATTTATAAATATCATAGTAGTTTTTGATTTATTTAGAGATCCTGTTAATTTTCTTAAAGCTTTCGACATCAATCTTGCCTGTAATCCCATTTGTTGATCTGACATCTCTCCATCTATTTCAGCTTTAGGTACTAGAGCAGCTACAGAGTCAATAACAATCAAATCTACAGCTCCAGATCTCACCAACATATCAGCAATCTCTAATGCTTGTTCGCCATAATCTGGTTGTGAAATCAATAATTCATCTACATTAACTCCTAAAACCTTAGCATATTCAGGATCCAATGCATGTTCAGCATCAATATAAGCCACTATTCCATTATTTTTTTGAGCTTGTGCTACAACATGAAGAGCTATCGTTGTTTTTCCTGAACTCTCTGCACCATAGATCTCTACTATCCTTCCCTTAGGAACACCATTAACACCTAGAGCTATATCTATATTTAGACTTCCTGTAGATATAACATCTATCTCCATATTAAGATTGCTCCCTAATTTCATAATGGAACCCTCTCCAAAATCTTTTGTAATCTTTGTAAGTGCCTGTTCCAAAGCTTTTTCTTTACTCATCTCTTCTTTTTTTACAGCCATGTTCATCACCTATTCTTTATTTATAAAAATTGTATATCTATATCTATTAATAATATATCACATTATAATTATTTTGTAAATATAATTTTCTATAAATATAGATAAGAAGAAATTTAACTTTTTTTTACTCTAGTTTTATGCTATAATTCAGTTAATCTTATAAAATATTATATTGATTTGGGTGAACAGATATATGTATATGAATTTTTTGAAAAAATACTCTCTCTGGGTATTTTCTATATTTGTAAATTCTTTTGGAAACTGTTTGTTAATAAAAAGTAATATTGGTAGTGGTCCATGGATAGCAGCTAGTATGGGGATTGCACGATCTTCACATCTACAGATAGGTGTCTGTACTATAATTTTAAATTTTTTAGTCTATATACCTATTATCATTATATCTAAAAAGTTTAATCTTTTTAGATTGATAGGTTCATTTTTTGTAGCCTATATCTTTGGAATATTTTTAGATATGTTTTTAAATCTCTTTTCTACTATTTCATTTGAAAACTATCTATTGAGAATTTTAATATTTTTAATTGGAGATACAGTACTTTCAGCTGGAATTTCAGTCTATCTTAGATTAAATATAGCTCTCAATCCATTTGATCAATTTTTACAAACAGTTAACGAATATTTAATCTCTGATATTAAAAAAGCTAATCTTTTCTATTTAGGAGTTCCTCTTATTTTGGCAATTAGCTTTGGAATATATAATGGTTTTGATTTTACAGGAATTGGAATAGGAACACTAATTATGTTTCTCTTTAATGGAGTTTTTATTAAATTTTTCCACAAAAGAATTTCCATTCCTTCTGAAATCTTATTTCCTAGAAGATACATACAAAAACATTAAAAATTTTTATTAATATAATTAGGAGGATATTAGATGAAAAATATATTAGTTACTGGTGGTGCTGGCTATATTGGAAGTCATGCTGTAGCTGAACTTCTTGATTCAGGATATGAGATTGTAGTTGTAGACTCTCTTGAAAATGGTTTTATAGAGTTAGTTGATAAAAGAGCTAAATTTTATCAAGGAAATGTTCAAGATGCTTCTATTATGGATACTATATTTTCAGAAAATAAAATAGATGCTGTTATGCATTTTGCTGGATATATAAAAGTCCCTGAAAGTGTTGTTGAGCCTAACAAATACTATCTTAACAATACTTATACTGTAATGTGTCTTATAGAATCAATGAGAAAACACAATGTTAAAAATATTGTATTCTCATCTACAGCTGCTGTATATGGAGATGTAAAAGAGCCTGAGCCAGTTGAAGAGACTCACTCAACACTTCCTATCAATCCATATGGAATGAGTAAATTGATGTCTGAGAGAATTATTATGGATTCAGCTGCTGCTTATGGATTAAACTACTCTATTTTCAGATATTTTAATGTTGGTGGAGCACATGAAAAACATAATATTGGACAAAAAGGTGAGGGGATAACTGCTCTTATTCCACTCATATTAAAAGCTGCTAAAGGAGATATTCCTAAATTATCTATCTATGGAAATGACTTTGATACTAAAGATGGAACTGGAATTAGAGATTATATACATGTTGTTGATCTAGTAAGAGCGCATATTCTATCACTTAATAAGTTAGCTGAAAATAAGAGCAATATCTATAATTTAGGAAATGGAAATGGCTTCTCTGTTTTAGAGATGTTAAACTCTGCTAAAGAGGTTACAAAAATAGATATACCTGCTGAATTCACTGATAGAAGAGCTGGAGACCCACCTTGTGTTATTGCTTCTAGTAAAAAAGCTGTGGCTGAACTTAATTGGAAACCAGTTTACACTGATGTAAAAGATATTATAAGAACAGCTTGGGAATGGAATTTAAAAAATAAGTAAGTTCTTTAAGAAATATTTTTTACTTTTAATCTAATAGGCAAGAAGTCGCCCACCTCTATGAATTACTTTGTTGTTTTTTAGAAAATAAGGTGATATAATATAGTCAGTATATATATCAAAATAGGCGAAAAAACAATGAAATTAGACAGTAATTGTCATTTGGTATTTTTGTTGTATTATCACTTAATTCTTGTAGTAAAGTATAGAAAAACAAGGACAAAAGGACTATTACATAATCATAAATTAGCAAAATCTATCGCTTTCAAAAGCTGAAAGCTTTAAGTGGGAGAAGTTCACTATTAGCAATAATTCAAAGAATGAAGAGAAAAAATAATTATCTATTATTTAAATATAATTATAAAAATAACTACTCAGGTATATAAATACTCACCTGAGTAGTTACTAAAACTCTTATTTACTTCATATCATAATGGTAATTTATGAATTATTATGGAGAAAATAACCATACACAATGTTGCCAAAGGTTGCGTTGCTCCATATGCAATAGCTGGTTCATCACAATCCAAAGAATCAATTGCAGCACCAAGACCTGGTGCTGATGTCATTCCTCCTGTTATTGCTCCAGAAAGTAATGTCCAATTAATATGGAATATGTAATGCCCTACTAAAAAACCTGTAAATACTGAAATTATTGCTACTCCAGAAGCTACTGTCGCTATCATTAACCCATCTCCAGTTACTGCTTCTATTACTCTATATCCAAAATTTAACCCTGTAGCTGCTAAAAATATTGATAAAAAATATGTTCTCATCTTTCCTAACACTACCGAATCCATTCTAAAATTAATAAAACCAATTTTTCCAATAAATCCTAGTATTAATGATACAATAATTGCTCCCCCAATGCTTCCTAATGAAAAGTACCCTAAAACTCCCAAGTATATTTTAACATTCCCTAGTATATATCCTAAAAATGCAGCTAAAGAAAATCCTATAAAATCCATTTTTACTTCTGGCACTTTCTTTTCAGTAATTTTTGTTTCTGCTAAATCCCTAGCTTTTTCTTTAAAATATTTTTTTTTCTCATTTTCTATGTCAAATCTAAAGATTTTTGGAATAAAATTTATTCCTAATATTAAAAACAATACTCCAAATGGATATCCTATTGAATGTCCTATTCCAACCCCAGCTTTTGCTTCTATGACAAATGTTTCAACTTCATCTTTTGTCAGTTCTTTCGTATTTTCAATAGTTAAAATTGTTGGATTTTCCTGATGCTTTAGCCTAGCATCTCTCACCTTTGCATTATTTATTATAGCCAAAACTTTTTCTTGAACTTTTTTATCCATGGTTGCAAACTCTAATGCTATTCTTTGAGATTCTGAATCTGATGATTCAGTAGCTGCTGCAAGACCAGCAGAACTTGTTAATGCTCCAGTATAAGTTCCTGTTATTTGAAATGGACTTATATCATTTAACAATTTTGAAAATCCATAAGATGTTAATGCACCAACTAATGGAATAAATACTGCTAAGAATACAAACTGCTTTCCAAATTTCTTAATAGCATACCTCATATCTTTTGCTGCAAGTAGTCCTGTTCCTACAATAAATATCATTAATGAAAGATTAGAAATATTTTTATCTATTACATTTCCTTTTAGTATTTGTTGAGCTTTTCCATAATATTTACTTGTTTCAACAAAATTAACAGAATATTTTGTTAATATATACCCTACAATAAGCCCTATAAATAAAGTTCCTGTTATTCCAAAACTAAATTTTTTAATTTTAATATTTCCAAATATATTTCCTAATGTCATAGTTAAAAATATTAATACCAATGGATTTAAAATAAATCCTATAAAATCAAACTTCATCTTGTACCTCCCTTTATTTCCATTTATTTTTATCCTAACATAAAATATGTAAATTGTCAAAATTATTATCTTTTCGATAATTTTTAGAACATTTAATAGAAAATAATTCAATACAAAATGGTGTTGGTTCCATAGTACCAACACCAAAAATTACATAAATACTTCTTGAAAAAATTTCAATCTGAGTATTCACTTTACTTATCAAATTTTACTTCTACTTCTGCTACGATCATATTTACAAATTCATCTAACTTCATTGAAACTTGCTCCTGTGATCCTCTTCTTCTTATATTGACTTCTCTATTTTCAACTTCATTCTTACCTATAATCAATTGAATAGGAACTTTATATTTTCCATTAGCTTCTCTAATTTTATAACCTATAGATTCAGCTCTATCATCTAACTCAACCCTTATTCCTTTTTCTAATAAGATATTGTATATCTCTTTTGCATATGGAACTGTTTCATCACTGATAGTTAATAGTTTTACTTGAGTAGGTGCTAACCATAACGGGAAAGCTCCAGCATAGTGCTCAATTAAGATTCCAATGAATCTCTCTATTGAGCCATACACAACTCTATGTATCATAACTGGTCTATGTTTCTCTCCATCTTCTCCTATATAGCTTATATCAAATCTCTCTGGTAGGTTAAAGTCTAACTGGATAGTCCCACACTGCCAAGTTCTTCCAATAGCATCTTTAATTTTGAAGTCTAATTTTGGTCCATAGAATGCTCCATCTCCAGGATTTAATTTATATGGTTTTCCAATTTTATCTAAAGCTCCTGCTAGTGCTGATTCAGCTTTTTCCCAAATCTCATCTGATCCTATAGCTTTTTCAGGTTTAGTAGATAGTTCTATATGATACTCAAATCCAAATAATTTGCTATAGAACTTATCAATTAAGTTTACTACTCCTATAATTTCACTCTCTATTTGCTCTGGAGTCATAAATATATGAGCGTCATCTTGAGTGAAACATCTTACTCTCATAAGTCCGTGTAATGCTCCTGAAAACTCGTGTCTATGTACAGTTCCAAGCTCTCCACATCTGATTGGTAAATCTTTATATGAGTGTAATTGGTGTTTGTAAGTTATTACTCCTCCTGGGCAATTCATAGGTTTAATTGCAAATTCAGTCTCATCTATTGTTGATGTATACATATTTTCTCTATAGTTAAACCAGTGTCCTGAAGTTTCCCATAACTCTTTATTTAGCATAATTGGTGTCATTATCTCTGCATATCCAGCAAGTGTATGCTCTCTCTTCCATAGATTTATAAGAGTATTTCTAATAGCCATTCCTTTTGGTAAGAATATTGGGAATCCTGGTCCATACTCACTCATAAAGAATAACTCTAACTCTTTTCCTAATTTTCTATGATCTCTCTTCTCTGCCTCTTCTAATAGTGTTAAATAATCTTTTAATTTTTTCTCATCTGAAAAAGCAAATCCATATATTCTTTGTAACATCTTATTGTTTGAATCTCCTCTCCAATAAGCTCCTGCTACTGATTTTAATTTAAAAGCTTTTAGGTATGAAGTAGAAGGTACGTGAGGTCCTCTACATAGATCCATAAACTCACCCTGTTTATAGAAAGATAACATCTCACCTTGAGCTATCTCTTTTATTATCTCTACTTTATACTCTTCTCCTAACTCTTCAAAATACTTTATTGCATCCTCTCTAGTCATCATTATTCTTTCGATTTTTTCATTTTCTTTAACAATTTTTTTCATTTCAGCTTCTATTTTAGCTAAATCTTCCTCTGTAAATTGAACTTTTGGATCGAAGTCATAATAAAATCCATTCTCTATAGCTGGCCCAATTGCAACTTTTGTTCCTGGAAAAAGTCTCACTACTGCTTGTGCCATAAGGTGGGCTGTAGAGTGTCTTATAACCTCTTCTCCCTCTTCAGTATCAGGAGTTATAAACTCCACCTTAGCTTCCCCATTTAATAAAGTTGACATGTCAACCAATTCATCATTCACCTTAGCAGCTACTGATTTTTTAGCTAGTGAATTGCTTATGCTTTTAGCTATTGTAAATAAGTTTACCTCTCCTTCAAACTCCTTTACATCTCCACTTGGTAATATCGCTTTCATAATTTTTCCTCCTATTATATCATCAATTTTTCATCTTTTAATCTATTATATCCTCTACTTTCAATCCGTCAAACATATAGGTTTCTGGCTTAATTTTCTTATTTACATCAGTGTCAGCACCTATACCAAATATTGGATTGCTTGGGAAGGTTAGAAGTGTAAATTGAAGAGCTGCTCTCCACTCATAATCTCTAGCACTTAAAACATACTCTTTCTCAAATGCCACTGACCATTGATAGTATCCCATCTCTTTTCCAATCTCTATTCCTAATCCATCTAAAGATGATTTTCTAGCTCTCTCATCACTACTTTGTTTTATCTTTCCTGTTAGATCTTCATAAAACTTAGCATAAGTTTTTAAAGTCCAACCTTCACTTGGTTTACCAATCTTCGTTACTAGACTTATCTTATGCTCTCTATCTACTTTGCCCCATTCTTTAACACCCTTTTTATCTCTCCAATCAGCATTTTCATCAACTTCATATCCTATTCCAAATCTATTTTGTGAATAAAATACTCCAGCTTTTATCTCTTCAAGAGAGTCCCAGTAGTCTCCTGTCATCTTGTATCTAGCTTCGTTTCTTTGTAACATCAAATTAACTCTGAAATTACGTTTATACTCTCCCATATTTGTAAAATCATCATAGATACTTCTATTTAATTTAAAGTCTACATGATTTCTCTCTTTATTTCTCAATATATCTCTAACTCTATATATCTCTTGTGGTGTTAAAGATTTAGAATCCTTATTAAACTCTATCTCTGCATATCTTCTTAGCTCATCATCACTAAATCTTTTATCTCTATATTCATATTTAAAAGATATTATATCAGAGTTTTGGCTATTGTAATTTCTCCCATCTAAATTCAGATCTCTAGCACCTTTTTCATTGTGGTTATAAATCTCATAAGTAGCTCTATAATAGTTCTCTACATCTCCACCATCTAAAAAAGATACTCCATAAATTTGGTTTTTAACATCTAGCTCTTCCTCTAGTGTCTTATAGTTTCTTCTATTATCTCTACCTTCACTAAAATCTAGTCCTAATCTATTGTCTCCAAAAGTATATTCATATGAATAGGTATTCAATCTAATTTTTTCTTTGGCATTATCTATATCCAATCCATTGTTATATTTAGGGTCTATATCCCAAATTCTTGAATCTATACTATTGTTTTGATAAGACAATCTGTGATCTCCTAAATAATAAGTCACACCATAATCTCTAAAAGTATAGTAGTTATAATTCTCTTTGTTTAAAGTCTCATCTGTATACTTTTTATCTTCACCATAGTTTAAAACTAACGATTTATCTCCGTCTATTTTAAACTCTAGATCATTTTTTACAACTTCATTATTTAATTTGTTAGTAGCTGGATTTTCTGCTCTTTTGTAATCTATAGTATATATAGTTTCGGTATTTCCAACTGTGGTATTAATACTATCCTTCACTTGATATATATTATCTTTATTTTTTAACCTTATATACTCAGCACTTCTTCCATCAGTATCTTCGCCAAAATTTATGCTTCTAGAATCATAGTCATATCTTTGATAAAATAATGTCAAATTATTGGCCATAGATAGATCTACAGCTCTTTCTCTATTCTCTTCGTTGTTAAATACAGTCATTGTATGATTTAACTTCAATTGAGTTCTTAGTGTTGAATCCTCTCCACTAGCAAAATTTCCCTTTCCTTTATTGCTATATGGATTGTAACCACTGGTATATTTATCATATCTAAGTCCTCCAAACAAAGCAATCTCTCCAAAATTATCTAAAGAGATCTCATCTCTTTGAGCACTTACTTCATAGAAATCTGAATTATTGATATACTTTCTATATCCATCAGCTGTATAAATTCCAGTTCTATCCCAGAACTCCTCCTCTGTTTTTCCACCAGCAAAAGTAAATTTAGTAGTATCATTGAATATATCTACATAACCTCTTTTTTGCTCAAAGTTGCTATAAATAATATCTTCAAATCTATTATACTGTTTACTTCTATAATTATTTCCTTGAATTAATTGTTCTTTCATTGGAACTTCTGTTAAAAGTTTATTATTATTTAATTCCTCTCTTTCTTTTAGAGAAATTCTCAATGGATCATTATCAAGATTTAACTCTCTAATCTCTGAATAGTAATCATATCCTGGCTTTATCTTGTAATCTCCTATAAAATCATACTCTCCAAAAGATACTCTCAAATCTTTTGTATCAAACTCATTGTACTCTTTTACCATACTTGGAGAATAGTCTGCTTTAAAGTTACTACCATACATACTGTTGTATTTAAGTAGGCTATCCAACTTTGGATCTCTCTCCCAAAGCCCAAGTTTTCTAAATCTGTCTCCATTTTTCTCATCATAAGAGAATCCTACTTTAGTCTCCTTATCTAAGTATTCAAAACCAAAATCCTCTGCTCTAGATTGAGTGTCATCAAAGGTTGACCCTGGATCCATATCATATAAATAATTATAGTATCCACCTATTTTATAGCTCTTATTGTCTTTATATAACTCCACTTGACTAAATAGATCGTTATCTATACTGCTTCCATAAGATACATCATCTATATCATCATATACCATTAAAGCATAAGCTTTTTTATCATCAGTTAATTTCAACTTACTCTTTAACGTTATGTCCCTATCAGCACCTAGATTTCTCAAGTCAGCATCCATACTGAAAAAACTCATAGTTTTAGTCAAATCAGGTCTTACTCCCTCTTTCTCTTTCTCTCCAAATCTATTGTTGTTTGCATAGTCTACTACTATATCTTCCAACCTAGGTATCATATTATAAGTTGCATTTATAGTGTTAAAATAAAGTTTTCCATACTCTGCATCATATTCATGAGTATAATTCACTCTATATCTTTTCTTTTTCTCTTCATGCTCTATATACTTCCCAGCATCTTTCACATAATTTAATTTACTTGTATCTAAACTTTTCTCTTTAGAATGGACTAACCAATCATCTACATTCAGTTTCACAGTTCCAAAGTTATCAGTTTTGTACCAGTTTTCCCATCTACCAACTAAAACACCCATAGTATCAGCAAATTTAGGAGCAAATCCCCCTCTATACTTATCTCCTCTATCTCCATATAAGAATCCCCAAGAAACATTCCAACCATAGTAGTCATCTGTTCCCCATTGAGGAAATAATGGAACTTGTGATCCTTGTCTTATATTAGTTCTATACCAAGGAAATTTAAATGGTAGTTTGTTTTTATCTCCAAGAAAGAAATCACTATTTTTTAAAGTAATTTGCTTATCTGGCTCTATTATTATATTTTCAGATAAGAAATGATATCCTGCATCATTTGGATCTTTCGTTTTCATTATGTTAAAATCCGTTGTAAGCCATCCATCATTTATGAAAATTTTATTATCTTTATACTGAATCTTATCCCCACCAAAATATATATTATTATTTGGTACTTCAGCTCCAGTTACCTTAGAAATATCTAAATATCCAAAATTTTTATAAAATTCCCCATCTGTTCCTGCAAGTGACACATTCCCACCATCTAATGACTGTAGGCTCAAGTCTCCTACCTCATTAGAAAAAAGTGTTTGAAGCTCTCCATTCACATAAGCTCTATTCTTTTCAAT
Organism: Fusobacterium sp.; assembly: GCA_020024915.1. Lineage (GTDB taxonomy): Bacteria > Fusobacteriota > Fusobacteriia > Fusobacteriales > Fusobacteriaceae > Fusobacterium_A. The sequence goes on along the minus strand of JAHHSZ010000028.1, from coordinate 7,162 downwards.
GTCTCTTCTTATATCATAAGCTTTTAATTCTAAATCTCCCTGTTTTAAATTTATTCCATTTTTTGCTTTTAATGTATTATTTAATAGATCGATCTCTACCTCATCTGTTCCTGCTAATATTGCCCCTTCTCTCTCTTTTTTCAACTCGATTTGAGTGGCTGAAGAAGATAAATTTGAAACTGCTGGAATCTCTTCCAATTTTATTCCAAAAACTATATATGATACAACTATGAATGCTACTGCTAATCTTATCCTATCCCTCATAATCTAATCCTCTCTACAAACTGAATATTATTAGATAATTATATCATATCTTTATTTATTTTGTCTAAAATTTATTTGAAAGAATAAAATAAAAAGAAGAAATCATCTCTAAAATCATATTTTTCATATGTTTAAAAACGATTTCCCTCTCTTTAATTTTTAACTTAATTATCAAAATCAAGAGCTCTATCTATCTCAATTCCCTTAATTTTTCTCTCAGTTCCTCTTTTGATTTCATTCCATTTAATTGGCATATTCTACTTCCTTCACCAAAAAATATGGTTACAGGAACACTAGTTATTCCAAACTCATAGGCTAAGTTTGGATTTTCATCAACATTTACCTTGAATACTTTTATCTTTTCTTCTGTAGATATTGTTTCTAAAATAGGAAGTAACATCTTACAGGGACCACACCACTCTGTTACAAAATTAAGTATTACTAACTCCTCTTCACTACTTAAGTATTCAGAAAAAGTTGCGTCATTTAAGTTTATTAACCTATTCAATTCTTCCTCCTAATTTCTGATAATGTTCAAAACTCTTAATTTTAGTAGTCAGAAATTGTTTTTTTATATTGTACAGCATTTTCTAAAAAAAGCCAAGCTTTAATTATATAATTTTGTTAGGATCTGGATTCTTCTAACTTCCTCTCTTACTCCTTTTATCACTGCCACCGATTTTCCAGTATCACCTATTAATAGTGCCCCTACTAGAATTTCATTTTTAAAGAAAAACTTTCTATAGATACTTTTCTCTGCATTATAGTCTATAACTGTCTCACCTGAATCAGTTATATTTCCAATGGAAAGAAGTTGTGTATTCATTCCTTCAAAGCTAAGTGGTTGTATCTGCTCACTATAAATTTTTTCTTCACCACAAATATTGGCACCTGCAATTTTTCCCTGTTCCATAGCTACTTGCCACAATCCTATTATCTTTCCATTATATTCAGCTATATCTCCACAAGCATAAATATCTTTTATAGATGTTTCCATCTTCTCATTTACTATAATACCTCTATTTACAGCAACCTTAGTAGAAAGCATAAACTCCTTATTCGGAGCAATACCAGCACTGATTATAACCAAATCAGTATCTAATTCAACTCCATTTTTCAACACTACTTTCTCTACACACTCATTACCTACAAATCCTTTAACTTCTACTCCTGTCATAATATTTACTCCAGAAGTTTTTATCAATTTTTCTAATAATTCGCTACCTTTTTCATCCAATTGTCTTGGCAAAACCCTTGGCATAACTTCTAGTACAGTCACATCTAAACCTAAATTTTTGAATCCCCAAGCAGCCTCAAGTCCTAAAACTCCTCCACCTATTACAACTACTTTTTTAGATTTTTTAGCTGTATCAATTATATCATAAGTTTCTGCCATCTCTCTTATAACTCTAACATTTTTTAGATCTCTATTTTCAAATGGTGGAACACAACATCTAGCCCCACTAGCTATTACTAAAGAATCATAATTTAATCTTTTCCCACTAGCCAGTTCAACAAATTTCTCATCTGTTGCTACAGAGATAACCTCCTCTTCAAGTAATAACTTGATATTTCTTTCATCATACCAACTCTCTTTTTTTATCAGCATTCTCTCCATAGGAATCTCATTATCTATTATCTCTGTTAATCTTGTTCTGTAATATGGTAGATATCTTTCCTTGGAAATTATCGTTATTCTAGCTTTTTTATTTCTACTAGAAACTGCATCTGCCACATTTACAGCTGCAACTCCACCTCCAATTATTAATATATCCACCTCCTTTTCTATTGAGTTTTCTGATACCTCTACCTCTACTAATTCAAAAAGCTCCTGCCCAACTCCACATACTGGACAACTAGATGGTTTTTTATCATAGTCAAATAACTCATCACAAACTGTACATCTCCACTTTTTTACTAACATAAAGTTCCCTCCATTTGAATTTAAGTATCATAATTTATCTTAATTTATTTAGAAACAATTTAACAGTTCTTGTCTCTCTTCTCTTTCTCTTTCTGCTTGAGATTTATTTACATAAAAAGGCTCTAAAATATATACATTATCTCCAGTTCTTGTAATTGATAACTGCCCTGCTATTGCAGCTCTTGGAATTGAGTTAGCTCTAGTAACTATTTTAGCATCTTCTCCTAAAATCTCCCTAATTATGCTCTCATATGCTATAGCTCCATCTCCACAAAAAATTGGAGTCTTTCCTTTTAAGCTTTCTAATAACTCTCTTATCTCCCCATCTTTATAATCACTTACTCTTTTTAATTCACTATTTTTTTCATATATAGAGTAGTATACTCTCTCTTTTCTTGCATCTATTAATGATACAATCACCCCTTGAAATCCCTCTATATTGTTAGCTAATAAATCTAATTCATTTATTCCAACAATACTTTTTTCTGTTCCATAACATAGTCCTTTCGCTACAGCCACTCCTATTCTTATTCCTGTAAACGATCCTGGTCCAACTGTTATAGCTACTCTATCCACATCATTTATAGTTAGTTTTGTCATTTTAAATAGATTATCTATCATTGACATTATAACTGCTGAGTGGTTTATTTTAACATATATATTTAACTCTCCTATTACTCCAACCTTATCATCATAAAGAGCTACACTTCCTATCTTTGTAGCTGTATCAATAGCTAAAACCAACATATTCCAACATCTCCTTATCTTTCATTTCATCTCCTATATACTGCAACTCCACTTCTCTAGTATTTTCAGTATGATAGTTTATTTTAATCTCAATATATTTTTTAGGAAGTTCACTCTCTATTATATTAGCCCATTCAATTAAAAGGACTCCATCGCTATTTAAATAGTCTTCATAACCTATCTCATATATCTCTTCTGCTTCACCCAAACGGTATACATCAAAGTGATAAAATGGTAATCTTCCACTTAAGTACTCTAATACATAGTTAAATGTTGGACTTTTTATCTGCTCCTTTACTCCCAAAGCTTTAGCAAATTTCTGTGAAAATGTAGTTTTTCCAGTTCCTAAATCACCTATAAGAGCTATCACTGTACTTTCACTAGAAAAATCAGCTAATTTTTCTGCTAATCTATCTAGCTCTTCAAAAGTGAGTATCTTACTCATTATTTCCTTTACCATTTTTAATTTCACCATCTCTAAACTGTATTTTATTTACTATATTAGTAGTTGATTTTCCCTCTATGAATGACAAAATCCTTACTTCACCACCATTTTTTTCCACTGTAGCTGTCTCTGGTAGCTCCTCTTTTTTATAATCTCCTCCTTTTACATGTATTGAAGGTTTTATTTTCTCCAATGTCTCTATAGGTGTAAGTTCATCAAATATCAATGTAAAATCCACTGCTTTTAATCCTGATAACATCTCTGCTCTATCAATTTCATTATTAATTGGTCTAGTTGGACCTTTTAACTTTCTTACTGAGCTATCTGAATTAACTCCTACAATCAATACATCTCCCTGTTTTTTAGCATCATTTAAATATCTTAAATGTCCTACATGTAAAATATCAAAACATCCATTTGTAAACACTACTTTTTTACCTTGAAGTTTTAACTCTTCTATCACTCTTGCAGCTGTTTCTCTGCTTAATATCATCTTTAACAACCTCCTATTATACTATTTTCCTCTACATTATATCACTTTTTCTCCAGGTTAGCTATACTTCTGTATAAACTCATATATAATTTCTGCTGTAATTCCCCAAATTACCTCTTCTTGATAATTATAAAAGTATACATCTCTAAAATATCCTGTCCAAGAGTTTCCATACCTTTTAGGTAGTTTCAGTTCACTAGGCGAAAACATAGGGACATTTTTCATCTCTATCTTTTCTATCCTTGGTTCATTCTCCTTAAAAAATTTAATTGGAACAAATAAAAGTTTCTCCACCTCATTAATATTAAATCTCATCTCTTTTACATTTTTTATATTTAATTGTCCAACATAGATATCTAGTAGCATTCCTCTCGTTGTGATCAAACTTCCAAATTTTCCCAGTATCTCTATCTTCTCTCTATCTATTCCCAACTCTTCATAGGTTTCTCTACAAGCTGTAATTTCTGTTGTTAAATCTGCTATATCATATTTTCCACCTGGAAATGAGATCTCTCCACCCTGTTTTATCTGTGAGGCTCTCTTCTCTAATACTATGTACTCCTCTCCATCCATCACAAACATAGCTATAAGAACTGCAGCTACAATATATTTCTCTTCCCCTATTATCACATTTTTATTATCTGATAATAACTTCAAAAGTTTACTCTTCATATTTTCCCTCTTCAATCATTTTATATATAAATTTTATCACTTATACACTATAAATTAAAGTATTTATACAATTATTTTTCAAATATTTTTTGGATATAAAAAAAAGAGAAATACTTGGTATCTCCCTTTTTTATACATTAAAAAATATTTATTAATTGATAACTATTTAGTTCCAAATATTCTATCTCCACAATCTCCTAATCCTGGATAAATATATCCTTCAGCTGTTAACCCTTGATCTATTTTAGCTGTGTATATAGCTACATCTGGGTGTTTATTTAAAAGTTTTGCAATTCCCTCTGGAGCAGCAACAAGACACATAAATGTAATATCTTTTACTCCTTGATTTTTTAAATAGTCTATTGCATATACAGCAGATCCTCCTGTTGCTAACATAGGATCAACTACTATTACTTTTCTTGAAGTTATATCTACAGGAAGTTTACAATAGTAATATACAGGTTCTAATGTCTCTTCATTTCTATACACTCCTATATGACCAACTTTAGCTGTTGGCATAAGATCCAATATTCCATCTGTCATTCCTAATCCAGCTCTTAATATTGGTATGATTGCCAATCTATCTTGTAATTCACAACCTGTTGTTGTCATGAGAGGTGTTGTAACTTCTTTATCTTGTAATTTTAAATTTTTTGTTGCCTCATATGTCATGAGTTTAGCAATCTCATTTAAATTTTCTCTAAATGATTTAGTGTCAGTATCTACACTTCTCATCAATGTTAATTTATGCTGAATTAATGGGTGATTAATCTCTATTACTGCCATATCATTCCTCCTTAAATATATTTTTATAAAAAAAGTAGGATATTAACCCTACTTTCCCTTAATAAACTATTTTTTAATGCTATATTTTTTATTAAATTTATCAACTCTTCCAGCTGCATCAATAAATTTAGCCTTTCCAGTATAAAATGGATGGCATTTTGAACATACTGCTATTTTAAGTTCACTCCCTTTAGCATACGTTGATCTTGTTTCAAATTTTTCTCCACAAGTACACTCAACAGTTACTACATTATATTGTGGATGAATTTCTTTTCTCATATTTTCACCTTCCTACAAAAATTTTTCTTAATATCGAAGTTATTCTATCATACTTCTTAATTTTGTGCAACTATTTTTTGTTTGTTTCAAAAAAAAATTGTAAAATTTTAATTTATGAGCTAAGATATCTCTATGAATACATTTTAGGAGGAAAAGTGTGGCAAAAAAAATTTATGCATATTTCTTAGAAAATGAAAATAAAAGTGGAATAGTTGAAACTTGGGACGAATGCAAGTTAATTGTGTCTGGGAGAAAAGCGAGATATAAATCTTTTTCAAGTATGGCAGAAGGAAAACTTTGGTTATCCAATGGAGCTAACTATGAAAAAAAAGCTGAAGTAAAGAGAGAGATTCAAAAAAATCTTTCTTCTGGAATATATTTTGATGCTGGAACTGGTAGAGGTATTGGAGTAGAGACAAGAGTAACTGACGAAAATGGAAGATCTTTATTACATCATAACACATTGGGATATACCACTAATAAATTCGATAATATCTATCTTGGAAAGGAAAAAACTAATAACTTTGGTGAATTATTGGGTCTTTTGCTAGCTATTAATATTGCAACAGAATTAAACTATAAAAATATCTATGGAGATAGTAATTTAGTTCTCTACTTCTGGTCAAAAGGTATGTATAAGAGAGATAATTTAGCACCAGAAACAGTAGAGCTGATCTTAAAGGTTATAAGAGCTAGAAAAATCTTTGAAAACAATGGTGGAAATATCCATTATATTTCTGGAGATTATAATCCTGCAGATTTAGGATTTCATAGATAAAAGGGGGATTTTGGTATGGAGAATTTTAAGGTTTTTAGTAGTGAACATTTTTGGATAATTTTTTCCAATATTTTATTTTTTATTTTTTTAATAATTATTGCTAACTTTTTTAATAAAAAACGGCTTGCAAAGATTACAGCAGTAGCAATATTTTTACTTAAAATCAGTGAACTATTTTATCGATATATGTATAATAGCGAAAGTATCTCTCAACTTTTACCACTTCATCTCTGTAATATAACTCTAATTTTTATTATAATTATGATGCTAAGCGGTTCTAATACTTTATTTCAACTCTGTTATTATTGGAGTTTAGGAGCTATTTTTGCAATTATTACACCAGATATAAAGTACTCATTTCCTAATTTTATGACTTTGAGTTTTTTCATTACACATTTTTATATATTATTTGCAGTGATTTATGCATATGTACATTTCAAATTTAGACCTACATTAGGTGGGTATTTTTCAGCCTTCTTTTCTATTAATTTAATAGCTCTTGGAGTCTACTTTATTAATGATAAACTGAGTACAAATTACCTATATATAAATAGATTACCATCATTTTCATCTCCATTAAACTATTTTGGAGAGTGGCCTAATTACATCATTGTTGCAGAGTTAATATATATTATTATAACTTATATTGCTTATCTTCCAATGAGGAATAGAACTGTTAAATTTAAAAAGGAAAATTTTTATTAAAATATAAATTACAACAAATGAGAATTGACTATAAATTATCTGAATATAACTTCCAATCTGATGTTAAAA
>JAHHSZ010000027.1 GCA_020024915.1 Fusobacterium sp. | reverse complement strand
TTATTATTTGAGATAGAAAAAATATTAAAATAATATTAGGAGTAGACTATGTATAAAATCTTAAAAAAGAAGTGGTTAAGTGAAAATATTGTTATATGGATATAGAAGCTAAAGAATTGGCATATGAAGCAAAGCTAGGGCAATTTTTAACTGTAAAAACAGACGAGTATGGAGAGAGAATTCCACTGACTATATGTGGATTATGATAAAGAAGTAGGGAGTGTTGCTATTGTTCTTCAAGTAGTTGGTGATGAGACAAAAAAATGTCTGACTACAATGAGGATGATTATTTTTAAGATGTTGTGGGACCTCTAGGACAACCAAATGAATTTTTAGATAAAGAATTAACTGAATTTAAAGAGAAAAAGCATATATTTATAGCTAGAGGAGTAAGAATAGTACCAATCTATCTTCAAGTAAAGTGGTTTAATAAAAATAGAATACCAGTAGATTAATAATAAGTGCTAGAATAAAAGAGCTGATAATATATTAGAAAATGAGTTAAAGAAATTAGCTAATGTACATATTTATACAGATGATGGAAGTTATGGAGTACAAGGAAAATGTTACTCAATTATTAGAGAAATTAATAGTTGAAGAAAAAATATGATCAAGCAGTTGTAATAGGTCCTATTATGATAATGATGAAGTTTACTTTTATGAAGTGTAGGGAGTATAATTTACCAAATATGGTAAGCTTAAATCCATTAATGATAGTTGGAACAGGAATGAGTGGAGTTTGCAGAGTTCTATAGACAATAGGTTAAATTTACTTGTGTTGATAGTTCCAGAATTTGATGGAGATAAGGTTGACTGAGATGGGACTATTAGAAAGTAAAAAATGTATAAAATAGAAGAGGGCAGAAAGATATTAAAGATAAAGGATAGAGAAACACATCATAATGACTCTTGCACTATACATTTAGAGTTAGATGAAGTAAAGGAAAGAGTTCCTGTTAAGAAGCAAAATCCAGAGATAGGAAATAAAAATTTTGATGAAATTTGTTTGGGATATAATATAGATAAAGCCTAAAAAGAAGCAGAAAGATGTTTGAATTGTAAAAATCCACTATGTATTAATGGATGTCCAGTTTCAATTGATATACCTAATTTTGTTCAAAAAATAAAAAATAGAGATATTGAAGGGGCAAGTGAGATTACAGGAAGGTACTCAAATTTATCAGCTATATGTGAAAGAGTTTGTTCTCAAGAAACTTAATGTGAAGGAAAGTGTATATTAGGAATCAAGGGTGAAGTAGTAACAATAGGCAAATTAGAAAGCTTTGTTGGAGATTGGGCTATAAAAAATAAAATTATTATAAAAAGAGAGAAAACATCAGATCAAAAAGTAGCAGTAATTGGAAGTGGATCAGCAAGGCTTACATTGGAAGATACAAGAGCAGTAGCAGTTATACCTTTAGGATCACCTATTGGCTCAAACAGAAGAATTTTGACAAAACCACTTGTTGAGATGTTATTAGAAAATAATAAAGTTGTTGATGCAGGAATAGGAAAACCTTCTGATGCAGCTTTGGCTATAGAGATGAGATGTGATGTTGTATTAGCAAATAAAGCAATAGCAACTGCACAATATCCAATAAAAATAGCAGGAGCTTTTTCATTTTAAGTAAAAACTTAACAAGCAAAGAGGTGAACCTTTATGGAAAATTTGACTTTTGAAAAACTTTTAGATAGACTTGAAAAGCTCTTGCTAAAATTGAAGAATTAGAAAAAGAAAACAAATTACTTAGAGAGGAAAATGCTATGCTTAAAGCTAAACTTAATATGAATAGCTCTAATAGTAGCCTTCCTCCTTCTTCTGATAGATTTGTTAAAAAAAAAGATAGGTCTCTTAGAAAGAAAAGCAATAAACCTTCTGGTGGACAAAAAGGTCATAAAGGTTCTACCCTTGATAAAACTAATAATCCTGATTTCGTTGTAGATCTTGAACTATGTTCTTGTCCTCATTGTAATTCTACATTAAAAGACACTGAAATCGAAGACGTTAAAACTAGACAAGTTTTTGATATTCCAAATATCAATGTTCTTATCACTGAATATCGTTCACAAGTTAAAACATGTCCTCATTGTAAAAAGAAGGTTAGTTCAGAATTTCCAAGTAATGTAACTAATCCAACTCAATATGGCGCTAATATCAGAGCTTTGATTACAAATTTAAATATTTATCATGCACTTCCATATAATAAAATTCAAGAATTCCTTAAAGATATCTTTGGTATAAATTTAAGTCAAGGAACTATTGCAAATACTCTTAAAAAAGCATTTACTTCTCTTGAAAAAGTAGAAAATTTCTTTAAAGATGAATTAAAAAAAGTCAGTGTTCTTCATGCAGATGAAACAGGTACTAAAGTTAATGGGAAAAATCATTGGATTCACTCTTGCTCAAATGAGAATTATACAGTTCTTACTTCTCATCCTAATAGAGGAAAAAAAGCAATAGAAGAAGCTGGTGTTTTACCTAAATTTAGTGGAATTTTATCGCATGATTGTTGGTATGCTTATGATTGCTATCCTCAGATTCTACATTCTTTATGCTGGGCACATTTTTTAAGAGAACTTCAAAGTATAGAAGACAATACTAACTTAAAATTTCCAGCTAAAATAAGGGAATTTATTCTTAATTTAAAAGAAAGAATTGAGAAAAAAGAAGAGATTTCCCAGGAAGAAGAAAGAAGAATTTATGAAAGATATGCATCTTTAATTGAGGCAAGTAAACAAGAGGAAAAAGCTTACTATCAAACAGATATACTAGAAACTAAAAAAAGGCATAGTAAAGCATTTAATCTTTTGAAAAGATTGAGTAGGTATGAAGATGTTTTAAGATTTTTTGAAGAAAGAAACGTAAAGCTTTTTACCAACAATGTAGCAGAACGAGAAGTGAGGAATGTAAAGATAAAGAGTAAAATCCAAGGAGCATTTAGAAGTGAATTAGGAAGTCAAATTTATTGTAGAATAAGAGGATATATTGCTACAATGAAGAAAAATGGACAAACTCAATATGCAGCGCTAAAGAGTATATTTGATTTATGTGAAATTATGTTACCAGTAGTTGAATAGAAAGGGAGCCTTCAACAAAAATGTTGAAAACTCCCTCTATTTGGCTATTTTTTGTTTTTTGTAAAAATTCACAGCTGAGTAGTTACGAAAAAAGTTACATTAAAGTAATTTTTTTCCTTTTCATTTACTCTTTTAAGTTATTTTAATCTGATAGTTTTTCAGGTTTTACAACAAGGATATTTTTTTCATTGATATAGGTAACAAAACCAGGTTTACCACCCTTTGGTTTATTGATATATCTTTTTTGAGTATAGTCAACACTTATCTTATCTCCAGTGAAGCCCTTACTATAAAAAGCAGCAATCTCTGCCCCTCTAAAAAGTATATCATCAGTTAACTGTTCACACTTTATAATGACATGAGAACCTGGAATATTTTTACTATGTAACCAGATGTCATTTTTATCAGCGACTTTAAAAGTCAGATTGTCATTTTCTATATTGTTTCTACCATATAAAATTTTGTAGTTTTCACCTTCAACTACTCCATAACCAATCTCTCTATTCTGTTTTTTAGATTTTCCTTTTTTATTATTTTGTTTTAAATATCCTTGAGATATAAGCTCCTCATGTATCAATCTTAAATTACTAATATCATTACTTGTTTCAATAAAAAGTTTGATACTATTTAGATAATCTAAATCTTGAGAAACCTCAATTACCCTTCTAGAGTTAGCTTCAATCCCTCTTTTTAATTTATTATACTTTTTATAGATTTTTTCAAGATTCTCTTGAGGTGTGTGTTGTGGCTCTAGAGGTATTTTTATCATAGTATCGTTATAGAAATCATAAGCATCTACTGAAGACATACCTTTTTTTACAGAGTATATACAAGAAGCTAGAATATCCCCTTGCTCCTTATATTTCTTATAATCAATCTTATCCTCTTTCTCCTTAGCTAGTACTTTAAGTATTTTCTCATCTTTTTTAATTCTTTTTATAATGTTGTCCATAAGTTGACTTTTTAATGAATCAAAACTACTTGAAAGGTTTTCAGAAGAGATGTAGTAGTTAATGATCTCTCTGAACGAATCAAACCCTAAAATCTCATCATATTTAGATTTTGGAGCAATATTAAGAACAGTAGCTAGGACAATTCTTTTACTATTTAAAAATATTTTTGGAGCTAAGTTGCTATTTAAAATATCTTTAAAATCTTGAAAACTGTTGAGACTTTGTAAAAGAATTTTTCCAATCCCTTCTACATTCTTTAAAAGAGTTTCATTTTCTGAAAACTCTATAAATCTTTTTTCATCTAGTTCAAGAGGAGACATTTTTTTCTCAATAATTGGTTGTTCATAACTAATACCTGGGAACAGTGCTCTCAATCTATTCTCTTCAAGAGAGAATCTTTTAAGAAGATCAATTATCTTATCATTTTCATCTGTAAAGATAAAGTTTGAGTATTTTCCCATAATTTCAAAATAGATATTGTAGTTCTTGATTTCTCCAAGTTCATTGATTTTAGAAAATTTAAAATTAAGTATTCTATCAAATCCCAATTGAACGATATCAGTTAACATAGCATTGAGGAGGTGTTTCTTCATATTGGCTGCCAAACCAGCACTACTTTCAAGAATTCCCTCTTTTGAATTTGTAATGTAACATATTGGAAAATTTGGATTACATGAAAATACAAGCTCCATTTTACCAAAGTATATTGATAGAGAAGACTCTGTATTTTTTGTAATTTTATTGATTTTTTTTCCAGTAAGATTATTTTTAAGTTCCTCTTTTATCTTATTTAAAGATACTCCATCAATATAAAACATTATATATCACCATCTTTAGTCAGCTTTTATACCAATTAGATTTTTAGCATCTAAAATATCTAATTCAACAATCTCACCAGTAGGAGATTTTATAACAAACACCTCTTTAGATGAGTGAGGCATAACCTCTACAACACTAAAGTTTTCAATTCCATGACCAGCAAAGTACTTTTGAACAATAGGAGTTCCCTTTATCTCAACTATTGACACTTTTTCACCAACAGCAAAATCAACAATTGTAAGTGGTTTGAAGTAATCAGTTTTCTCTTGTAAAGCACCAAGAATTAATTCAAAGATCTCAATAAAATGACTTAGATCTTTATCAGCTATATTTTCAGTTATACTAGACATAATCATTTTATGATAGTTATTGTGATAAGTTAAAGCTTTACTTCCCTTATCAGTTAAAGAGACATATACCTTTCTTCTATCAGAATTTGAACGGATTCTAGTGATAAATCCCTTCTCTGTAAGCTTAGATACAGCTACAGTAGCAGTCCCCATAGTTATTCCAATTTTATCAGAAAGTTCATTCATAGTAAGAGATTCTCCACCAATTGCTTCAATTAGGTGTAACTCAGTGTGAGTTAAGCATTTTATACCTCTTTTAAGAGCCATATCTTCAGTTTTATAAAATAGTTTATAAAAGTTTTCTAATATTTCATTTACTTTATTAATATTTTCAGTCATCACAGTCATATATTAACCTCTCTTTAAATTTTCTATTCTTTCTTTATAGTCTCCAGAGAAAACATAAGAGCCAGCCACAAATATATTGGCACCAGCTTCTATACATTTTCCAATTGTAGCATCAGTAATTCCACCATCTACTTGGATATCAACATCTTTGCTTAAAGCTCTAACATCTTTTATTTTTTGTATAGAACTCTCTATAAACTTTTGTCCACCAAATCCAGGGTTAACACTCATAACAAGAACCATATCTAAATCATTAATTATATATTTAAGAAAATCAATGGGAGTTGCAGGATTTAAAGAAATACCAGCTCTAATTCCAAATGATTTAATCTGTTGAATAACTCTATGTAGATGTGTAGTTGACTCAGCATGAACAGTAATTAGATCAGCACCAGCCTTAACAAAATCTTCAATATATCTTTCAGGTTTATCTATCATTAAATGAACATCAAAAACTAATTCAGTTTTATTTCTTATAGCTTTTATAACAGGAGCACCAAAAGTGATATTAGGAACAAAAATCCCGTCCATAACATCAATGTGTACATAATCAGCACCAGCCTTATCAATTGCTATAATCTCTTCTCCTAATTTGCTAAAATCAGCAGATAATATAGAAGGAGCTATTTTTATGTTACTCATATCTATTCCACCTCTCATATTTTAATTTATCATAAACTTTTTTATAAAATTCATATCTCTCTTTGCTTATATCACCACTCTCTACAGCATTTTTTATTTTACAAAAAGGTTCGTTAAGATGCAAACAATTGTTAAATTTACAAGCATTTCTATTTTCAAACTCAGGGAAAAGAGCTATCAGTTCCTGAGCATCTTTTATATCTGGAAGTTCTACTGAAGAGAAACCAGGAGTATCAATTATATAACCACCATCTACCAATTCAAGAAGATTGGTATCCTTTGTAGTATGCTTCCCTCTTCTAAGACGCTTACTCGTTTCACCTGTTTCAAGTTTTTTCTCATTTTGTAAGAGATTTATGATACTTGATTTTCCAACACCACTTGGACCACCAAAAGCAGTAATTTTATCTTTTAAGAATAGCTTTAACTCATTTATTCCAATATTTTTTTTCTGTGAGATTAAAAAATATATTATATCTAATTTTTCTAAAAATCTTAATCTCTCTCTTATTTCGTCTAACTCTTCATCAGTGAGCAGATCAATCTTATTGATGATAACTATTGGTTTTATTTTATAGAAAAAACTTCTCAAAAGTAAAATGTTTAATCTTTCATAGTCAATATCTGGATCCTTTCCAGCAAATTGTATTACAAGATAATCTATATTTGCTACTAAAGGTCTCTCAATTAAATTCTTTCTTTCATAGATATTTGTAATAGAATTGTCTTCAGAAATCTCCACAATATCTCCAACGACACAGTTATCTTTACTCTCTTTTCTTTTTAAAATACCTCTTAACTTACACTCATAAACATTGTCTTCACATTTAACATAGTAGAATCCCTGTATTTTATTTATTACTCTTCCCTTAATTTTAATACCTCCTAAAGTAGTTTAATTATTTATAACTAAATCAATAGATGATCCAGCAGGAATTTTACTTCCAGCACTTACACTACTCTTTATTATAACATTTTTCTTAACTTCAGGTACAGAAGAAAATTCAACATTTCCAACTATAAGTGCATTTTTAGTAAGAAGGTCTAAAGCTGAGTCAAAACTCTTACCAATTAAATCAGGCATTTTAATTTCAGCTACTTGTTCTGAATTATTTATAAGAAATGATATTTTCTGACCTTTTGTCATCAATGTATTAGTAGGAGGATCAGTTGCTACCACCTCATTATACATACCTTGAGTCTTTATAGATACAACCTTATCAATAATAAGTCCCTTTTGTTCAGCAATAACCTTTGCATCTAAAAAGTTCACTCCTGTTAGATTGGGAACATCAATAAGAGCAGATCCCTTACTTATCCAAACCTTAATATTTCTATTCTTTTTAACAATAGCATCAGCTTCAGGTTCTTGTAAAAATATCTCACCTATTGGAAAATCAGAAAATTCCTCTCCCACCTCTCTGATATGAAGTTCACTTCCCTTTAACATCTCTTGAGCTCTTTCTAAAGTGTATGTTTTTAGATCAGGTACCTTATAGTATTTTTCATTAAAGTAGATGATTTGAAAGATATTTAGAAAAAATACCCCCAACAAAATGAAGCCTAAAATTATTCCACCCCAAATAGAAATCAATTTTTTATCCATTAATTCCTCCATAATTTTAATTTCTTTACAATAATGATAATATCATAAGATACATAAAATATCAATAATTACTTGATAATTTCTAGATTAAATGATAAAATATATCGTAATTGATTTTATTAAAATATAATTTTTCAAAGTTGTATTTTAAAAGGAGGATATAGAGTGGAGCATACTATTAAAACTCTTTTGACTAGAGGAGAGATTGAGAAAAGAATTAAAGAATTAGCTAAAGAGATTGAGAAAGATTATCAAGGGAAAGAATTAGTAGTTATTGGGCTATTAAAAGGTTCTATAGTTTTTATGAGTGATCTTATAAAAGAGATAAATCTACCTCTTGCGATTGATTTTATGAGTGTTTCTAGTTACTCTGGAACAACGAGTACTGGTGTAATCAAAATTTCAAAAGATACTACTATTGATTTAAAAGATAAGGATATCTTGATAGTTGAAGATATAATTGATACTGGATTAACTTTAAGTCACGTAAAAAAATTATTCCAAGATAGAGGAGTTAAATCTTTAAAAGTTTGTACTCTATTAGATAAACCTAGTAGAAGAACTGTTGAAATGAAAGGTGAGTATGTAGGATTTGAAATTCCTGATGAGTTTGTAATAGGATATGGATTAGATTATGATCAATATTATAGAAATTTACCTTACATAGGAGTAGTTGTAAAAAATTAATTGGAGGGAAAATGTCCTTTAAACATAAGAAAAAATTTGGACAGAACTTTTTAACTGATCAGAGAGAAGTGTTGAGAAAGATTATGGAAGTCTCAAATGTTCAAGCTGAGGATACTGTTTTAGAGATAGGACCTGGTGAAGGAGCTTTGACAGCACTACTTTTGGACACAGCTAAAAAAGTTGTAACTGTTGAAATAGATAGAGATTTGGAAAAAATATTAAGAAAGAAATTTGGTAAAAATCCCAAGTATACTCTTGTAATGAATGATGTACTAGAGAGTGATTTAAGAGAGTATGTAGGTCAAGGGACTAAGGTTGTTGCCAACATACCTTATTATATAACATCACCTATAATCAATAAACTAATTGAAAATAGAGAGATAATAGATGAGATATATATTATGGTTCAAAAAGAAGTGGCAGAGAGAATTTGTGCCAAAAAAGGAAAAGAGAGAAGTGTTTTGACTTTAGCTGTTGAATATTATGGTGAAGCTGAGTATCTATTCACTATTCCAAAGGAATTTTTCACACCAATTCCTAAAGTGGATTCAGCTTTTATGTCAATTAAACTATATAAAGATAAGAGATATGAAAATCAGATTCAAGAGGAGGTTTTCTTTAAATATGTTAAGGCAGCTTTTGCTAATAAAAGAAAAAATCTTTTGAATAACTTCTCAAGTTTAGGATATTCTAAAGATGAGTTAAGAGTTGTTTTAGAAAAGACTGGAATAGCTGAAAATGAGAGAGCAGAGAACTTATCAATTGATGATTTCTTGAACTTGATTTCAATTTTTGAAAATAAATAGGATTTAGAGAGTGGCATCACTCTCTATTTTAAAATATTGGAGGAACTATGTTAACAAGTTATGAATTTTTAATTCAAAGTAGAAAAGAGGACATAGATTTTATCAATAAGATAATAGAAGCTTATGAAGGAATAGGAGTTGTGAGAACAGTAGATGCTAATGCAGGACTTTTAAATGTAATCTCAACTGATGATTTCAAAGATTATGCAAGAGCTATTATTGAAGATTTAGATAAAAATTATGGAGTAGAAGCAAAAATAATTGAAGAGGGAACTTGGAAAGGTTCACTTTATATAAATAAAAAATAGGGAGGAAAAAATGGAAAAGTTAGAGAAATTAATTAGATACATCATAGGAGAGTTAGTAGATAATAATTCAGAAACAAGAATTACATATGATATGGTAGATGATACTGTAGTATTTAAAGTGAATGTTGCTCAAGGAGAGATGGGAAAAGTAATTGGGAAAAATGGATTGACAGCAAATGCTATAAGAGGAGTTATGCAAGCTGCTGGAGTAAAAGATAAACTTAATGTAAATGTTGAGTTTTTAGATTAGGAGGGTGCATGGAACTTTTAATAATTGGAAAAATATCAGGAACTCATCATTTAAAAGGAGCTGTAAAAGTTGTATCAAATATAGAGAATATAGAGATACTTTTAGGAAATAGAATAGTTATAGAGAGTGACTCTAATAATCAAAGAATCCTTACAGTAAAATCAGCATCACACTTAGTTGGAAATAAGTGTGTTCTAGAGTTTGAAGAGATAACTAATAAAACAGAGGCTGGAAAGTTAAAAAATAGTTTAATAAAGGTTAGAAGGGAGTTATTAGGAATAGGAGAAGATGAGTATCTTTTAAATGATCTATTGAATATGAAGGCTATAGATGTGGATAACAATGAGGAGTTAGGGTTAGTTGTAGATATTTTTGAAACAGCTGCCCATGATATTCTTGTTATAGAATCAGGGAAAACAGAGATAATGGTTCCAGATATAGGTGAGTTTGTAAAGAGAATAGACTTTGATAAAAGAGAGATATATATCCATTTAATCGAAGGAATGAAAGAGGAAAAAGGTAAAAAATATCAACAAGATGATGGAATGGAAGAGGAATAGTATGAAAATAAATATTCTTACTCTTTTTCCTGAGATGTTTTCAGGATTTAAAAGTGAAAGTATAATAGGTAAGGCTTTAGAAAAAGGATTGCTTGAGATAAACATAATTAATATTAGAGATTTTTGTTATGATAAACATAAGCAGGCTGATGATATGCCATTTGGTGGTGGAGCTGGAATGGTTATGAAGATAGAGCCACTATTTAGAGCCTTAGAAACAGTAAAAGGAAAGATTATATATACCACTCCTCAAGGGATTAAATTTAACCAGCAGCTAGCTATTTCTCTATCAAAAGAAGAAGAGATAACAATCATAGCAGGACACTATGAAGGAATAGATGAAAGAGTTGTAGAGAGTAAAGTTGATTTAGAAATTTCAATTGGAGATTTTGTTTTAACTGGAGGAGAATTACCAGCTATGATGATGGCTGATTGTATAGCGAGGTTAATTCCTGGAGTTATAAAGAAAGAGTCCTATGAAAATGATTCATTTTTCAATGGTCTTTTAGATTATCCACAGTATACAAGACCAGCAGAGTATGAGGGATTGAAAGTCCCAGAAGTATTGTTATCAGGGCATCATAAAAATATTGAGACTTGGAGATTGAAAGAGAGTTTGAAGAGGACCTATATTAGAAGAAGAGAGTTGCTAAAAGGGAGAGAGTTTAGTAAAGTAGAGAAGAAGCTCTTAGTTGAGATAAAAAAGGAACTTGGAAAGGAAAGATAATGATATATAAATTTGGAGAGAAGATCCCTAAACTGGGCATAAATAATTATATAGCTGATAATGCAACTATAATAGGTGATGTAGTTACTTCAGAGAATGTTTCTATATGGTTTGGAGCAGTGATAAGAGCTGATATGAGTAAGGTAACAATAGGAAAAGATTCAAATATTCAGGATAATTCAACTATACATGGAGACACTCCATATCCAGTAAAAATTGGAGAGAGAGTAACTATAGGACATAATTGCATCATTCATGGATGTACTATTGGAAATGAATGTGTAATAGGAATGGGGAGTATTATCTTAAATGGAAGTGTAATTCCTAGTAACTGTTTAGTAGCAGCTGGATCTGTTGTTACTCCAAAATTACAAGCAAAAGAAGGAGATTTGATAGTTGGAGCTCCAGCTAAAGTAATGAGAGATTTATCAGAAAAAAATAGAGAATATTTGAAATATGCATATGAGGTTTATACTCATGATATAGAAAAATATAAATTAGATTTAGTAGAAATGTAGGAGAAAATATGAGAGAAAAAATTTATTTGGGTTTAGTGCACTATCCTGTATATAATAAAAATAATAGTGTAGTTTGTACATCTGTTACAAATTTTGATATTCATGATATATCTAGAAGTTGTAGAACATATGATTTAGCTGGATATAGATTAGTAGTTCCTGTAGATGCTCAAAAAATGTTGACAGAGAGAATTATTGGGTACTGGCAAGAAGGTACAGGAGGACAATTCAATAAGGATAGAGAGGATGCTTTCTCAATAACTAGAGTGATGAATAGCATAGAAGATACAATAGCTGAGATAGAGGCAAAAGAGGGACAAAAACCTGTAATTATAACTACATCAGCAAGAATATTTCCTAATACAATAGGATATGGAGAGTTATCCAAGAAAATATTTGAAGATGATAGACCATATTTGTTACTATTTGGAACAGGTTGGGGCTTAACTGATGAAGTAATGGATATGTCAGATTATATATTAGAACCAATTAGAGGAAATACAAAATATAACCATCTATCAGTTAGAGCTGCTGTGGCTATAATATTGGATAGATTATTAGGAGAAAAGTAGTCTATTTTGGAGGAACAAATGGATAGAAATGAGATAAGAATAAAACCACAAGATGGAATTTTTAGGAAGATGGGAATAAAAAATGTAGATGTTGCAGAGATTGCATTCTCACAAAGAAATAAAAAAATGAGATTTAAATGTTCTGTTCCTTCAGTTAATGATCTAAATGAATTAGATATCATTTATGAAAATATAAAGAAAAATTTTGGAAAAGAGCTGGAAGTTGATTTTACAGTAAGCTTTTTAGAGAAAGATATAAGAAAGGAGCAATTGATTGAGATAGTAGAGAGAGCAATCATAAGATTGAAAGCTAGAAATGCTATTTCTAAATCTTTTTTATATCTATACAGGATAACCATTGAAGGTAAGTATATAAATATAACGTTAGCTGAACAGAGTGCTATAGATATTCTAAAAAAATCAGAGATTGATGAGAAATTAGAAAGTATTTTAGAAAATTTTGGAATATATAATTTTAGAGTAAACTTTGTATTGGGAGATTTTACTCAAGAAGTTTCTAAAATTGAAAAAGAGAAACAGAATGAGATTATCACTTTATCAGCTAAAATAGATATGGAAAATCAAAAAAATGCTCAGCAAAATATTAATAAAAATAAATCGCAAGAGGTATTTGTAAAGAGTGCTGGATTCTCAAAAGGTGGATTTTCTGCTAATAAAACAAAGGAGATTAAAGGGAAATCAATACCATTAGAGGAGTTTTTTGAACTATATGATGATGATACTTGTGTAGTTGAAGGAGAGATATTTGCACTGGAGTCAAGAGATATAAAAAATGATAGAGTGATTATGACTATCAGAGTAACTGACAATAAAACGTCTCTAACAACAAAGATATTTTTAGAAAAGAATAAACCTCTTGAGATAAAAATAGGTGACTATGTAAAGATAAGTGGAAAGAAACAGACAGATAGATTTTCAGACAATGAAGAGATAATGATGATAAACTCTATAAATAAATTAGATAGAGTTAAGGAGTCAAGAGTAGATAAATCTGAATTAAAAATGGTAGAGCTACATACACATAGTAAAATGAGTGAAATGGTAGGGGTAGCAGATATATCTGACATAATTAAACAAGCTATTGCCTACGGACATCAAGCAGTTGCAATTACAGATTACTCTGTTGTTCATGCTTTTCCATTTGCATATAAAGCAGCTAAGGGAAAGGATATAAAACCAATACTTGGTTGTGAAATGTATATGGTAGATGATGAAGCAGAGATGGTAAGAAATTGTAAGGACTCTCCTATTATGGAGGAATATTTTGTTGTATTTGACTTGGAGACAATGGGGCTTAACTCACATGAGCATGAGATAATAGAGATAGGAGCAGTGAAATTACAAGGAAATAGAATTATAGATAGATTTTCACAGCTAGTAAATCCAAAGAAAGCTATACCACAAAAGATACAGGAGCTTACTAATATAACTCAAGATATGGTGGATAACATGCCTACTATAGAAGAGGTGTTGCCAAAGTTTATGGAGTTTGTAGGAGATGCTACAATGGTGGCTCACAATGCGGCTTTTGATATGGGATTTATAAGAAGAGATGTAAAGAGGTTGTTAGGCTATGATTATACACCTGCAGTAATAGATACACTTCAGATGGCTAGAGATCTTTATCCAGATTTAAAGAGCTTCGGTTTGAAAAACTTAAATAAGGTGTTGGGATTATCTTTAGAGAGTCACCATAGAGCCGTAGATGATTCACAAGCTACTGCAAATATGTTTATCATATTTATGGAGAGATATTTGGATAAGGGAGTTACAAATTTAAATGAGATCACAGGAGCATTCCCAATAAATTTAAAAAAGCAAGATACACATAATGTAATGGTGTTAGTGGAGAATTTAGCTGGATTAAAGAATATGTACAAGCTTGTTTCTGAAGCTCATATAGATAATTATGGAAATAAAAAACCAAGAGTTTTAAAGTCACACCTTCAAAAATATAGAGAGGGCTTAATAATTGGAAACTCATTAACTGTACATTTTTCTAATGATAGTGAGTTATCTGATTATTATATGAGATATGACTACAAAAATATAGAAAAAAATATAGAGTTTTATGATTATATAGAGCTGTTACCTAAAGGAGCATATGCTGAGCTCTATGAAGAGGATGGAACAGGAAGTATCTCATCTTTTGCAGTTATTGAAAGTATGAATAGCTACTTTTACCAATTGGCAAAGAGTAAAGAAATTATGGTTACAGCTAGTTCCAATGTACACTATTTAGAAGAGGAAGATTATAAGATTAGAAGTATTTTGCTATATGGTAGTGGAACAGTTTTTAGAAAAAATCAATATATGGTGGATAATAAATTTTTCTTTAGAACAACTGATGAGATGTTACAAGAGTTCAGTTATTTGGGAGAGGAGATAGCTAAAGAGATAGTTATAGAGAATACCAACCTAATAGCTAATAGAATAGAGAAGATAAAACCAGTTCCAGATGGATTTTATCCACCTAAAATAGATAATGCTGAGAATATAGTAAAAGAGATGACCTATGAAAAAGCTTATAGAATCTATGGTGATCCACTCCCAGAGATCGTTGCAGCAAGATTAGAAAGGGAGTTAAATGCCATTATAGGAAATGGATTCTCAGTGCTTTATCTCTCTGCACAAAAGCTGGTAAAAAAATCATTAGATAGTGGTTATCTAGTGGGATCAAGAGGATCGGTAGGATCTTCACTTGTAGCTTTTATGATGGGAATAACAGAGGTTAATGCCCTTTATCCTCACTATATCTGTACAAATCCAGAGTGTAAACACTCTGAATTTATAGAGAGAGAGGGAGTGGGAATTGACTTACCAGAGAAGGTATGTCCAAAGTGTGGACAGATGTATAAAAGAGATGGATACTCAATACCATTTGAAGTATTTATGGGATTCAATGGAGATAAAGTTCCAGATATAGACCTTAACTTTTCAGGAGAGTATCAATCTGAGATACATAGATATTGTGAGCAGATGTTTGGAAAAGAGAATGTATTTAAAGCAGGAACAATCTCCACATTAGCAGAAAAAAATGCTGAAGGTTATGTTAAAAAGTATTTTGAAGAGCATGATATGAAAAATAATAGAGCTGAGATAATTAGACTTGCTAAGAAGTGTGAGGGAGCTAAGAAGACAACAGGTCAGCATCCAGGAGGAATGGTAGTAGTACCAAGAGATCATACTATCTATGAATTTTGTCCAGTACAAAAACCAGCTAATGATGAGAAAAATGATTCAATCACAACTCACTTTGATTATCACGTAATGGATGAACAGCTTGTAAAACTAGATATATTAGGACATGACGATCCAACCACTATAAAGCTATTACAGGAGTATACAGGAGTGGATATACACTCAATTCCACTTGCAGATCCAGAGACACTAAAAATATTTTCAAGCACAGAGTCATTAGGTGTAACTCCAGAGCAGATAAACTCAGTTGTAGGAACATTTGGGGTGCCAGAGTTTGGAACTCCATTTGTACGTCAGATGCTGATAGATACAATGCCTAAGACTTTTGCTGAATTAGTTAGAATATCAGGGCTATCACATGGAACAGACGTTTGGTTAAACAATGCTCAAGAGTTTATAAGACAGAAACAAGCAACACTTTCTCAAGTTATAACAGTTCGTGATGACATAATGAACTATCTTATTGATCAAGGTATAGAGAAAGGAACATCATTTAAGATAATGGAGTTTGTAAGAAAGGGACAACCTACAAAAAATCCTGAAGGTTGGCAAGCATATTCAGACTTAATGAAAGAACATAATGTAGCTGAGTGGTATATTGAATCTTGTAGAAGAATAAAATATATGTTCCCTAAAGGACACGCTGTGGCTTATGTAATGATGGCAATGAGAATAGCATACTTTAAAGTTCACTATCCATTAGCTTTCTATGCTGCTTATCTATCTAGAAAAGCAGAGGATTTTGATTATGAGATTATGGGAAATCCAGAATCAGCTAAGGCACATCTAGAGATTTTAAATAAAGAGCCAAAGTTGGATGTTAAAAAGAAGGCTGAAATGGCTATTTGTGAGATCATTGTTGAGATGTATGCTAGAGGATTGGAGTTCTTACCAATAGATATATATGAATCTGGTGGAGTTAAATTTACAATTGAAGATGGAAAGATTAGAGTTCCTTTAATTGCACTTGCAGGATTAGGGGGAGCTGTTATTGATAATATTATAAAGGAGAGAGAGGAGAGCAAATTCCTATCTTTTGAAGATCTAAAGAGAAGAACAAAGATTTCTCAGACAATAGTTGACAAATTAAAAAGTTTAAAAGCTATTGATTCATTGAGTGAAACAAATCAAATTTCTCTTTTTTAGAAAAAAAAATAAAAATAGTTGTAAAATTGGCAGTGATGTGGTATAAAAGATAGTATGAGTACTTATAGTAATTACTATAAAGATTAAGGAGGATAATCAAATGACTAAAAAAGAATTTGTAGATTTATATTGTGAAAAGGGAGAGTTTGCAACTAAAGTTGATGCTGAGAAAAAAGCTATGGCATTTCTTAATGTTTTAGAAGAGGCTTTAGTAAAAGGAGAAGAGGTATCATTCTTAGGATTTGGAAAATTTGAAGTATCTGAAAGAGCTGCTAGAACTTGTAGAAACCCTCAAACTGGTGAAGAGATGAAAGTTGAGGCTAAAAAAGTTGTTAAATTTAAACCAGGAAAAGCTTTATCTGAAAAAGTAAATAAATAATAATAAAAAACTCCCAAAAGGGAGTTTTTTTTTAAGTTATTTACCATCTTTATGGAAATAATCCAATAATTCAGAGTATTTATGAAGAGTGAATCTCTTTTTATTAACACTTATCAATCCCAATTCACTAAGAAGTTTAACCTGTCTTGAAACAGTCTCTCTCTTAGTACCTAACATCTCAGCCAAATATGTTATTGGAAGATCAAAATCAATTAAAATTCCTTCAGGAGTCTCTTTTCCAAAATCTCTTCCCAATTTCCAAAGTTTGAAAGCTATCTGTCTATCAATAGTGATTGAGTTAGAGATATTTTTTAATTGATGAGTCAATTTTTTATTTTTTTTGATTAAAGATTCAATAACAGCCTTAGCTAATGAGTGACTGCTTTCTAAAATTTTAACAAATTCCAATCTAGGGATTTCTAGAAGTTTTGTAGGAGCTAGTAGCTCACAGCTTAAAGCTGTAACATTTTCAAAAAGAATTACCTCATTTACAAGATTTCCTTCTCCTAAAAGAAAGATAACCTTTCTTGAATTATCATCATTAGCTTTATAGAGTCCAGCTACACCTTCTAAAATAAAATAAATGGTATTTATTTTCTCTTTATGTGAGTATAAAAGATCTCCCTTTTTATATTCCTTTATTTTAGAGATAGCAGATAAGCTATCTTTTGTTTCTTTATCTAAATTGTCAAGTAAAGCAATTTTATTTAATGCTCTTTTCATTTATACCACCTTTTACATATTGATAACATATTATATAGGAAAGCAAAAGATTTTACAATAAATTTTTTAGTAAGAGATAAAGAATATAGAAAATGAGGAAAAATTAAAAAGCATATATAATATATATTTTACAAAAATAAAAAATTAAAGTAAAATGAGTGGAATAAAAATGATAGAGGAGCAAATGACAAGATTATAACTGTGGAGTTTTGCAGACTGTGAAATAGTTAAAAAGGGGATTTTGCCGAAATAGAGAAAAATGCTAAATTTTTCTATTGGCAATATGAAGAATATTCATATTGCTGTCATTGATAAAGGTCAATGGAGAGCTATCTGTGTTTTATACAATGTTTTTTTGTATTGTAAATTTATGGCACAGTCTTTCCAAGACTGTGCTTTTTTATTAAATCAAAAAAGTTTTAGGAGGAAAATTAAAATGATTGAATTTATTAAATTGATGCCAATTTTTATCTTAGCTGCACTTATGATGTCAGGATTTGATGTTTTACTTGCAGCTCCATTGGCAACAGTTACAGCTGCAATAACTGCTATGGTTACAGAAAAAAGAAATTTTTCAGAGGTGGTAGATGCAGCATTGGCAAATGTCAGAGAGATTACTGTTGCTCTATTTATTTTGATGTTGGCTTATGCTATGGCTGAGGTATTTATGGCTACTGGAGTAGGAGCCGCTATTATCAACATGGCTTTGAAATTGGGAATTACAGGAAAAACAGTTGCTTTGGTAGGAGTTATTGTTACCTCTATTCTTTCAATAGCTACTGGATCAAGCTGGGGTACTTTTGCTGCTTGTGCTCCAATATTCTTATGGTTAAATCATATTGTTGGGGGGAATATTATGTTAACTATGGGAGCTATAGCTGGAGGAGCTTGTTTTGGTGATAATATAGGGCTTATTTCTGATACTACTATTGTTAGCTCTGGTATTCAAGGTGTTGAAGTTGTTAAAAGAATTAGACACCAAGGAGTTTGGTCTGCCTTAGTTTTAATAACTGGTATTATCTGCTTTGGGCTTGCTGGAGTTTTTATGGATTTACCAGCAGTGATTGGGAATGGTGCTACTGCTATCAATCAAATTCCTACTGATGTATGGACAAAACTTGCCAGTGAGAGAGAATCAGCTGTAACTCTATTAAATCAAGTTAGAGATGGGGTTCCAGTTTATATGATAGTTCCTCTAATATTAGTTTTAATCTTTGCATTTAGAGGATATCAGACATTTATATGCTTGTTTATAGGGATAATTTCCTCGTATATTCTTGGATATTTTGCTGGAACAGTTACTAGTACAAAGGCTTTTCTTGAGGAACTGATACTTGTAGGATTTAAAGGAGCAGGATCTTGGGTTATAGTTATGATGATGTGGGTTTCAGCTTTTGGTGGAATAATGAAGTTAATGGATGCATTTAAGCCTCTATCTATACTGCTTATAAAAATATCTAAAAATGTAAGACAGCTTATGTTTTGGAATGGAGTTTTATCAATATTTGGAAATATGGCTCTAGCTGATGAGATGGCACAAATAGTTACA
>JAHHSZ010000026.1 GCA_020024915.1 Fusobacterium sp. | reverse complement strand
AAATATGCTATACCATATTAAAATAGTTAGACAAAAAAAAATAGACCTTATCCCAAACAATCTTGTGGAACTTAAAGTCTATACCAAGCAACTATTTAAATTACTAAGTTTGGTGCGAAGAGAGAGACTTGAACTCTCACGTCTGGGACACTAGATCCTAAGTCTAGCGCGTCTGCCAATTCCGCCATCCTCGCGTTTTATAAAAAAATGGTGCCGCTTATCGGAGTCGAACCAATCACCTACTGATTACAAGTCAGTTGCTCTACCAGATGAGCTAAAGCGGCAAATATGGCGGGAGTGACGAGGGTCGAACTCGCGACCTCATGCGTGACAGGCATGCGCTCTAACCAACTGAGCTACACCCCCATATTAATGGTGGTCTCAACAGGACTTGAACCTGTGACCCCCTGCTTGTAAGGCAGGTGCTCTCCCAACTGAGCTATGAGACCAAGTGGTACCCCGTAGGGGAATCGAACCCCTGTTTCCAGAGTGAAAATCTGATGTCCTTACCACTGAACGAACGGGGCATCTTTGGAGCGGGAAACGAGGGTCGAACTCGCGACATTCAGCTTGGAAGGCTGACGCTCTACCAACTGAGCTATTCCCGCAGACAAGAATAATAATATCATATTATATATTTTTTGTCAAATATTTTTTATCTTTTTTTTAAATTTTTTTCACTTTTTTATAAAAACTCTTTATTTTCAATGTTTTTTACTATTTTTTTATTATAAATTTATTTTGTAATATCTCTTTTAAACAATATACAAATCTAACTTTTTTATTCATATAAAGAGGAATTAAATACTGTTTTTTATCTACAGTTATCACATCTAACATAGTTTCTAAATTTTTTCCAATCTTTCCCTCTTTCATAGTACAGCTTTCTATCTCATCTAAATTTATCTCTGTCTTCATAAATCTCATTTTTCTATTTACTCTATCAATAGCAATTTTATAACTAAATGTTCCTTTAAGCTGTTTAAAACCAATATAAAGAAATATCACTCCAAACCCTACTCTTACTATGCTTTCACCTAATCTAGCCATATATATTTGAAATAAAGCGATCAGAATTAGTGGTATTCCTACTCCTAGCCCTACAACTATCTTCTTTCCTTCATTTGAGAAGTTTTCAACATCTTTTAACTCAAATTTTGCCCCTTCAACTTTTTTTACAAATTCCTCATAAAATATCATTTTTATCATCCTTTCCTATAGAAAAGGCGACCAAGAATTTAAAATATTTTTTTGGTCGCCTTATAATCATAACTTTATTTTACTAAATGACTGATTTTCTCATCTTTAAAATCTAAGTTATGTACAGAGTTTATATATCTTATTGTCTTACTTTTTCCCCTTACAACTAGAGTTTGTGTTCTAGCTATATTTCCTTTTCTCTTGATTCCCTCCAATAGATCTCCACTTGTAATTCCTGTAGCTGAGAAGATTACCTCATCATCTTTTACAAGATCATCTAGTTTTAAAACATCTCCAACTCTTAATCCCATCTGCTCACATCTAGCTTTTTCATAGTTAGATATCTTATCATTTTCTAAAGTTACACCTTTTACTTCACTTCTAAGTTTTAATCTAGCTTGCATGTCTCCACCTAAAGCTCTTATAACTGCAGCTGAAATTACCCCCTCTGGTGCTCCTCCTATACCATACAAAATATCTACATCTGAATCAACTATACAAGTTAAGATTGATCCTGCTACATCTCCATCAGGTAGAGCATATACTTTTATTCCTAATTTTTGTAAATCTTTTATTATCTGTGTATGTCTAGGTTTATCCAAAACAACTACCATCATATCTTTTAAATCTTTATTTAATACTTTTGCAACGTTATTTATATTATCTATAAGAGGTTTTTCTAAGTCAATAGCTCCTTTTGCTTCTGGTCCAACTATTAATTTTTCCATATACATATCTGGAGCTTTTAGGAAACTTCCTTTATTTCCTACTGCAAGAACTGTAATTGCATTTGCCTGTCCTTGAGCAGTCATTCTTGTTCCCTCTACTGGATCTACAGCTATATCTACTAGTGAACATCCATCTAAAGTCTCTCCCTCTTCAATCTCGTTTTCTGGTTGGGTTGCTCTCCCCACTCTCTCTCCAATATAAAGCATTGGGGCTTCATCTATCTCTCCCTCTCCAATTACTATCTCTCCATCAATTGAGATTCTGTTAAGCATTGTTCTCATAGCATCTACTGCTGCTTGGTCAGCTGCCTCTTTATCTCCTCTACCTACCCATTTGTGAGCGGCTAAAGCTGCTGCTTCTGTTACTCTAGCAAATTCTAGTGCTAATTCTCTTTTCATACTCTCCTCCTAATTATACTTTATGTTAATTTTTTATAAATCTATATATCTCTTCATTCTCTTTTACCATCTGAAGTCTATTTCTAGCAATACTCTCCCTTTGAAAATCATCTTCCAGATTATCTATCTTATTATTATAATCCTCTATTTTCAATTTTGTTTTCTCTATCTTCTCATTTAACTCTATCTGTTCCTTTTTTAGCTTCTCTATCTTTACAAAACTTCTATATATGTATGGTACAAAATAGTAGAGATTTAAAAGTATGATTAAGAATAAAAAAAACTTTAAAATACTATGTCCATTCATAAGATTACTCCTATATCTTATTCTCTCTTAGAGTCTCTTTCTTCAAATTTTGTAATTTTTTACTTATCATTCTTTTAGCTATTGGAGAGATTTTATCAACAAATAGAACAGCTTCTAAATGGTCAAACTCATGTTGCATAATTATTGCTAGAAAACCTTCTGCTTCTTCAATTACCTCTTCTCCCTTTTCATTCATATACTCAACTCTAATCTTCTCTGGTCTCTGTACCTTCTTATATATCCCAGGTACACTCAAACATCCCTCTTCACACTCTATCAAATTCTCAGTTAAAGGAGTTATTACAGGATTTATTACCTTTCTTACCACTCCATCTCCCTGATCACATACAAATACTCTCTTTGAAATTCCCACTTGAGGAGCTGCAAGTCCCACTCCTTTAGTCTCATACATAGTCTCAACCATATTGTCTAAGATTTCCAATATCTCATCATCTATCTTCTCAACCTTCTGAGCCACTTCTCTCAGTATTGGATCTCCATACTTTCTTATTTCATAAATCATTTATTTTTTCACCTCTATAAATTTTATCATATCAAATTAATTGGATCAATATCTACCACTATTCTAATTTTATCATTTTTTTCATATTTTGTAAGCTTTAATTTTAATTTCTTTTTAAATTTATTAATCTCTTTTAACTTTCCCTTTACAAAAATATTGTGTCTATACCTATCTTTTACTTTGTACACCATACTTCTCATAGGTCCATAGAGTTCTACCTCATCAGATTTTATATCCTCATACAGATCCTTCACAAACTCCTCAACATATCTCTCATATTTAGAAGATATTCCTATATTTATAGTTTTTGAAAATGGTGGATACTCCAACAACTCTCTATTCCCTATCTCACTCTCATAAAAGCCCTCATAATCACTGTTTTTTACCTTTTCAAATACTGAATGCTCCTCTTGGTAAGTCTGTACTATTACCTTTCCTTTTTTTTCTCCTCTCCCAGCTCTTCCAGCCACCTGAACTACCAGTTGAAATGTCTTTTCTCCAGCTCTAAAATCTGGAAAGTTAAGAATCGTATCTGCATTTACAACTCCTACCAAGGTTACATTTGGAAAGTGTAATCCTTTTGATATAAGTTGCGTTCCTACCATTATATCATATTTTTTATTTAAAAAATCATAGTACATCTTCTCAAAAAAATCTCTATCCTTTGACATCTCAGAATCTACCCTTATTACTCCCACATCAAAGTATTTTTTTATCTCTTCCTCTACTCTTTCTACACCCTTTCCACTGTGAACTAAATTTTTACTTCCACATTTGCTACAATATCCTGTATATCTCTTTATTTTTCCACAGTAGTTACATTTCAATACACCTTGGCTTGAGTAATAGCTATACTTTATAGAGCAATGGTCACACTCCTCTACATACCCACAATCTTTACATTGGACATATGTTGAATATCCTTTTCTATTGAGTAACAACAATACCTGCTCTCCTTTTAAAAGAGTCCTTCTTATCTCATCTAACAATTTTTTGCTAAAATAGAGACTCTCCTCTTTTTTCATATCCACAATCTCTATATCTGGAAGAACAGCTTCATTATAACGTTTTTTTAATTCTAAAAGTCTAAATATCCCCTTCTGTGCATAGTAGTAGCTCTCTATTGAAGGGGTAGCTGATCCCAATATCAATTTTGCTCCCACCAACTCTGCTCTTTTCAAGGCAACCTGCTTAGCATTATATCTAGGATTATTATCCTGCTTATAAGTTGTCTCATGCTCTTCATCTAAAAATATATAACCTAAATTTTGTACTGGAGCAAATATTGCTGATCTTACTCCCAGAACTATTTTTTTCTGTCCTGTATAGATATTATACCACTCTTTAGCTCTCTCACTCTGTGTCAATTTACTATGTAAGATAGCTATATTCTCTCTAAACTCCCCTTTGAATCTATCTATCATCTGAGGAGTTAGAGAGATTTCTGGAACTAAGAATATACTTCCCCTTCCAGCCTTAAATCCAGATTTTATTATACTGATATATACCTCAGTCTTTCCAGAGCCAGTAATACCTTTTAATAGATAATACATATCTTCACCTAATAAAACACTGTTTTTAGCTCTCTCCTGTTCATCATTTAATATTTTATCCCTATTCTCTATCTCACTCTCTACTTGATACTCCTCTTTTTCCTCTTCCTGTTTCATCAATTTTTCTAATCTCAAATCCCCTGACCTAACAAATTTTTCTAGGTATTTTTTAGAAAAATTTTTCTCAAGTATCTCATCTCTAACCAATTCTCTCTGTTTAAAATACTCAAATATATCTCTATCTAAAACACTTTCTATACTTGAATTTTTATAGTTTAATCTTATACTATTTTTTCCATATCTTTCGAGTAATCCATCTTTTAAATAATCATTGATCTTATCCAATCCAAACTTTTTAGTCACAGTTGATTTTCCAACAGTTATTTTTTTTACAAAATACTCTCTTAACTCTTCATCTACTATCTCATCATTTACAAACTCAAATATATCTCTAGGAAAATAATATCTCTCATATTTTATGCTCAAACCACTTGGAATTGCAGCTGTAATAACTTGATCATAGGTACTCATATAGTAATTTTTTATCCAGATCAAAAGCTTTATATACTTCTCATCTAATTTTATGGAGTTTTCCAATAATTTTATTATGGGTAAAACTTCAAAATCTTTCTCCTCATCACTATCTCTTGCTATTATAAGACCTGTTCTCTCTTTCTTTCTAAAAGATATAACTACTCTATCACCTATAGAATATCTATCATCTATATCTGCATAAGTATAGAGTTCTCTTGTATTATCCACATATATCTTATAATATCTCATATCTGCTCCTATTCTAAAATTATTTTAATTTCCTTTACCTTTTCTAAAGATGCTCCTGGTTTAGGAAATTGATCTTTTACCAATCCAACTCCAAATACTTTTACCTCTATATCTGTATCTTTAAAAATATAAATTACATCTTTTGGATTTATTCCAGTCAAATCTGGCATTACAATATCATTTAACGTTTCTTTCTGTATCTTTTCAAAGCTCTCAACCTTGGATATACTTGAAATGTTATCTGAAAGAATATTTTTAGTTTTACTTATCCTTCTCACTATATTACCAAATACAGGTGCTGCTGTTGCTCCTCCAAATTTTTCATATATAGTTTCTCCTTTGGGCTTTAAAAACATTACTAAGATTGTATATTTAGGTTTATCTACTGGGAAAAATCCTATAAAAGATGATAGGTAGTTCTCTTTTAAGTATCCACCTCTTGTACTCAATTGGGCAGTTCCTGTTTTTCCCCCAACTCTATAACCTATTACCTCTCCTCTTTTAGCTGTTCCCTCTGAAACTACCTTTTCCAACATCTCTTTCATCTCTTTAGATAGCTCTTCAGATATTGTTCTACCCTTTACAGTAGGCAGATTTCTCCTTACAACTAATCCATTTTCATCAGTTATCTTATTAACTAAGTATGGTTTATATAATATTCCTCCATTTATCAATGATGAAAATGCCACAGCTATCTGAATAGGTGTCACTACTATTCCCTGACCAAAAGACATTGTACTCTTCTTCAGTCCATCCCATCTCTTATATGGAGTAGTATATGGTTTTATCTCATTTGGAAAATCTATCCCTGTCTTATCATATAGCCCAAATCTTTTTAAATAATTCTCAAACTCTTCATTGGTAAATCTATCTCCTATCATTACCATACCGACATTACTAGATTTTTTTAAGATTTCCTCTGTAGTAAGTACACCTTTAGTTCCACGACTAGCTTCTCTAATTGTATGCTTATACTTCTTTATAGTTCCATCACCAATGTCAAATTTTGTATTTCTTTTAATTAACCCAGCATCTAGTGCTGATGCAACTATCAAAGGTTTGAAAATTGATCCCGGCTCCATCTGGTTTTGAAATATAGGATTTCTTAAAGCTTTATCTTTGTATATTGTGTAATAAGATGTTGCCAATACTTTTCCTGTGTTAGGATCTAGTACCACTCCATAAGCCTCTTCTGATTGAGATGATATAAATTTCTTCTCCATTTCCTCATTTAAAATATATTGAATATCATTATCTATCGTTGTATGCAGATTTTTTCCATCAAGATTTGTTCTTATATTGTCTTGAGAGAAAGGAAGTTTTATCTTTCTATTTTTTGTATAGATATTTTGTCTTTTTATACTTATCTCTCTCAAATACCTCTCATACTCTTTCTCTAATCCAAATACTCCTATTTTTTCAAAACTAGATTTTTGTGTATATCCTATGAATCCTATTAAATTCTTATACACATCACTTTTATAGTATGTCCTTCTTATACTTCTATCAAACTGTATCTCATTTGCTGTAAGTTTATATTCCCTTGCTACATCTCTAATCTCCTCTTTTTCTCTCTCACTCAAGTTTTTAGCAACTACCTTGTATCTCTTTCCAGCTTTGTAAGCCTCATTGAGTTCTTTTAAAATCTTACTTTTTTTCTTCTTTAAAAAAGGTTTATCCAATATTTTCTCTATTCCAACTATAGTACTCTCTCTATCATACAAAGCACTTGTATTTACTCCAAACATATATATATTTTGGTTAAAAGCCAAACTTTTTCCAGAATTATCATATATATCTCCTCTATTTCCGTAGAGAATATCATTTCTCTTAATCTGATTCTTTACCTTCTCATCATACATTGTTTTATTAAATATCTGAATATATACCAATCTTACCACTACTAATAATACTAGAAAAAGAATGATATTTGCTGACAGTATCGCTCTTTGATTAAAATTATTGGTTCGAGTATACTCCTTTTTTTTAGCAAAAATATATAAAAAATAAAAAAATAGTAAGAATAAAAAGATAACTAAAAGATAAATCTTGTAATATATTGCAACTCCAAAGCCAATTATATTAGCCAATAAGGAAAATAATTTTATATACTTCACTTGAATTCCTCCACTAATTTTCTCACTTATTTAATTATAACAAATTTTATGAGTTCTTGTTATCTTTTTTTTACTAAATGTAAAAAGGTGTCTCAAGCAAAAGCTATCGACACCTTTATCCTATATTCTATTCATGGTGGTTTCCACAGTTACACTTATGTTCCTTATCTTTATGATTGTGTCCACCACAACCACAACTACCAGAACTACACTTTCCACCATCTCCACAACCACATCCTTCACCTTTAAAAGTTCTCAATAAACTTCTAATTGCAAAGAATCCAATCACAGCTATTATAGCTATTAAAATCACTGTTTTCATAAAATCTCTCCTTTCATTAGAGATCTTTAAATATTAAAAGAATAATTTTCCAATTTGGAATACTAATGTTGAAACAATATATGGCACTACTAGCATTATTCCAATTACTTTACCTAAATATCCCCAACCAAATTCATGCTTTATCGCTCCTAATGTAGCAACACAAGGTACTACCAATAGGATAAATGTCATGAATGAGTAAGCTCTTAATGGAGCAAGTTCATCATCTGGCCACAAGTTAGCTGTTGCTTTAACTATTCCTCTTCCCTCTTCCTCTATCTCATCAGCTTCCGGAGTAGAGAACAATCCTTCAACATCTAAACTCAACATTCCCATTACTGAATCTTTTATAGCTCCACCAAGTCCTTTTATTTGCTCTGTTAAATCTTGAGTGAAAGTAGTTTCTTCAGCTACCTCTTCTGTCTCTTCACTCTCCTCTAATGGTAATACTTGAGCTAAAAATCCTACTACTACTTCTTTTGCTGCAATACTAGGAGGAATAGCTGCTACAGTCTCCCATCTATCTCCAAATCCTGTAGGTTTCATTATTGGAGCAAATGCATGTCCAAATTTAGCTATATATGATGTATTTGAATCTCCATTATTTGGGAAGTATGTTAATGCCCATAGGATCATCATAATTCCCAAAATTACAGTTCCTGCTCTTCTAATGTAATCAAATACTCTTACCCAAGTAGAATTTAATATAACTTTTAAACTAGGAATTCTATATGGTGGTAACTCTATTAATAATGCTTTATTTTCTGATTTGAACCCTTTTATATTCTTCAATACAAGTCCAACTAATATAGCCACAATAATTCCTAATAAATATATAGACACTACAGCTAATCCACCTTTAGCTCCGAAGAAAGCTGCTGTGAATAATCCATAAACTGGTAATCTAGCTCCACAAGACATAAAAGGTGACATTGCCGCTGTCATCTTTCTTGAACTTTCATCTTCCATTGTTCTTGTAGCATAGATTGCTGGTACTGTACAACCAAATCCTACTACCATTGGAACAAATGATTTTCCATTTAATCCTAATCTTCTCATAATCTTATCCATTAAGAAAGCAACCCTTGACATATATCCACTCTCTTCTAAGATTGCTAAGAAAAAATATAAAAACATCATAAGTGGAACAAATGTTAGAACTCCACCTACTCCACCAATTATTCCATCGGTGATTAATGAACTTAACCAATCTGGAGTTCCCTCTACTAATTTACCTACATATTTACCCACAAAGTCACCAAAGAATCCATCTATCCAATCTATGAATGGAGCACTTCCATTGAACACAAATGCCATAACCCCAGCCATAATCACTAGGAATAGAGGTAATCCTAGAACTCTATTTAATAGTATCTTATCCACTTTATCAGTAAAATCTAGTCTTGATTTTATTGATGTAGTAAATGTTTTTGCCAAAACTCCATTAACTGCTCCATATCTCTGCTCAGCTAATATAGTTTCACTATCATTATCATACTTATCTTCTAATTTCAATATTCTCTCTTCAAATTTTCCAGCTACATCTATATTGAATTTTATTTTTAACTTTTCAATTAAGTGGCTATCTCTTTCTATTATCTTTATAGCTATATACTCTGCTGAATATGCTTTTAAAGCTTCAGAATAGCTCTTATCCTCCTTTATCTCTTTTACAATCTCTTTTACTAGAGTTGTCGTTCCTTCATCAAATGGTAGTGAAAATTCTATATCTTTTTTCTTTTTAGCTATTTCTAGAGCTTTGTCCATCAATTCTGTTATCCCTGTTTTCTTTAAAGCTGAAACAGGTACGGCTTTCACTTCCATAAAGCTTTCAAATTGATCTAAATCCAATTTGTATTTTAACTTATCAAATTCATCATACAAATTTAGTGCCATAACTGTTGGCTTATCTAACTCTTTTATTAAATAAGTTAAATATAGGTTTCTCTCTAAGTTTGTTGAATCTACAACGTTGATTACTACATCTGGATTCTCATCTAGGATAAAGTCTCTTGTTATCTTCTCTTCTAGTGAGTATGGGCTTAAACTATATACTCCCGGTAAGTCAACTAATTGTATCTCTTCACCTTTGTAGATAAATATTGCTTCTTTCTTCTCTACTGTTACTCCAGGCCAGTTTCCCACTTTTAATTTTGACCCCGCAATAGCATTGATCAAAGCTGATTTCCCTACGTTTGGATTCCCTGTAAATGCTAATTTTATCATTTCCTTCTCTCCTCTACTTTAATTATTCTTCAACCTTTTCTACTTCAATATTTTTTGCATCTTCTTTTCTTATTGCTATTCCTGTACTCTTTACAATGTACTCTTGTGGATCACCTAAAGGAGCATTTCTCTCTAATTTAATAGTCTCTCCAGCAGTTACTCCCATATCTACCAGTCTCTTCTTTAATTCTCCAATTCTCCCTATTTTTATGATTCTAGCTTTCTCTCCATTTTTCAAGTCACACAATTTCATTTATTTTCCTCCGTATATCAATTTTAAATTCTTTGAATATCAAACTTTATTGGTAAATAAGAACAGCCTTAGAGGCTGTTCACGTAAGTTATATCTCTTGTAATAATATTTTATTAGCTAAGCTAAAATTAAGTGCATATTTCATAGTGTCATTTACTTTTACTACAAAGCAATCACCACTGTCATTCATCACTCTTACTTTATTTCCAACACACAATCCCTTATTGATTAAACAGCATTTAGAGCCTCTTTGACCCTTTATTTCTTTAATGAGGAAATCTTTGTTTAATTCTGCAAAACATAAAGGTACCATTGCAATCCCCTCCTCTTTGCATAAAATCAGTATATCTTTCCCTCTAATAATTATATGCTATAAATAAAAAATTGTCAATATAAAACCTTTGAAAATAGAAATGTTTTTCAAAATTTGATCAATAATTCAAAAGTTTAAATATCTTTTTTACCAGATATAATTTGATGCCTCTGTAAAACCACTTGATGTAGAAAAATATTTTGCATCTACTGGCTTATCTCCATTCATCAAAACCTTACCAGCTGTTGCTTCAATAGCTTTTATTGAGTTTTCATTTTCATTTGCATTATTATAAACTTGACTCTCTGTTGTATCTTTTACATGGAAACCATCTGCTTCATATCTATTTTTCATATAATCACTTAGTGCATATGTTCTAGCTGCTACTGCTTGAGCCTTTAAAGCTTCCAATCCAAAACTCTCTGGCATCTCACTTGGAACTACTTGTTTCAAATAATCCTCTATCTTAACTTGATTTATTACTCTTATTCCCTTTGAATTAGTTTTAGATAGATTTAATTTCATATCTCCTCTATATCTTGGCATAGAAGTATGTCCTCTTCTAACATCTTCCAAAGTTATATAGTAACCATTAGCAGTTATATTTACAGAGTTCACTGTTTTTACTCTATGTTTTCCGTTCACACTTATCCACAACTTATTCCCTTTATTTTCTACTACTATTTTCTGTTTAACTGGGACATCTATTTTAAAACCAGATCCATTTATTCTCATCTTTCCATTACTTGATAATATTACCTTGCTGTGATCCATTCCTCTAGCTGAGTTAGTTATCCCAACATTTATGATTTTTCCAACTCCTTTTAATGAATACATATTTTTTAATTTTGTATTTGGGTAATTTCTATCCAAGATCTGTTTATAGTTATAATCGTGATTCTTAGCTAAGTCTGAAGCTGCATATTGAGACATTCCAACTCCATGTCCATAACCTCCACCATAAATAGCCACCCTGTTACCACTGTACTCCATTGAAAAATATGCTGATGGAAATAGAGTTATATTTCTTCTTATTGGATTTGCTTGATACTCCTTAACTCCACCCTTTGCTCCATAGAGAAGAATATCTCCACTACTTTCAGCTCTCTTCTTATTCAGAGCAAAAAGTTTTCTAATATTTAACTCTTTTGCTATCAAATACTTATGTTCAGTTGTAGTCACCAAGATATAAGTTACAACTCCAGATCTACCTCTTCCAGCAACCTCTACATTTTTAACTCTCCCAACACTTCCATCTGTTATTTTTAAAGATTTCCAACTTCCTTGTGAAAGCGTCAACACCTCTCTTGGTCTTCCTCTATACACAGATTCTAAATTATTTTCAATAGCTTTAAAAAATTCATCTTTATCTAAAACTACCTTCCATCTCCAATATGCTGAATTATCTCCATATCCTCTTACCTCTAGATCTTTATAGAATTTAAGTGCCTTCTCCTCATCATCTCCTTTAAAAAAATCATATCCATATTTTTTTAAAGTATCATTTCTAGCTACTAAATACTCTGATGGCTTCTCAGTAAAATTATTTGGAATAGGCAAACCTCTATCTTTAAAAAAGCTATAATCTAAACTGTAATCTCCATTTTTAATTTTATTTTTCTCCACTCTAAATGGTACTTTATCTATCCCTTTAAACTCTTTCGTTGAAGTACACCCTATTAGAGATACTCCCAAAACTATTAAACCAACTATTTTTTTCAACACTCTTTTCTCCTTTTCTCTCTAATATAGTTTTATTCCATTTTTATCAATGTACTCTCTAACCTTTTCCAGCTCCTCTTGAGTATCTACACCCAATATCTTATAAGGTGTCTCCATCACTTTTATCTTGTATCCATTTTCTATAGCTCTCAACTGCTCTAATGACTCTGATAGTTCCAAAGCTGTTGGCTCCATTTTAGCATATTCTATTACAAAATCTCTCTTATATCCATAGATTCCCACATGTTTATAGTAATTTTGTAAATTTAATTCTCTTGGATATGGAATAACACTTCTTGAAAAATATATAGCATATCCATTCTTATCTGTAATTACTTTTACATAATTAGAATTCTCTATATCCTCCATTGTTTCTAATTTATATTTCAATGTGCTCATAGAAATACTCTCGTCCTCTTTAAAAGAGTTTATTATTGTATTAATCATATCTTTCTCAATTAGAGGTTCATCTCCTTGAATATTTACTATCACATCATAATCTTTATACTTTTCACACACTTCTGCTATTCTACTAGTTCCATTTTCGTGATCCTTCTTAGTAAGAACAACTTTTCCTCCAAATCTTTCAACCTCTTTGTAGATTCTCTCATCATCTGTTGCCACTACTACCTCATCTAAATCAGATAATTTAGCTCTTTTATACACCCACTCTACCATAGTATGACCACAAATATCTTTCAAAGGTTTACCCTCTAATCTTGTTGATGTATATCTTGATGGTATCACTCCTAAAAATTTCATTTTACAACCTCCTAAAAATCAAGTAAAATATATAGTATAATTATATCAAATATCTTTTAATATTAAAATAGGAAGGACAAAATTATGAAAATTTATTTTATTAGACATGGTGAGACTGTTTGGAATACTCTTAGAATTTTCCAAGGCTCTTCAAACTCACCTCTTACTGAAAAAGGAAGAGAACAGGCTAAAAAATTGAGTGAGAAATTAAAAACTGTTCCTTTTACAAGTTTTTATTCATCTCCTTTAGGAAGAACTATTGAAACATCTAAACATATAGTTGGAAATAGAGATATCAAAATAGAGTTTATTAATGAATTTAAGGAGATCTCTGTTGGAGAGATGGAGGGAGTTGATAGAGAGGAGTTTGAGGAACGTTATCCAAAACAATTCCATGATTTCTTTTTAAATCCTAAAGAGTATGATCCCGCACCTTACAATGGTGAAACTTACCCTCATTTAATAGAGAGAGTTGAAAAAGGGATAAATAAAATAATATCTAAGCATAAAAAAGATGATATTGTTGCAGTAGTATCTCACGGAATAACATTGAAAGCTATATTTAAGATAATTAATAATCTTACTCTTGAGGAATTGGGAGAGTTCTCTATCCCTAAAAATACAAGCCTTTCAATAGTTGATTACAGTGATGGTAAGTTTACTGTAGAGCTTTTCTCTGATGTGACACATCTTGAAGGAATGGAGTAATATGAGAGCTTTTACATTAGTTTTTAATGCTTTTTTTAACTCTTTTGAAATTATAAGAAGAGCAAAGTTAAAGAAATTCTATTTCATTCCAGGATTTATAAGTATTGGATTATTTTTAATTTTTATCTGGTTGAGTAATTTACTCTCATTGAATATCAGTACCTCACTAGAAAATATCTTTAAATTACAACATTACCACTCCTTTATATTCATTTTTATTAGAATTTTAATATGGATTTGCTCTGTTTTCTTATACTACTTGGTGTATAAATCTATTTTGATAATAGTTTTATCTCCAATTTTGAGCTATATGTCTGAAAAAGTTGAAAACTACTTGACTGGTGTTACTTTTAACTTTACAATGAGAGATAATTTTAACTTTATACTTCGTGGAATCAATATTGGTATAAAAAGTTTTTTCAAACAAATATTGGGAACTATATTAATTTTACTGCTTAGCTTTATCTTTCCCATCAATCTTATAATACCTATTTTGATCTTTCTAATCCAAAGTTATTTTACAGGCTTTTCTTTTATGGATTATACTTTAGAAAGACATGATTTAACTCCTGAAGAGAGTTTAAATTTCCTAAAAAAATATAGAGTAGAAGCTACCCTCTGTGGTGGTATCTTCACCTTTTTATTCTTTATTCCTATACTTGGGATCTTTCTAGCTCCAATCACCACTTGTATAGCTACAACTTCAATCACATTGGAGCTACTAAAAAAAGAGGGGATTAAGATACCAAAACTTGAAATGAAATAATTTATTAGAAAATTATTCTATATTTAAAAGGTCTAAGAATTAAAGAAATTTTATATTATTATAAATAATGCATTTTTATATTTTTGTCTTTTATATGTTGCAAAACTTTAAAAAAAATGATATTTTAATAATATGGAGGTGCTTTTATGATAAAAAGAGACTTATATCTTAATAAAATTAAAAATTTTATTGATAAACCTGTAGTAAAAGTTATTACTGGAATGAGAAGAAGTGGAAAATCTATGATTTTAAAATTGATTTCACAAGAACTACTTGAAAAAGGAATTTCTTCTCAAAATATTATTTATATAAATTTTGAATCTTTAATGTTTAGCGAACTAACAGAGTTTAAGATTTTATATAAGCATATAATAGAAAAATCTCAAACTTTAATAGGAAAAGTATATATTCTTCTTGATGAGATACAAGAAGTTGAGCATTGGGAAAAAGCTATAAATTCTTTTATGGTTGATTTAGATTGTGATATCTATATAACAGGTTCAAATGCTAATTTACTTTCATCTGAACTTGCAACATATATAGCAGGAAGATATGTAGAAATTAAAGTTTATCCCCTTTCTTTTAAAGAATATATAGATTTTGCTAAAGTTCAAAATCCCAAAAAAATTCTAACTAACGAAGAATATTTCGAGCAGTATCTTCAATTTGGAGGACTTCCAGGAATTCATAATTTTAATTATAATAAAAGTAATGTTTATCAATATTTATCTGATATTTATAGTTCCATTTTATTGAAAGATATCGTTACAAGAAATAATATAAGAGATGTTGAGCTTCTTGAAAGAATTATTTTATATATTTTTGATAATATAGGAAATACTTTTTCTGCAAAAAATGTTTCTGATTTTTTAAAAAGTCAAGGAAGAAAATTAAGTAGAGAAACTGTTTATAACTATTTAAAAGCTTTAGAAAATGCATATATTCTCTCAACAGTTCAAAGATATGATATAAAAGGGAAAGTTCTTTTAGAAACAATGGAAAAGTTTTATCTTACTGATTTAGGATTTAGACATGCAAAATTAGGTTATAGACCAAACGATATAGCTGGATATTTAGAAAATATAGTTTACTTAGAACTTCTTAGAAGAAAATATACAGTAAATATAGGAAAATTAAATACAAAAGAGATTGATTTTATAGGTACTTTAGAAAATCAAAAGCTATATATTCAAGTTACATACTTATTAGCCTCCTCTGAAACTACAGAGAGAGAATTTTCTCCTCTAAAGAAAATAGAAGATAATTATCCTAAGTATGTACTTTCTATGGATAATTTAGATGAATATAATATTGATGGAATAATAAGAAAAAAAATTATTGATTTTTTATTAGAAGAATATATATCAGAATAATATGGTTCTTTGTGAAATAATGTTGATGGTTAAAAAGGAAATTTTATATTATTTCAACTTTTTTACAAAAATAGAAAAAATAGTGTATCAGGATCTCGAGAAATCTTGATACACTATTTATTATACAGCCCTTTTTTATTGATTTAATGTTATTCTTGTTCCATCTGCCAACTCTATTATTTGAGTTTTTCCATCAGAAAATATAACTTTTCCAGTTTGATTTGAACTACGTCTCATCTCTCTTTCATAACCTTGTCCGCTATAGTTATTGGCATCTGGATATCTTAATCTTGCTGGCACTCCTGATCCACTATATTTTCTATGAGCATTCTCTGCAACTGCTTGCTTTTCATAATCTCTTCTAATCTGTGTATCAAGATTGTCTAAATCTCTTTGATGTTTCAATTCACTATTTTGGTATGAATTATTTAAAATCAAAGCTGACCCACCAATAATAGCTGCTCTTGTTCCACTATTTAGACCTCCCCACCAACTTGCTTGTGCTATTGTTCCTACCAATAGCATCATTCCCAATACTACTTTCCTCATTTTCTTACCTCCTTAAAAATATCTCCATCACTCTATCTAATATTCCATTGATCTCTGCAATTGCCATTCCAAAATTTGTGATTGGTATATTCTTATCTGTTGACTCTTTTAATCTACTCAATGTCTCACTTCTATTCAACATACAAGAACCACAATGGATTATTAAACTATATTTTGATATATCTTTCGGAAAATCCTTCCCTGAACAATTTTCTATATCTATATCTCCAACTTTACTCTTCAAAAGCTGTGGTAATTTCTCTCTAGCTATATCCCCCTTCAATTGATGATGAGTGCAAGCTTCAGCAATCAGAATACTATCACCACTTTTCAATTGATTTATTTTTTTAGCCCCTTCATACAAAGTCTCTAAATCCCCCTTAGCTCTCGCCATTATTATGGAGAATGATGTCAACTTTATATCTCTTCCTAATTTTTTATTTACTACTCCAAAAACTTGTGAATCAGTTATCACCAAGTCAGGTCTATTTTGAAATATCTTCAATCCCTCATCAAGATTATCAAGAGTTACAACTGTAGGTATTCCTCCGTTATCCAAGATATCTCTAATTACCTGTACTTGAGGTAGTATCAACCTTCCCTTAGGTGCTTGTATATCCTGTGGAGCCACTAATAATATCTTATCTCCAATTTTTATCTTATCCCCTATCAATCTCTCTTCGTTTATGAGCTTTGGTGAATACTCTACGAGTTTTTCCTTTATCTTTTTTATATCTTCACCATTTAATGTAGTTATCTCATTAACTTCACACTTCAATTCACTCTCTATCTCTTTTATAAAAGTGATTCTCTCTGAATCCTTCAATAAGTCTATCTTATTCAAAAGAACTATATATGGTTTCTCTCTCTTTTTAATCTCTTGAAGCCAATCTTTTTCATAATCTAAAGCTCTCTTCTCCAAAAAAATCTCACTTGATAAGACTAAGATAGCTATATCCATCTTTGCTAAAACTTCTTTTGTCTTCTCTACTCTAAGTGCTCCTATCTCACTCATATCATCTACACCAGCAGTATCTATAAACACAACTGGACCTATTGGTAATAACTCCATTGCCTTATACACAGGATCTGTTGTAGTTCCTCTCACATCTGATACCAATGATATATTTTGATTTGTTATTTTATTTATAATACTTGATTTCCCAGCATTTGTTCTCCCAAAGATTGCTATATGTACTCTATTCCCCCTCGGTGTATCTATCATAACTATTCTCCCTTATTCTACTCTTTCTTTATGTCCAATTTGTGTCTAAACTTCTTGCCTTCCATCTAATGCCTTAAATATTGTAGCACTATCAGCAAACTCTATATTTCCTCCCATTGGAATTCCACTAGCTATCT
The DNA here is from genome assembly GCA_020024915.1 of Fusobacterium sp. Taxonomy (GTDB): domain Bacteria; phylum Fusobacteriota; class Fusobacteriia; order Fusobacteriales; family Fusobacteriaceae; genus Fusobacterium_A. Next base: position 1,813 of record JAHHSZ010000026.1, on the reverse strand, counting down.
TTGTCACTTTTATTCCAAAAGGTTTTAATAGTTTAGTTAGATATAGAGATGTTGTTTCTCCCTCTAAATCTGGATTTAATGCTAATATTATCTCTTGTATCTCCTCAATAGCAACTCTTTCCAATAAAGATTTAATATTTAGTTTATCTGGAGTTATCCCATTTAATGGTGCTATTTTTCCACCTAATACATGGTACAGCCCCTTGTATTTTCCCATTTTCTCAAAGGATACTATATCTCTACTATCTTCTACAATACAGACGGTTCCCTTATCTCTTAATTCATTTGAACAGATCTCACACAGATCTTTTTCACAAAAGTCCCCGCATTTAGGGCATCTTTTTATAACTTCCTTCGCTCCTCTAAGTGCTTCTATAAATTTTTCAACCTGCTCATCACTCATCTCTAATATATGAAAAGCTAATCTTGCAGCACTTTTTCTCCCTATTCCCGGAAGTTTATTAAATTCATCTATCAATCTCTCTAAACTTTTTGTTGCCATTTTCTCTCCTCAATCTATACTAATTATATTAATATTATCTCAAATTTTCATCTCTTCTTCAACCCTTTTATTTTAACAATTTAAAAAATAGTTGTGTAAAGTATATACTTCACACAACTATCAATAACTAAACTACACTTCTTTTAAAACTTTCTTTAACTCTTTTAGAGATTTGTTAATATCTCTTCTCTCTTTTCCTAATTCGGCATTTTTAATGATATAATCATCTACTCTATCCTCATAATCTGACTGCATATTTTCTAATATATCTATAAACTCTTCATAGTTCATATTTGGCTTCACATACTCTTTTAAGTTACGCAATAACTCCACTCTTTTTCTGTTGTCTCTGATCTTTTTATCGTTATCTTCGATCTCTCTTTTTATTTTATTTTTTCTTCTCTCTTTTCTTACTAATTCTAATACGTTATCTACCATTTTTTCCCTCCATATACTACTATTTTGCTAAAAGAAGAGCTAATTCATAATCTGGTCTGAAGTCATAGTTTCTCTCTCCGTCCCAAGCATAAGATATTGGATGAGTTATGATTTTGTTGTTCTCTATTCCAACCATTACTCCTCCCTCTCCATTTTCTAATAATTCTATTGCTTTAGCTCCCATTCTAGTTGCTAATACTCTATCAAATCCTGAAGGAGTTCCTCCTCTTTGTACGTGTCCCAAAACGACACTTCTAACCTCAGTAGTTATCTTCTCTTTAAGAGCAGCTTCCACATCTTGAACCTTTCCTACTCCTTCAGCAACCAAGACTATATCATGTAATTTCCCTCTTTTTCTTCTCTCTTTAATTTGGAAAGCTAATAACTCAATTGGATTATCCATTTCTGGTATCAAAAGTCCATCTCCTCCACCTGCTAAACAAGCTTGTAAAGCTAAGTCTCCAGCATGTCTTCCCATTACCTCTATCAATATTGTTCTCTCATGAGATGTTGCTGTATCTCTAATTTTAGAAACAGCATCAAGTATTGTATTTAAACAAGTATCAAAACCTAACGTATAATCTGTCCCTTTAATGTCATTGTCTATAGTTCCTGGAATACCTACAACTTTTATTCCATGCTCTTTTGATAATAGGTCAGCTCCATGGTAAGAACCATCTCCTCCTATTACAACTAGACCTTCTATTCCTCTTTTTTTTAAGTTTTGAGCTGCTATTGCTCTAAATTTAGGATCTTTAAATTCTAAACATCTAGCTGTTAATAAACAAGTTCCACCTCTGTCAATTATACCAGATACGTATCCTCCGTCCATTGGAAATATCTCATCATTCAGCATACCTAAGTATCCTCTTT
>JAHHSZ010000025.1 GCA_020024915.1 Fusobacterium sp. | reverse complement strand
TTAAATTAATCCAAGCACATTTCATAGATTCTTTTTATATCCTCTTTATTAAGCTCTTTGAATCCCTTTAAAATTCCATTTCCACAAGCTTTTTCAGCCATTATATCAAAATGAGTTCTATCTATACCCAACTCTTTTAAACTCCTTGTAAGTCCAAGCTCAACAAATAGAAACTCTTCAAATCTTTTTATTCCTTCTAGAGCTGCACTCATATTATCCAATTTTGAGTCCACTCCAAAGACAGCAACAGCAAAATTTTTAAATCTTTCTGCATTCTCTTCATCTAATATATATCTCATCCAACGAGGAGTAAGAATTCCTAGTCCAAGCCCATGTGTTATATCATAGTAAGCTGAAAGTTGATGCTCCATAGAGTGACAACTCCAACTACAATGTTGACAACTTCTTACAAATCCATTTATAGCCCAAGAAGAGGTCCACATCAAATTAGCTCTTGCTTCCTCATTTTCTGGATCTTTCATTGCTATTGGTGCATATTTTACAACACCTTTCATCATTCCTTCCATAAAACAATCTAACATATACATACTTCCTTCTGTATTAAAATATGTCTCAATTATATGGGAAAGTATGTCCACTGATCCACAAGCAGTTTGATAAGAAGACACGGTATATGTATTCTTAGGATCTAAGAATGATACCTTAGGTTGCATCAATGGTGAAGCTACACCAATCTTATCATTTGTCTCCATATTACTAATTACTCCACCAGCATCCATCTCTGAACCTGTTGCTGCTAAAGTTAAAATTGTTACAATTGGTAGACATTTTGTCACAGGTACCTTTTTTGTAACTATATCCCAAGCATCTCCCTCATAGTAATTAGCTGCTGCAATAGCTTTAGTACAATCTATTACAGATCCTCCACCTATTGCCAAAAGTACATCTATTTGCTCTTTTTTACAGATAGCTGCTCCTGCATTTACAGATGTTACTCTTGGATTTGGCTCAATTCCACTCAATTCAAATATCTCTAATTCCTCTTTTTTCAGCTCTTCTAAAACTTGATCATAGAGTCCAATCCTTTTTATAGAGCCACCACCATAACAGATTAAAACTCTATCTCCTAACTTTTTAATCTCTTTTCCCAACTTTGATAGCTGACCACTTCCAAAATACACCTTAGTCGGAATATTATATACAAACTTATACATGGGCTCCACCTCTCTTTTTATCCTTCCCTTTCTATATTATATCACAAAGAATAACAATTTATTATATCTTTCATTATAACTTTCATAATTTTCAAAATTTTTAGAAAATATTATCAAAGATGTAAGCATTATAAACATTGGAAAATCATTAAAAATATGATATAATATGGAGTAAGCTGATTATTTTTTTAAAGTAAGTATAGATATCAAGGAGTTAAAACATGAAAGAGATTAAAATTTCAACTGAATTCATTAAGTTGGATCAATTTTTAAAATGGACTGGTGTGTGTGATACTGGAGTAGATGCAAAATTCTTTATTCTTGACGGAAATGTTAAGGTAAATGGTGAAATGGAAGTAAGAAGAGGAAAGAAGTTATATCCTGGAGATAAGGTTGAAGCTGCTGGAGAGACTTTTTTAGTTAAATAATTTTTTATAGGGTGGATTAAGCTTTGGAAATATTAGAGATTAATTATGTGAACTTTAGAAATTTAATTGATGGAAATATTAAATTTTTTCCAAAACTTAATCTATTTTTTGGAAAAAATGGTCAAGGAAAGACAAGTTTATTAGAGGCTGTATATTTTAATGCTACAGGAAAAAGTTTTAGAACCTCAAAAGTCAACGAAGTAATGAAATATGGCTCAGCTAAGACTGGAGTGTATATCTTATATAAAGACAGTATATCTGAAAAATCCCTTACACTAAAGTTTAATAGTGAGAAGAAGGAATACTATTACAACAATAAAAAAATATCATATGATGAGTTTTATGGAAGATTAAATATAGTGACATATATACCTGAAGATATTATTTTAATTACAGGTTCTCCATCAGTGAGGAGAGCTTTTTTTGACGGTGAAATTGCCCAAGCAAATAATGAGTATTTCCAAGATTTAAAAAACTATAACAAACTCCTTAAGATTAGAAATAAATATCTAAAAGAGCAAAAAACAAGAGATCCTGAATTCTCAATATATGAAGAGGAGTTTATCAAGTATGGAGCTAAGGTCATTGAGAAGAGATTGGAATATGTACAAAGAATCTCAATCATCTTAAATCTAAATTATAGAAAATTATTTGATAATAAGAAAGAGTTGAGTTTATCCTATGATTGTCATCTAGGAAATATCAAAAAGCTCTCTTTTGAAGATATAAAAAGACTTTTAAAAGAAAAAATAGAGAAAAAATTTACTCAAGAAAAAAGATATGGGTTCTCTCTGTGTGGACCTCAAAAAGATGATTTTCTTTTCATTCTCAATGGACATGAAGCAAAGTCTACTGCTTCTCAAGGTGAGAAAAAATCTATAATTTTCTCTTTAAAACTCTCTGAAATTGATATGATAATCAGAGAAAAAAAGGAAAATCCTGTGCTTATTATTGATGATATATCATCTTATTTTGACTCCAACAGAAAGGATAGTATCTTGAATTATCTTGAAAAAAGAAATATTCAAGTGCTCTTGAGTTCAACAAATAAATTGGGAATAGACTCCAAAGATTTTTATGTAGAAAGTGGTGAAATTGAATATGGCCGAGAAATTAAGTAATGTTAGTGAGATGATAGATGTTGCTGTAAAAAAAAGCAGACGTCTTAAAGAGGGGATACTTAAATCTGAATGGAGTAAGATTGTAGGTAAGATATGTAAGGAGTGCCAACCTGATTTTATAAAAGATGGTATCCTTCACATCAGAGTTAATAGTCCTGTTTTTGTTCATCATTTTACACTTGAAAAAAACAGATATATTAAGATTATAAATGAGTATTTTGATGAGGAGATTATACAGGATATCGTTATAAAATCTGGTAAGCTAGATGAAAATAGAGAAGCTTATCTAGCAAAGGTAGATACAGAGGAAAATATCCAAAGTACTACTGATAATAATACTGATGTAAAGAATACAAATGATCTTTCCTCTCTGACTGGAGAGACTTTAAATAATAGAATTTTAGAGAAAGTCACTGCACTTAGTAAGATGGCTTTAGAGAGAGAGCACTATCTCCTAGCTCATGGTTTTAAAAAGTGTAAAGTTTGTGGGATGCTATATGAGGGAGAAGAGTTATTTTGTAAAGTCTGTATAGACAATGGAAATGCTAAAAAATATATAAAAGATAATGGATTATCTGATGAAGAAGATGAGTAATGTATCTTTTTTTAGAAAATAGTCTCATGATTCCCACAAAGGATATTTTGCTTATTATTGATTATATACATATTCAAAGTAGCGAAAATATTGAGTTCTTCCAAAATGAGCTCAAACATAAAGAGTTAGTAGAGTTAACTCTAAAAGATAAAAAAAGTGTTGTCCTCACTGATAAGAAGGTGTATGTTACCTCTTATGGGACTCAAACGCTTTTCAGTAGATGTAATGAATTTTTTAATATAATTGGAGGTAGAAAGTGAGTAATAATTATCAAGCAGAAGACATAACAGTCCTTGAAGGATTAGAAGCAGTAAGAAAAAGACCAGGAATGTATATAGGAACAACATCAGAAAGAGGATTGCACCATTTAGTTTGGGAGATAGTAGATAATGCTGTAGACGAAGCTCTTGCTGGATATTGTACTCACATTGAAGTGAATGTACTTCCAGACAATGTTATTGAAGTAGTGGATAATGGAAGAGGTATTCCAGTTGGTATCCACCCTAAATATGGTAAATCTGCTCTTGAGATTGTTCTTACAGTTTTACATGCTGGAGGAAAATTTGAAAATGATAACTACAAAGTTTCTGGAGGGCTTCATGGAGTTGGAGTATCTGTAGTTAATGCTCTTTCTCAATGGCTAGAAGTAGAGGTTAAAAAAGAGGGTAAAATCTGGTACCAAAAATATGATAGAGGTATCCCTCAAGAGGATGTAAAAGAGATTGGGGTATCTGATGACCACGGAACAACAGTAAGATTTAAAGCTGATTATGAGATATTTGAAACTTTAATCTACGATTACAATACCTTAAAAAACAGATTAAAAGAGTTGGCATACTTAAACAAAAATCTTACTATAACTCTTACAGATTCAAGAAAAGAACCTTTCAAAAAGGAGAGTTTTGAGTTTGAAGGAGGTATAGGAGATTTCTTAAGAGAGATAACTGAAGATACTGAAAAACTTGTAAAAGAACCTATCTATATGAGTGGTGAAGTGGATAATATTGGTGTTGAAGTAGCATTTTTATACACAGTTAATCAGTCTGAAATAATCTACTCATTTGTAAACAATATCAACACACACGAAGGTGGTACTCATGTACAAGGATTTAGAACTGCTCTTACTAGAGTAATTAATGACATTGGTAAAGCACAAGGATTCTTGAAAGAGAAAGATGGAAAATTACAGGGAAATGATATTAGAGAGGGTGTTACAGCTATTGTTTCTGTAAAAGTTCCTCAACCACAATTTGAAGGGCAAACAAAAACAAAACTTGGTAACTCTGAAGTAACTGGAGTAGTTTCAACTATAGTTGGATCTCAATTAAAAGTTGTTTTAGAGGATAATCCTAGTGATACAAAGGTTATAATTGAGAAGATATTAAACTCTAAGAAAGCTAGAGAGGCGGCTCAAAGAGCTAGAGAGTTAGTTCTTAGAAAATCTGCTTTAGAAGTTGGATCTCTACCTGGAAAATTAGCTGACTGTTCATCTAAAAATCCTGAAGAGTGTGAACTTTATATAGTTGAGGGAGATTCAGCTGGTGGATCTGCTAAACAAGGAAGAGATAGATCTCATCAAGCTATACTTCCATTGAGAGGTAAGATCCTAAACGTTGAGAAAGCTGGTCTTCATAGAGCTCTTGAAAATAATGAGGTAAGAGCTATGATAACTGCCTTTGGTACAGGTATTGGAGATAACTTTAACTTAGAAAAACTTAGATATGGTAAGATCATTCTTATGACTGACGCCGACGTTGATGGTGCCCATATTAGAACTCTTTTATTAACATTTATATACAGATATATGGTGGAATTAATCTACAATGGAAACGTATTTATTGCTCAGCCACCACTTTACAAAATATCTTATGGTAAACAGATCAAATATGCTTACTCTGATAGAGAATTAAAAGAGATAACTGAAACTTTTGAAGGCGAGGACAAAAGATATACTCTTCAAAGATATAAAGGGTTGGGAGAGATGAATCCTGAACAACTTTGGGAAACAACTATGGATCCTCAAAATAGAACTCTATTAAAAGTGACTATAGATGACGCTAGAGCAGCTGATATGTTATTTGATAAACTGATGGGAGATAAGGTTGATCCTAGAAGAGAGTTTATTGAAGAGAATGCTGAATATGTTAAAAACTTAGATATTTAATAGGAAGAAAAATCCTTTGTATAATGCACATATATATTGATTTATGTGGTATAATCTACTGAAGGTAAAATTAAGATTAAGAGGAGAAATAATCGTATGTCGAATATAAATAATAGATACATAGAAGATGAAATGAAAGAATCATACCTTGATTATTCAATGAGTGTTATTGTAAGTAGAGCCCTTCCAGATGTAAGAGATGGAATGAAGCCTGTACATAGAAGAATACTATTTGCTATGAATGAACTTGGTATGAGTTTTGATAAACCATATAAAAAATCTGCCAGAATCGTCGGGGAAGTACTAGGTAAGTATCACCCTCACGGTGACTCTGCTGTTTATGGAACAATGGTTAGAATGGCTCAGGATTTCAACTACAGATATCCTTTGATCTCTGGTCATGGAAACTTTGGATCAATTGATGGAGATTCTGCAGCTGCAATGAGATATACTGAGGCTAGAATGGCTAAGATAAGTAATGAACTTCTAGAGGATATAGATAAAAATACTATTGATTTTAGAAAAAACTTTGATGACTCATTGGATGAACCTACAGTTTTACCTGCTAAACTTCCTAACTTACTTCTAAATGGAGCAACTGGAATAGCTGTTGGTATGGCTACTAATATCCCACCTCACAATCTAGGAGAGGTTGTAGATGGAACTTTAGCTCTTATTGAAAATCCAGATCTAACTCCACTTGATCTAATGGAATATATCAAAGGACCTGACTTCCCTACTGGAGCTATCATAGATGGAGATAAAGGGATTAAAGATGCATATATGACAGGTAGAGGAAAAGTAAGAGTAAGAGGTAAAATTGATATTGAAGAGTTGAAAAATGGAAAAATAAATATTATAATAAAAGAAATCCCATATCAACTTAATAAATCTACTCTTATTGAGAGAATTGCTGATTTAGTAAAGGACAAGAAGATAGTCGGTATATCAGATCTTAGAGATGAATCAGATAGAGAGGGGATCAGAGTTGTTATTGAGTTAAAGAAAGGTGAGGAACCTGAATTAATCTTAAATAAACTTTATAAATATACAGAGTTACAGAATACATTCGGTATAATTATGCTAGCTCTTGTAAACAATACTCCAAAGGTATTGAACTTAAAACAGATCATTGAAGAGTATATCAAACATAGATTTGAAGTTATCACAAGAAGAACTAAGTTCAACTTAGAAAAGGCAGAGAAGAGAGCACACATATTGCAAGGTTATAGAATTGCTCTTAACAATATAGATAGAATTATTGAATTGGTTAGAGCTGCCTCTGATGGTAACCAAGCTAGAGAACAACTAGTGGAAAAATATGGTTTCACAGATGTACAAGCTAGAGCCATACTTGATATGAAGCTACAAAGGTTGACTGGATTAGAGAGAGATAAAGTTGAGGCTGAATATCAAGAGATTGAAAAATATATTGCTGAGTTGAGAGATATTTTAGCTAATGATTCAAGAATATATGAGATTATGAAAACTGAACTTCAAGAGTTAAAAGATAAGTATAATGATGAGAGAAGAACTGTCATTGAAAAAGAGAGGAAAGAGATAACTCAAGAAGATCTTATCAAAGATGAGGCTGTAATACTTACATTCACTAATAAAGGTTATGTTAAGAGAATGGAGCTAAGCAAATACAAAGCCCAAAGAAGGGGTGGAAGAGGAGTAGCTAGTCAAAATACTGTTGAAGATGACTTTGTAGAGAATATTGAGTCAGCTAACAATCTAGATACACTTCTAATCTTTACAAATCAAGGAAGAGTACACAATATAAAAGTATATGAGATTCCTGAAACATCTAAACAATCTAGAGGTAGATTGATAGGGAATATAATCAAACTTAGAGATGATGAGAAAATTAGAGCTATCATCAAGACTAGAGATTTCTCTAATGAGAACGAGGTTATCTTCGTAACTAAAGATGGAATTGTTAAAAAGACTAACCTAAGTGAATTTAAAAATATAAATGTTTCTGGTTTAAAAGCTATTAAATTAAAAGATGACGATGACATAATATATGTTGGACTTATTGAAAATATAGATAAAGAGGAGCTACTAATAGCTACTCAAAATGGTTACTCTATCAGATTCTCTTGTGAACAAGTAAGACATACTGGTAGAGATACTATGGGTGTAAAAGGTTTAACTCTTAGAGACAATGATACAGTTGTTTCTGCTCTACTTATAAAAGATACTGAAAATAGTAGTATCCTAACTATTACAGAGAATGGTTATGGTAAGAGAAGTAAGATAGATGAGTATCCAGCACAATCTAGAACTGGTAAGGGAGTTATCAATCTAAGATGTAATCCTAAGACTGGTGCTGTTGTATCTGTCCTTTCTGTTACACAAGGGGAGCAGTTAATGGCTATCACATCTTCTGGGGTAGTCATAAGAATAGCTGTAGAAGATATTGTCCTATATGGTAGAGCTACTCAAGGTGTAATCATCATGAAGGTAAATGGAAAAGATGAAAAAGTTGTTTCTATTACTAGAGTTAAGTCTGAAGATGCTGATGATGAATTAGATAATATCGAAGCAATTAGTACAGTTTCAAATGAGGTTATAACTACTGAAAAAAATCAACCTTCTGAAGAGGAAGAGATGATAGAGGAAACAGTAGAATAATTATACTTAATCAACTTATATTTTAAATGAGGTGATATCTATGAAAAGAGCATTAGTTTTATTTGGAAATGAGATTGAAAGAGAAAATTTAATTAACAGTGCAGTTTATTTGGAAAAAGAGTTTGGCTTTAAAATCTATCCCCTTTATATCAAAGATATATCTGGAGAGAAGCTATTAACTACAACAGATGGTTTTATGATGGCTGGTAGAGCTCCTGTTATATCTCAAGGTTGGGACGAGATTGAAAAAGGTGAAATTGAAAGTATCAAAAAACTATTAAAAGAAAAAGGTGTTACTTCTGAACTTGTAATAGATATTGGACTTGTTCCAGAGATTGTTACAGAACATATGAAAAGATGTGATATTCTTATTATGGGAAAAAATGATATTCTAAATGAAAATGAGGTAAGTATACTTAAAGGAAATTACAAATCAATATTCTTGATTGGTGAAAAACCTCTATCTCGTATGGATAACATAGTTATAGCTAATGACAATGGTGTTAAGATCAATAGAAGTTGCTATAACTTTATAAATATCTTCCCACACATCAATGAGTTCTCATCTTTTGCTATTAACAAAGAGATTGAAGAAAATCTATTGATTGAATATCTAGAGGAACACAATAAAAAAATTAAACATGAAGAGTTGGTAACAAACAGTTTTCAAGAGATTTTAAAGAAAATAGATGATGCTGACTTACTAATTATGGGAAATCTAAGTAGAAGTTATTTCTTTGAAAAGATAATAGGTAAAAATGGTATTAAATTATTAGAAAAAGGAAAGGTTCCTATATTTATAGGATAAGAGTTAAAAATGAAAGTTTTAATAATTTCAGATTCACACAAAAGATTAAATACATTGATTAATATTTATAAAAAAGAGCAACCAGATGTTGTTATCTGTGCTGGAGATCATAGTACTGATGGGGAGGAGCTTTCCTATCTGTACCCTGATTCTAAATACTATATAGTTCGGGGAAATTGTGATATTTTCGACAGAAGATATGAAGATGAAGTGATAATTGAGCTGGAAGGATCTAAGATCCTTCTGGCTCATGGTCACGAATATGGAGTAAAATTCTCTTATGATTCTATTGAGGAGAGAGGAAAAACATTAAATTGTAATGTTGTTATTTTTGGTCATACTCACATCCCATATATTTCAAAAAAAGATAGTATTATACTATTTAACCCAGGTGCTGTATATGACAATGAATATGGAATTTTAAATATTACTGAAAAAGATATTGAGTTTTTTCATAAAAGTATATAAAATTTTTAAATATAAAAGCCTTTTAAACTAGGGAGGAAAAATGAAAGAAAAGGTAGCACAACTTAAAGAAATTGCTAATCTAAGCGTAGAAAAAGCAGAATCTTTACTAGAATTAGAAGAAATTAGAGTAAAATTACTTGGGAAAAAAGGGGAGTTAACTGAAATTTCAAAAGGGATGAAAAATCTTACTCCTGAGGAGAGACCAATAGTTGGACAATTAGTTAATGAGTTGAGAGAGTTTATCAACTCTAAATTAGAGTCTAAAAATATGGAGTTAAAAGAAAAAGAGAAAAATCAAAGATTAGCTGAAGAGGTTATTGATATAACTCTTCCTGGAAAAAGAAATGTATTAGGAACTACACACCCAATAACTGATACTATGAATTTTATGAAAAATATATTCATAGATATGGGATTTGATGTAGCTGACGGACCAGAGGTGGAGTATGTAAAATACAATTTTGATGCATTAAATATTCCTGAAACTCATCCTTCAAGAGATATTACTGATACATTCTATATCAATGATGATGTTGTTTTAAGAACTCAAACTTCACCAGTTCAAGTTAGATATATGCTTGAGCATAAACCACCATTTAGAATGATCTGTCCTGGTAAGGTTTATAGACCTGACTACGACATATCACATACACCTATGTTCCATCAGATGGAAGGTTTAATGATTGGTGAAAACATTTCATTTGCTAACTTTAAAGCTATTTTAACTGAGTCATTAAAAAAAATGTTTGGAGATACTGAAGTTAGATTTAGACCTCACTTCTTCCCATTCACAGAGCCTTCTGCTGAGGTAGATATACAGTGTGCTGTATGTAAAGGTAAAGGTTGTAGAATGTGTAAAGATAGTGGTTGGGTAGAGATAATGGGTTGTGGAATGGTTGACCCTGAGGTTCTAAAAGCTGTTGGTTATGATCCAGAAGAGGTAAGTGGATTTGCCTTTGGTATGGGTATAGAGAGAGTGGCAATGTTAAGACGTGGAATAAATGACTTAAGAGCCTTCTTTGAAAATGATGTAAGATTTTTAAAACAATTTAAGTAATTCTGGAGGAGAGTAATGTTAATTTCTTTAGACTGGTTAAAACAGTATGTTGATATAAAAGAAGATTTAAAAGAATTAGATAATGCTTTAACTATGATAGGGCAAGAGGTTGAGGCTATCGAAATTCAAGGTAAAGATCTTGACAATGTAGTTATAGGGCACATTATAGAGTATGGAAAACACCCTAACTCTGACAAGTTAACTCTTGTTAAGGTAGATGTTGGAAATGAAGAGATTTTACAAATAGTTTGTGGAGCTCCAAACCACAAGTTAGGAGATAAGGTTGTTGTAGCTAAAATCGGTGCTGTACTTCCTGGAGATTTCAAAATTAAAAAGAGTAAAATTAGAGATGTAGAATCTTATGGTATGTTATGCTCTCAAGTTGAACTTGGTATTGGAGAAGATGGAGATGGAATTATAATCCTTCCAGAAGATGCACCTATTGGAGAAGAGTATAGAAAATATATGGGGCTAGATGATGTTATTTTTGAACTTGAGATAACTCCTAACAGACCAGATTGCTTATCTCATATAGGTATAGCTAGAGAGATAGCAGCTTATTATGGTAGAAAGGTTAAATATCCATCTGTAACTTACACAGAGGCCATTGAAGCTACTACAACTGTTGCTAAAGTTACCATTGAAGACAAAGAGAGATGTAAAAGATATATGGGAAGAGTTATCAAAAACGTTACTGTTGAAGAATCTCCAGAATGGCTTAAAAAGAGAGTTAGAGCCATGGGATTAAAACCTATCAACAATATAGTTGACATTACTAACTTCGTAATGTTTGAGTATAACCAACCTATGCACGCTTTTGACCTAGATAAAGTAGCTAATGGAAGTATCACAGTTAGAGCTGCTAAAGAGGGTGAAAAAATAGTAGCTCTTGATGGTGTTGAAAGAGAATTAAATGGAGAATTAGTCATAGCTGATGATGAGAAAGTTACTGCTATTGCTGGAATTATTGGTGGAATTGGAACTGAAATTACTTCAGAAACTAAAAATGTATTCTTAGAGGTAGCATACTTCACTCCTGAAAATATTAGAAAAACAGGAAGAAAACTTGGAATCTCTACTGATTCGTCTTATAGAAATGAGAGAGGAACTGACATAGAGAATATTCCTGATTCTAGTGAGAGAGCAGCTGCTCTTATTGCTGAGATAGCTGGTGGAGAGATCCTAGATGGAGCTATTGACAGATATGTTGAAAAACCACAAAAATATGAGATCCCACTAAGCTTACAAAAATTAAATAAATTCATAGGAAAAGAGCTTTCTCCTGAAGTTGTTGGAAAGATCTTAAGTAACTTAGGACTTGGAATTAAGACTCTTTCTCAGGATACTCTAGTCATCACTCCACCTACATATAGAGGAGATTTAACTAGAACTGCTGATATCTATGAAGAAGTCATTAGAATGTATGGATTTGAAAATATTGAAGCTGTTATGCCAATTGAAAATATACAAGCTGGTAAAAAAGCTCCAAACATTGATTTGATAGATAATACAAAGGAAATTTTAAGAGAAATTGGACTTCAAGAAGTTATAAACTACTCTTTTATTCCTAAAAATGTAGTGGATATACTTAATATAAAAGATAGAGTTATTGAGATTAAGAACCCATTAAGTGAGGATATGTCTATACTTAGACCTACTCTAATGTGGAGTTTACTTGCTAACATAAGAGATAATATCAATAGAAATCAATTTAATCTTAGATTATGTGAGGTTTCTAGAGTATTTACTCCAGCTGAAGAGTTAGCTGACGAAGATCTTAGAATCTGTATTGGACTTTCTGGTAGACCTGAAAGAACTTTATGGAATCCAAAACCAGAAGCTTATGATTTCTATACTCTTAAAGGTTATGTAGAGAAGCTTATGGAGTACCTAGGTATAGCTAGATACAAACTTGAAAGAAGCAGTAACTGTAATTTCCATCCAGGAAGAAGTGCAGAGATTAAGATAGGTAATGACACTATTGGAATCTTTGGAGAGATACATCCTGATGTTCAAGAGAAGATGGAAATAAAAAGAGAGAGAGTATATATAGCTGAATTAGACCTTACTAAATGTACAAAATATATGAAAGGACAAGCTAAATATGAGAAGATTGTCAAATATCCAGAAGTTACTAGAGACCTTGCAATTGTTCTTTCTAAAGATGTACTTGTTGGTAATATGGTAGAAAACTTAAAAAGAGTCTCTCCAATTATTGAAAATATCAATATTTTTGATGTTTATGAGGGAGAGAGAATAGACGCAGATAAAAAATCTGTAGCTCTTAGTATCATACTTAGAAATAAAGAAAAAACTCTTGATGAAAAAGAGATAAGTACTGCAATCGAAAAAATACTTACAACTATCTCAAAAGATTATAATGGAGAGATCAGACAAGCATAAATTAACAAAGTGAAAAAAGCTTGAAAAGGGAGTTTTTCTAGCTTTCTTCACTTTTTTTAAATAGTTAATAAAAATTTTATATGTTTAAGGAGGTTAAAATGGATAGTTTAAAGGAGTTATTTAAAATAGGAAACGGACCTTCAAGTTCTCATACTATGGGACCTGAAAGAGCAGCTAAAAAATTTAAAGCAAAAAATCCAAATGCTACAAAATTTGAAGTTGAATTATATGGTTCTTTAGCTCTTACTGGTAAAGGACATCTTACTGATTGGATAATAATTGAGACTATGAAACCTATTCCTACTGACATACTTTGGAAACCTGAAGTTGTTCATAGATACCATACTAATGGAATGCTTTTTAAAGCCTTTGACAAAAATAATAACCAAATAGATGAGTGGTTAGTATTCTCTGTTGGTGGGGGAACTATAATGGAACATTATCAAGAGAGAAAAGGTGCTCTATCTGTGTATACTTTCAATACTATGAAAGATATTCAACAGTGGTGTGAAGAGAATCAAAAAGAGTATTGGGAATATGTAGTAGAGTGTGAAGGTGAGGAGATTTTTCCATTCCTAAAAGAGATTTGGGAGGCTATGAGAGCTGCAGTTGAAAAGGGGATCTCTACAACTGGTATCCTTCCAGGAAGTTTAAAATACCCTAGAAAAGCTTCTAACTTCTATAGAAAAGCTAGAAATAATCATAGTAGAGGTGGGTTCTTAGGTAGAATTTTTGCCTACACACTTGCTGTCTCAGAGGAAAATGGAGCTGGTGGTAGAGTTGTTACTGCTCCTACTTGTGGTGCTTGTGGAGTTATCCCAGGACTTTTATATGCTATGAGAGAGGAATATGATCTAAGTGAAGATGAGGTCTTAAAAAGTTTAGCTGTAGCTGGTCTTATTGGAAACTTAATCAAAGAGAATGCTACAATATCAGGTGCTGAAGGTGGTTGTCAAGCTGAGATAGGTTCTGCTTGTTCAATGGCTGCTGCTATGGCTTGTTTCCTTTTAGGTGGATCTCTAGCTCAGATAGAATATGCTGCAGAGATGGCTTTAGAACACCATCTTGGATTGACTTGTGATCCTGTAGGTGGATATGTTCAAGTTCCTTGTATAGAGAGAAATGCTGCCGCTTCTGCTAGAGCTTTAGATGCTGCTGCTTACAGTCTATACACTGATGGAAAACATAAGGTTACATTCGATCAAGTTGTTAAAACTATGGGAGAAACAGGTAAAGATTTAAAACAGGAATATAGAGAAACTTCATTGGGTGGTTTGGCTAAATTTACATTTAATGCTGAATGTTAAAAAGGAGATTACAGAGTAATGAAACTGATTGTTGGGCTTGGAAATCCAGGAAATAAGTATGAAAAAACAAGACATAATATAGGATTTGAAGTAATTAATCAACTTCAAAAAGAACTTGGAATAACAAATGAAAGAGAAAAATTTCAAGGTCTTTTAAGTGAAAAAATAGTTGATGGTGAGAAGATATTATTCTTAAAACCACAAACTTTTATGAATTTAAGTGGAAATTCCATCATAGAAGTTATTAATTTTTATAAAATAGATCCAAAAAAAGAGTTAATTGTTATCTATGATGATATGGATCTTCCTGTTGGAAAATTGAGAGTAAAAGAAAAGGGAAGTTCTGGTGGACATAATGGTATTAAGTCGATTATATCACATATTGGAGATGAATTTTTACGTATAAAATGTGGTATAGGTAGAGGAAAAGATAATACTATTGATTTTGTACTAGGACAGTTTGATAAAAGTGAACAAAAAGAGGTAACATTAATGATTGAAACTGCTAGTCAATGTGCCATAGATATAGCTTTAGATATTGATTTAGGAAAAATAATGCAAAAATATAACAAAAAATGATTAAAAAAATATCGAAAATATGTTGTTAAATAATAATAAATATGATAAACTTAGTTTAGTAGTAATTAACTTTAAAGTTGAAAGGAGATTTTGTATGAAATTTTTTGGTTTCAGAGGAGGAGTGCATCCACCTGAAAATAAAATTCAAACAGAAAATATGGCTGTTGAAGAACTGAAAGCACCAAAAATGTTGTATATAGCTTTATTACAACATATTGGATCACCATTAGATCCAACTGTAGCTATTGGAGACAAGGTTTTAAAAGGACAAAAAATAGCTGATTCTCAAGCTTTTATGTCATCACCTATTCACTCTCCAGTAAGTGGAACAATCAAGAAGATAGAGGAGCATGTTTTCCCTTTAATGGGAAGAATTAAAACTATCATTATTGAAAATGATGAACAATATACTTGGACGGAATTACCTAAAATTGAAAATTGGGAAGCTGCTGATAAAAAAGATTTACTTGCTATGATTAGGGAAAAAGGGATTGTTGGTATTGGAGGAGCTAGTTTCCCTACTCACATCAAACTTAATCCACCAGCTGATGCTAAAATTGATACTCTATTACTTAATGGAGCTGAGTGTGAGCCTTATCTAAACTCAGATAACAGACTTATGCTTGAGCACCCAGAAAAAATAATAAACGGTATCCAAATTATAAAGAAAATTCTTGGAATAAATAATGCCATAGTAGGTATTGAAGAGAATAAACCTGAAGCTATTGCTTCTATGAAAAAAGCTGCTGAAGGAACAGGAATTCAGATAGCACCTTTAAAAACAAAATACCCTCAAGGAGGAGAAAAACAACTTATTAAAGCTGTTCTAGATAGACAAGTTCCATCTGGAAAACTTCCATCTGCTGTTGGAGTCGTAGTTCAAAATACTGGTACTGCTGCAGCTATATATGATGGAATTGTTAATGGTATTCCATTAATAGAGAAAGTTGTTACTGTTTCAGGAAAAGCTATTGCTACACCTAAAAACGTAAAAATAGCTATTGGAACACCATTCTCTTATCTATTGGATTATTGTGGAGTAAATAGAGAGATAGTTGATAAGCTTGTAATGGGAGGACCTATGATGGGAATGGCTCAATTCTCTGAAGACGCCCCTGTTATAAAAGGAACTTCTGGACTATTAGCCCTTACTAAAGAAGAAACAAATCCTTACAAACCTAAATCTTGTATTGGATGTGGAAAGTGTGTAGAAGCTTGTCCTATGGGATTAGAGCCTCTTATGTTTGCAAGACTTGCTGCTTTTGAGCAATGGGAACAACTTGGACAATTCAATTTAATGGATTGTATTGAGTGTGGATCTTGTGCATACATCTGTCCAGCTAATAGACCATTAACTGAAGCTATTAAAATAGGAAAATCTAAATTAAGAGCAATGAAAAAATAGAAATAATTATAACTAAATTGTTATTAAGTTACAGGAGGGTAAAGTGACTAATATTTTAAAGATGGGGCCATCGCCTCATATAAGAACATCAGAAACAGTTGAAAAAGTAATGTATGATGTAATTATATCATTAATACCAGCGTTTCTATTTGCTGTTTATGTATTTGGTATAAGAGCATTTATAGTAACTGCTGTATCTATACTTACTTGTATGGTTACAGAGTATTTATGTCAAAAAGTAATGGGACAAGAGCCATCTATATTTGATGGAAGTGCTATTATTACAGGTATATTATTTGCTTTTGTAATTCCAGTTATTATGCCACTACAATATGTAGTTGTTGGTTGTGTGGTATCAATTGGTTTAGGTAAAATGGTATTTGGAGGGCTTGGACACAATGTATTCAACCCTGCTTTGGTAGGAAGAGCTTTCATTCAAGCATCTTGGCCAGTGGCTATCACTACATTTGCTTATGATGGAAAAGCTGGAGCAACAGTTCTTGATGCTATGAAGAGAGGTATTAACTTTGATTCTGCTCTGTTAGAAGGTGGAAACCAATATTTACAAGCTTTCATCGGAAGAATGGGTGGATGTTTAGGAGAAACTTCAGCACTTGCATTATTAATAGGTGGAATATACCTAATCTATAAAAAGCAAATTGATTGGAAAGTTCCTACAATTATAATTGGAACTGTATTTATACTAACTTGGGCTATGGGTGGAGATCCTGTAATGCATATCCTATCTGGAGGACTTTTTTTAGGAGCTTTCTATATGGCTACTGATATGGTTACAAGTCCTTACACTAACAAAGGTAAGGTAATCTATGCTTTACTATTAGGACTTCTAATCTCTACTATAAGAATGAAAGGTGGATATCCTGAAGGAGTTGCATACTCTATATTAATTATGAATGGAGTTGTACCTCTAATCAATAGATATACTAAACCTAAAAAATTTGGTGAGGTGAAAGCTAATGAAAAATAGATTTGTACATTATGGACTAGTTCTATTAGTTATAGCTGCAGTCTCAGCAGGAATCTTAGGATTAGTTAATGACTTTACAAAAACTGTTATTGCTCAAAACAATGAAAAAGCTCAAAATGAAGCTAAAAAACAAGTTTTACCTTTAGCTAATGAGTTTAAAGCTAATGAAGCAATTAGTGTGGAAGGATTATCTTTTATTCCTGGATATGATGCTAATGGAAACAAAGTTGGATACGTTGTAACAGTTGCTCAACCTGGATATGCAGGAAATATCACATTTACTCTTGGAATTAACTTGGATGGTACAATTGCTGGAGTAAGAGTTATTAACCAAGCTGAAACTCCAGGACTAGGAGCTAAAATAGCTGGAACAGAGTGGCAAGATCACTGGATTGGAAAAAATTCTTCTTATGAATTTAACAAATCTGTTGATGCCTTTGCTGGAGCTACAATATCTCCTAATGCTGTTTATACAGGACTTATGAGAGCTCTAAAAGCTTATGAAACTGGGGTGAGCAAATAATGAAAAATAATTATGGAAAAATAATATTATCAGGAATTTTTAAAGAAAACCCTATATTTGTACTATTCTTAGGACTATGTCCAACGCTTGGAGTTACAAGCTCAGCAATGAATGGTCTATCTATGGGATTAGCTGTTATTGCAGTTCTTGCTTGTTCTAACTTGATTATTTCTGCTCTTAAGAGCGTAATTCCTTCACAAGTTAGAATACCAGCATATATTATGATTATTGCTTCTCTAGTTACTATAGTACAAATGGTGATGGAAGCATATACTCCTGATTTATATAAGGTACTAGGACTATTTATTCCTCTTATTGTTGTTAACTGTATTGTACTTGGAAGAGCTGAAAGTTTTGCATCTAAAAATGGAGTATTCGCATCTTTCTTAGATGGTATTGGATCAGGACTTGGATTTACTCTTGCACTGACAGTTTTAGGAGTAGTTAGAGAGGTTTTAGGAAACGGAACTATATTTGGATTAAGAGTTACACCTGAATCATATTCACCAGCTCTTATATTCATATTAGCTCCTGGAGCATTTATTACAATTGCTTTTATCAAAGCTTTCCTTAACTATCTTGATATGAAAAAGAGTAAGGAGGGATAATCGTGAGTTTTGGTAGTTTATTTAGTATCATTATTGGTTCAATTTTTATAAATAACGTTATTTTTGCTAAGTTCCTAGGATGTTGTCCATTTATGGGAGTTTCTAAGAAAGTTGATGCCTCTTTAGGAATGGGAATGGCTGTTACATTCGTTATAACTATTGCATCTGCAGTAACTTGGCTTGTTTATCATTTTATATTAGCTCCTTTTGGATTGGAATATCTACAAACTATTGCTTTTATTCTAATAATTGCAGCATTAGTTCAATTCGTTGAGATGGCTATTGCTAAAACATCACCATCACTTTATAAAGCGTTGGGAGTTTTCCTACCTCTTATAACTACAAACTGTGCTGTACTAGGGGTTGCAATCATCAATATTCAATCTGAATACAACTTTATTGAAACTCTTGTAAATGGTTTCGCAGTTGCAGTAGGATTCTCACTTGCATTGGTTCTACTTGCTGGTATAAGAGAAAGAATAGAGTATTCTGCTATCCCAGCACCATTTAAAGGAATTCCAATTGCCTTCATCTGTGCAGGTTTACTTGCAATGGCATTTATGGGATTCAGTGGTATGAAAATTTAATAATTATTGGAGGTAAATATGGAAGCGATATTAATACCAGCAATTGTGCTGGGGTTAACAGGACTTGCAATGGGACTTTTCCTAGCTTTTGCTTCAATTAAATTCGAAGTTCAAGTAGATCCTAAAATAGAAGCGATTAGTGGAATTCTTCCTGGAGCAAACTGTGGAGGATGTGGATATCCAGGATGTTCTGGATATGCAGCTGCAATAGTTGAAGAGGGAGCACCTATGTCATTATGTGCACCTGGTGGAGCTGCTGTAGCAGGAAAAATTGGAGAGATTATGGGAGCATCTGTAGATGTTTCTGGTGAAAAAGTTGTAGCTAGAGTTTTATGTCAAGGTGACAACACTAAGACTTCTAAAATATATGATTTTGATGGAGAACTTCAAACTTGTGCTGCTATGATGCTTTATGCTGGTGGAGACAAGTCTTGTGTTTACTCATGTTTAGGTCATGGAGATTGTGAGAAAGTTTGTCCTGTTGGAGCTATTAAAGTTAATGCTAATGGAATAGCTGAAGTTGATGAAGATAAGTGTATCTCTTGTGGTCTTTGTCAAAAAGCTTGTCCTAAGAAGGTAATAGCTATGTTACCACAAAACAAAAAAGTTACTGTTACTTGTTCTTCTAAAGAAAAAGGTGTTAATGCTAAGAAAGCTTGTTCTGTAGCTTGTATTGGTTGTGGAATATGTGCTAAGAACTGTCCTGTTGGAGCTATCACAGTTGAAAACAACCTTGCTAAGATAGATCCAGCTAAATGTATCTCTTGTGGAATATGTGCTACTAAGTGTCCTACTAAGGCTATTGTAAGCGATATTAAAGAGATTAAAAAAGCTGAAATTATAGAAGACAACTGTAAAGGATGTACAGCTTGTGCTAGAAAGTGTCCTGTTGGAGCTATCGAAGGAGCTGTGAAAGAGAAACACCATGTAATCACTGAAAAATGTGTTGGTTGTGGAATATGTTTTGATACTTGTAAGTTCAAAGCTATAAAAATGAATGTTGTTGATACATTAAAATAAATTGATTAAGTAATTACAAAAGGTGCTCTATTTAGGGCACCTTTTGTAATTTTATTCATCTAATTCTATACTTCTAATCGCTCTCCTTTTTT
>JAHHSZ010000024.1 GCA_020024915.1 Fusobacterium sp. | reverse complement strand
ACAAGTAACTTTTTTATATTTCTATTTTTTAATTTTAACTGAAATCTAGTTTTTAAAACTATGTATTGAAGCTGGTTTTCTTCCACCTCTTTTTGTGAACCTCTCCTATTTAACTTGTTTTATAACATCTATTACAGTTCCATCTCTATATTCTATAACTGCAACAATTGTATCTCCAGTACTTATCTTTTCTGCTTTACCAGTCAAATTCTCAACTTCTTCTCTTAATTCATTTATAGTTTTTAATTTAATATTTTTTGCCTTAAAAATTGCTATTAAATCTTGTCTAAGTGGATTTACACAAATACCTCTCTCTGTTACAAGTACGTCCACTGTCTCTCCTGGAGTTACAACATTTGTAACTTTATCTGTAATAATAGGTATTCTTTTTCTCATAGTTGGTGCTACTACAACTGTAAGCTTTGCTCCTGCTGCAGTGTCTGGTGCTCCTCCCAGTGCTCCCATTATCATTCCATTAGATCCTGTAAGAGAGTTTATATTAAAATCTACATCTATTTCTGTTGCAGATAAAACCATTATATCTAATTGATGTGCACTACAACCACAATTATGAGGATTTGCATACATTGATGCTGACATCTCTATATGATTTAAATTTCTTTTCATAGATTCTGCAGCTGCACTATCAAATGTTTGAATATCCAAGAGTGCCTCAAAATAACCTTCTTCTAAAAACTCAACCATTGTTGAAGTAATCCCTCCAGCTGCAAATGACCCTTTTATGTTATTTTCTTTCATGTACTCTTTTAAATATTTACATACTGCCAATGAAGCTCCACCAGAACCTGCTTGAAATGAAAAATCATTTTTCACATATCCTGATGCTATTAATACTTTTGCTGCATTTTCAGCTATCAATAATTCCAATGGATTTTTAGTAAATCTTGTTGCTCCAGTTCCTATAAGTTCTGGATCTCCTATTGAATCTATTTTCACAATATAATCTACTTGTGTCATAGGAATACTAATTCTCTTCAATGGAAATGGTACCAAGTTATCTGTTATTGCAACAACTTTATTTGCATATTGGGCATCTACCATTGGATATCCCATAGCACCAAATGCTGATTTCCCATCAACTCCATTCATATTTCCCATAGTGTCACAAGCTGGTGCTGCTATAAAAGCTACATCTATTCTAATATCTCCAGCTTCAATAGCTCTAGCTCTTCCACCATGTGTTCTAAAAACGACTGGTTTTTTTAATATATTATTCTTTGATATCTCTTTAGCTATCTCTCCTCGAAGTCCTGACGTATGAATTCCTGTAACAACTCCATTTTTTATATGCTCTATCAATGGTTCATGAGCTTTTGTAAGTGATGAACAAATAAGAGTCAAATCTTTTATTCCAAGTTTTGCTATTTCATCCATAACTATGTTTAATACATAATCTCCATTCCTTAAATGATGATGAAATGAGATATTCATTCCATCTCTTAATTCTACTTTTTGTATACTTTCTTTAATCGTTGATAAAAGCTTTATATCTCCTGGCTTAGAATATTTTTTTAAAGGAGCATATTTTCTTCCATTAGGTATAGTTGCAAATGGTCCTATATAGGGTTTTACTTCTCCATATCCTTCTATATGTGTAGGGATCTCTCTCTTTACTTTATTTATAATCATTTTCTTATCCATTGATTTCCTCCCAATTACTCAATCATTCCAGCACTTTTAGCTAATCTTACAATTTTTTCAGCTTTGGCTATTACAGGAATATCTACCATCTTCCCGTTAACTGTTATTACTCCACCTTTATTAATGTCAGCATTTTTAGCAGCTTCAACTATCGTTAAAGATTTTTCTAATTCCTCTTTAGTTGGAGTAAAAATTTCATGTACAATTTTTACTTGCGATGGATGAATACATGATTTTCCAGCAAATCCCATATTTAATGATGTTTTTACCTCTTCCTTAAACCCAATTTCATCATCTAAATCAGACCATACTGTATCTATTGCATCTACACCTGCTATAGCTGCAGCCATAACTACCATACTTCTAGCAGTAAATATTTCTTTTCCCTCTTTTGTCCTTGTTGCACCTAAGGTTCTTGTAAAATCTTCAGCTCCAAATGAGATTGATACTACTCTTTTTGATGCAGTTGCTATACTTACTGCATTCATAACAGCAAGAGGAGTTTCAAGCGAACACTGTATTTTACAACTTCCAATCTCTATTCCATTTTCTTCTTCTACTTTTGTTAAAAGTTCATCTAATTCTATAACATGTTCTGGTTTTTCACACATTGCAAGTCTCATTTTTCTAAGTCCTGCAGGAACAAGAATTTTTACATCATCTTTTCCAAACTCTGTAGAAAGTGGGTTTATCCTTGCAAAAATCTCTGTTTCTCCATAATTTATAGTTTTTAGAGCTTCTGCTAACAAATCTCTTGCAGCATCTTTGTCATCATATTTTACAGCGTCCTCTAAATCAAAAATAACGCAATCAGCTCCATATAAATGAGCCATCATTAACATCTTAGGATTATTTGCTGGAGCAAACATCATTGTTCTTCTTGATCTTCTTATAGACATTATTTATCTCCTCCATTCATAGCTCTTCTTACTGCTGTTCTAACTCTTCCTCTTATTACAAAATCTAATGCTCCAAAATCTTGTACTAAAACTTTTGCATTTTTTATATTCATTTCTAATAATACATCTCTTACTGCTTTTTCCATCAATTTCCCAAACATCTTTTTTAGTTTTGATTCTACCACAATCTCTATCCCAGTTACATTTAAATCAACTGTTATTACAACATCTGAATCTTTTTCATTTCCACAAGTACCTATCATAATTTTAACTCCTCTCATTATTTATTTAAACATATTCAATAATATCCCTGCTGCAACTGCTGACCCAATTACTCCTGCCACATTTGGTCCCATAGCATGCATCAATAAAAAATTTGTTGGATTTTCTTCTTGTCCTACCTTTTGAACAACTCTTGCAGCCATTGGTACTGCTGAAACACCAGCCGCTCCAATCATGGGATTTATCTTTCCACCAGTCAATTTGCACATAATTTTTCCAAATAATACTCCTCCTGCTGTTCCAACTGAAAATGCAGCAAGCCCTAAAACTATTATTTTAAGAGTTTGAGGATTTAAAAAAGCATCCGCATTTGCTTTCGCTCCTACTGTTAATCCTAAAATAATAGTTATTATATACATTAGCGAATTAGTCGCAGCATCAGCAAGCTTTGGTACTACTCCAGATTCTCTAATTAAATTTCCAAACATGAGCATTCCAACTAATGCTGCTGCACTCGGCAATAATAGAGAAACAACGATAATTACAACTACTGGAAATACTATCTTTTCATTTTTTGTTACCACTCTTGCTTGTTCCATTCTAATCATTCTTTCTTCTTTCGTAGTTAGAAGTCTTATAATTGGTGGTTGAATGATTGGCACCAACGCCATATATGAATATGCAGCTAAGGCTATTGGTCCTAAAAGATTTGGTGCAAGCATTGAAGTTAAATATATTGCTGTTGGTCCATCTGCTCCACCTATTATCCCTATGGAAGCAGCTTCTGGACCTGTAAATCCTAAAACTATAGCTCCTAAAAATGAGAAAAATATCCCCAATTGTGCTGCTGCTCCTAATAATATACTTTTTGGATTAGCTATTAATGGCCCAAAATCTGTTCCTGCACCAACACATAAAAATATTAGTGGTGGATATATCCCTAATTTTGTTCCTTGATAAAGATAAAAAAGCAACCCTCCCTCATTCATTAATCCTGCAAGTGGAAGATTCACTAACAACATTCCAGTTGCAATTGGAATTAATAAATATGGCTCATAACCTTTTTTAATAGCCAAATACAAAAATGTACAAGCTATCATAATCATTATTATCTCTTTGTATGTAAGTACTGAAAATCCAGTACTTCCTATAAAATCAATCAATATATTAAACATTCTGCCTCCCTAGCTCTAAAGCGTTATAATTGGATCCCCTAATTGCACTTGGGTTCCTTTAGTTGTATTTATAGCTGAAACCACTCCTGTTTTAGAAGAAAACACTTCTGTTTCCATTTTCATAGCTTCAAGAATTGCCACTAAATCTCCCTCTTTAACTTTATCTCCAACTTTTACTTTGATATCAACTATAATTCCTGGCATTGGTGCATTTATTGTTTCTCCGTTTGATAGATTACTTTCATTATCTTTACTTCTAGGATTCTCTTCTATTTTACCATCAACTGTCTTTATCTCTTCTAACTCTATTTCATAAATTTTTCCATTAAATTTAATTTTATATATTTTTCTCATTTTGCCTCCCTATATCTCTTTTATACTCACTATTTTAAAATTATTTTTTTTATTTTCTCCATTAGCCTCCATAGAAGCAACCATTGTTACTAATAACATATCTATATTATTCTCCAATTCTTCACTTGTTATCTGACTCTGCTTTTGAATCTTATTTTCACTATTTTTCACACTAGTATTTTGGGTCTTTATAACTTTTTCTTTTGGCATAAACTTAAAACATGATAGTACTAGTGATATTGCATATAATAATATAAATACTATCAGCATTGAAACCAATGAAATTTGAAGTGCTTGTAAAAAACTCATATATTCACTCATTTCTCTTTCTCCTTATAAAAATAAATTAATTTCATATTCAGAAGTTTTTGCGTTATCTCTATTTTCTAAAAATTTTTTTGCATTTTCTGGAAATAATGCATACATCAATACATCTTCCATTGATTTTGCTTTATCACCTATTTTTTCTTTCAGTATTTCCAATTCTGGCTCTAACAGATCAGCTGGTCTACATTCCAATGGTTTTTCATCTCCAATTATCTTTTTTTGAATCTCAGAATCTATTGGAGCTGGAGTTTTCCCATAATATCCTCTTACATAGTCCCTTATTTCTTTTGATACAACTTTATATCGATCTCCTACTAGTATATTAAACACTGCCTGTGTTCCAACCATTTGTGAAAGTGGTGTTACTAGTGGTGGATAGCCTAAATCTTTTCTAACTCTAGGAATCTCTTTTAATACCTCTTCATACTTATTTAAAGCATTTTGTTGTTCAAGTTGAGATATCAGATTGGAAAGCATTCCTCCTGGAACTTGATACAACAATGTTTTTGGTTCTACATCCATAACTTTTGCTTTTAATATTCCTTCTTCTCGATATTTTTCTTTTATTGGTTTGAAATAATCAGCTATTTCTCCTAATAGTTTCATATCTAATTGAGGATCTCTTTCATTTTCTTTTAATAGTTGAACAATTACTTCTGTTGAAGGTTGGCTTGTTCCTCCAGAAAAAGGTGATATTGCTGTATCAACTATATCCACTCCTGCTTCTACAGCTTTCATATACAATACAGTAGCAATTCCACTTGTACAATGCGAATGTAATTCTACTGGAAGTTTTGTAACTTCATTTATTTTCTTTATTAAAGTATATCCAGTTTCTGGCATCAAAATCCCTGCCATATCTTTTACACAAATAGAATCCACACCTAATTTTTCCAATTCCAAAACCTTATCCACATAATAATCAATTGTATGAATTTCACTAGTTGTATATGCTATACAACCTTGACAATGTCCGTTATATTTTTTTATAGATTTTATAGTTGTTTCAAGATTTCTAAAATCATTTAATGCATCAAAAGCTCTTATAATATCAATCCCATTTTCAATAGATTTTTTTATAAATTCCTCAACTACATCATCAGCATAGTGTCTATATCCTAATAAATTTTGTCCTCTCAAAAGCATTTGTAATTTTGTATTTTTTACTATTTTTCTAATTTTTCTCAATCGCTCCCAAGGATCTTCATTTAAGAATCTTATACAAGCATCAAAAGTCGCTCCACCCCATACTTCCAAAGAATGATAACCTACTTTATCCATCTTTTCTAAAATAGGAAGAATCTCTTCTGTCCTAAGTCTAGTAGCTATTAGAGACTGGTGTCCATCTCTCAATGACGTTTCTGTTATTTTTAATTTCATTATCTACCTCCAAAATACAAATTGTTTTACAAAATCTAAGTATATGACACATTAAAATCTGTATATTGTATACATTGAAAATTATACTATTTTTTTTATTTTTGTCAATATATAATTATTATAATTTTATTGCACGTGCTATTTTACTACATTATTCTTAGTTTTTAAACGTTTGATTTTAAAAAAAATTGTTGACTTTTATAAAAAAAACTGTATACTGTATTTAAAGAATTAAAAATTTATTCAAAACAAGGAGATTAGTATGGCTAAAAAAAATTTTTCTGAATTACTAAATTGTAAAGAAGCAAAATGGAGTGGTTTTACTTTACCTATATTTGCAACTTTATTAGTTTTAGTGTGTATTATTGTTTATACTCCATTTGATGGAAAAGAACCTGGATTTCTGCGTGAAAATTTCTTAGTTATTTTTACAATTTTAGGAGTATTTGGGATTTTATTTGGTGAAATTGGTGATAGAATTCCTATTTGGAATGATTACATTGGTGGTGGTACTGTTCTAGTATTTTTTATTTCAGCACTTATGGGTACATATAAGTTAGTGCCTGCCCCTGTTTTAAAGGCAATTAATACATTTTATGGAAAGCAACCTGTAAATTTTTTAGAACTATTTATTCCTGCATTGATAGTAGGATCTGTACTTACTGTTAATAGAAAAACTTTATTACAAGCTATAAGTGGATATATTCCTTTAATCATCACAGGTGTTATTGGGGCTACTATTGGTGGAGTGTTAGCTGGATTTATATTTGGTAAATCTCCGATTGATATCGTGATGAACTATGTTTTACCTATTATGGGTGGTGGTACTGGAGCTGGAGCAATTCCTATGTCTGAAATGTGGGCTCAAAAAACAGGTGGAGATCCTAAAGATTGGTTTGCTTTTGCAATATCAATATTAACTATTGCAAACGTTATTGCAATACTAACTGGTGCACTTTTAAAAGAATTAGGAAAGAAAAAACCTTCTTTGAGTGGTAATGGTAAATTGATATTAGATGACAATAAAAAAGCTGTACAGGATAAGGAAGTTGAAAAAATTGAAGTTGGACAAAAAGAATTTGCTGCAGCACTTATGTTAACTGGGGTCTTATTTATGTTCTCACATCTTTCATCAGTTATTTGGAGTTCTTTAAAATTAAATTTTGAAATGCATAGACTTGCTTTCTTAGTAATATATACGATTATTTTAAATATGCTTGATATCATACCTCCAGCATTAAAAGCTGGGGCTAAGAATATGCAAACATTCTTTTCAAAACATACAATTTGGATTTTAATGGGTGCTGTAGGTTTTGGAACAAATGTACAAGAAATTATAAATGCTTTATCCCCTGCTAACTTAGTAATAGCTGTTGCAATTGTACTAGGTGCTGTTATTCTTATAATGTTAGTTTCAAGAACAATGAGATTTTATCCAATTGAAGCTGCTATAACTGCAGGACTTTGTATGGCAAATAGAGGTGGGTCTGGAGATATTGCGGTGCTTGGAGCTGCTGACAGAATGGAACTTATATCTTTTGCTCAAATATCTTCGAGAGTTGGAGGAGCAATGATGCTTATTCTTGGTTCTATAATTTTTGGATTATTTGCTTAATTTTTAAATTTTTCCCACTAAACCTAAGGTTTAGTGGGAATTTTATTATATAAAGACTTTCTTCAAAATTTTTTGAAGAAAGTCTTAAATTTCTATATCAGACCTGAGTAGTTACAATTATTCACTCTTTTATCCTTGTTCCTCTATACTTTACTACAAGAATTAAGTAATAATACAACAAAATTAGATATTTAATATTTTTACAAACTATAACTTTTTAAAATAAATTTCATAGATGCTTCAAGATGACCTCTATTAACTATAATGGCCTTATTTATATCCTTTTCTTTTATAGCATCTAATATTGCCACATGATCTTCATAGGCACTAATTTTTCTTGAAATATCAGTAATAGAAAGTTTTCTAAATCTTTTCAAATAAAGGTTCACCTTATGTATTAAGTCAGAAACTTTGGGAAGATCAGCAATCCTATACAATGTCTCGTTAAAAAGTGTAAAAAGTTCAAATATCTTGACACTTTTAAAATCCTCTAATTCTTTTTTAGTAATTTCTAAAATTTTATCAAGCTCTTCAAGATCCTTTGTTGTAACATTTTTTATTACTTCTTCAAGAATAATAGTTTCAAGAGCTATTCTAATTTTATATATTTCAAGTACATCATTTATCGTAAATACTTTTACAACAACTCCACCAGTAGATTTGGTCTCTACCAATCCTTCAAGTTCAAGCATTCTGATAGCTTCTCTTATAGGAGTTCTACTTATCTGAAATTTTTTAGAATATTCCGTTTCTATAATTCTTTCTCCAGGATTTATCACACCATCAATTATAAATTGTTTTAATGTATCATAGACTTTCTCTCGTATAGATTTATTTTTTTCAATTATCATAATTTTAACCTCTCCAATGTATTGTGTATACATTTTACACTTTATATCTTTTAGTGTCAATGCTATATTTTAAAAAATATTTTCCAAGTAATACTTTCAATATGAGAAAAAAAATTGTATAATGGTTATTATTCAAAAAATTAAAATAGTATAAATATTCTTAAGGAGATTTTAATGAAAATATTTAAATTTGATAGTATAGATTCAACCAATATTTTTTTAAAAAATTTAAAAGAAAAACAAGAGTATGATGTAGCAATAGCTAAAACTCAAACTCTTGGTAGAGGACGTCGAGGAAATAAATGGTTTTCAGAAGAAGGTGGTGCATATTTTAGCTTTCTCTTAAAAGAAGATAAAAACATTGACTTTGAAAAATACACAAAATTATCTTTAGTTGCTGGATATTCTCTCATGAAAACCCTAGAAAAAATTGAACCAAAATTAAATTTTATGTTTAAATGGACAAATGATATCTACTTATTTGATAAAAAACTAAGTGGAATTTTAATAGAAAAAGTTGGAGAATATTTTATCATTGGGATTGGATTAAATATCAATAATAAAATAAAAGATGATATTAAAAAAATAGCAATATCATTAAAAGAAATAACTTTAAAGGAATATAAAATAGAAGAAATAATTCTCCTAATTATAGAAAATTTTAAAAAAGATTTAACATTTTATCTCACTGGAAACTGGGATAAAATACTACTTGAATTAAATATAAAAAATTATCTTTATAATAAAAATATTGAAATTCGTTTTGAAAATAGGAGTTTAAAACAAGGAAAAGCCTTAGAAATACATGATAGTGGACAACTTGTAGTCAACATTGAAAATAAAAATACACTTTTTAATATAGGAGAAATACATATTTTAAAATCTAATAGTTAGGTACACACCTCTGTTAAGTAGCTATGTAATTTTTATTTTAATTACATTTCAAGAAGTTGATTAACTATAGCTTATTTCACTAAAAAATACAAAGTTTAAATCTTAACTTTATTCTATTTAGGGTGCTCAATTTTGCTAAGTTAATCTAACTTCTTTTCATAAATTACATAATTCCTCAATTTTTTTACATTAATCTATACATTTAAATAGTCAAATTTATAATAGACTACAATAAAAATATCCTACAGAATATGTTAAAACAGTTTTATCATAACTTCTTACTTTTCCAACATTGCTTCTTTCAAATCCTGTAACTCCTGTATTCTTCAAATGTCTTAAAGCATCTAAAGGAGTTGAAAAGTTTATCTCTATACTCTCTTTTTTCCACTTTACTTTTGAGTAAAGACTTGTTAAAATCTCAATTACATTATCTAATGTTAAATATCCCAATGAAATACCAAAATGCTCCTTTATTTCCTCTAAATTTCCTTCTAAATACATAGAAAATCCCAACTCTGTAGTAGATTTTGAAATCTCTTCCATCACTTTAGTAAAATTATTTATCCATTGAAAAACAGAGCTTGACACTATTAAATCACTTTTTGGTATATTCAATTCCTCTATATTTCCAAGTATAAATTTATCATAATTTATATCCTTTAAATAACTTTCAACATTATACATATCATTTAAAGTTAAACTTTTAGGATTAAACTCTCTGATAAATTCTCTAGTAAACATCCCTGTTCCACAACCAATTTCTAAAACATTTTTATCTTTTTTTACCCCTTTCTCCTGCAAAAATTTCACGAGCTTTAAAGCTACCTCTTTCTGTACCTTAGCATTTTCTTCATAGCTGGAATACTTTTTATCAAAATTCATATTATTTCCCCCCAAGACCTTATAATATCAAAAGGATAGTGTCCCATATCTAACTCTTTATACAAAATTCCTTTCTCCTTACAATATCTTTTTTGCTTTAAACTTGGTATAATTCTATCATCTCTTCCAATTATTATTTCTGTAAAAACATTTTCAATAGGTTTATAATTGGCTTTAAAATATTCCAATTCATTTTTTATCTCTTCAAACTTCTTTACGGGTTTTTTAAATTCACTCTTTATCCCCATATTTTCATAAAATTTTAACAGAGTTTCTGGAGTGAGACTAGATAATGTATACTCAAACATCTTAGGATTGATCCCATTTTTTCCAATGACCTCTCCATTTCCATTGATAGCTACCACTTTTTTAAATTTTCTCTCCTGACTCAATACAAACTTACTCAAATAGTAACAACCAAATGACCAACCTACAAGTACTATATCCTCATATTTATCTAAGTCTATAGAGATTGTGTAGGGATAATTTAAAATTTTCACAACATAGTCATTAGTCAACTCTACATCTTCTACAACTCTCTCATCCATACCCCATCCATTAAAGAACAGAATTAATTTCATCTTTTAGCTCCTCTATAAACTTTTCTATCTCTGCATGTGTTATATTCGGGTTCAACCCTATTCTAAATCTGGCTGTTCCCTTTGGTACTGTAGGCTCTTTTATTGGATAAAGTATATACCCTTTTCTCCTCAGCTTATCAGATATTTTAACTACTCTCTCATTATCTCCAATAACTATACTAATAATATGTGTAGTTGATTCAGTTTTTATGCCACTCTCTTTCAATAGTTTTAAAGTATAGTTTTTCAATATCTCTAACTTTGCTCTTCTCTCTTCAAAGTCATTCATTCTATTGAGAATAAAAAGATTCCAACAGCTATTAATAGGTGGAAGTGCTGTAGAGTATATAAATTTTCTACTTCTATTCACTATATACTCTTTAAACTCTCCTTCACAAAATACCATAGCTCCAACTGAACCTCCACCCTTTCCCAATGGAATCACAAGAAAGTCTATATCTTTTACAAGATTTAAATTATAGCTGATTCCATACCCATGTACGCCATATGAGTGGGCCTCATCAATCATAAGATTAAATTTGTATCTTTTTTTCAAAGAAACTAGTTTTTCAATATCAGCATTATCCCCATCCATACTGTAAATACTTTCTGAAATCACTAAAATGTCATCATACATATTTCTATATTTTTTTAATAACTCTTCTAAATTTATAAGATCCAGATGTTTATATCTCAAAAAAGTAGCTTTACTATGTACTATTCCATCATAAATACTTGCATGATTTAACCTATCTGTGAGAATTAAAGTATCTTTTGTACTAAATGTCTCAATCAAAGATGAATTTGCATCATAACCTGAATTAAACATAATACATGGCTTTCCATATATCTCTTCTGCTCTTTTCTCAAGTTCCATTATCTCCTTATAAGATCCATCTATTAGTCTTGAAGAGCTAGAAGATAAACTAGGAAGATAATTTTTGTAAAACTCCTCTCTCAAGTTTTTATCGCTTCCTATTCCTAGATAATCATTAGATGATAGATTTAAGGTAGCTTTACTATGAGTGACTAAACTTCTATAATTTGAACTCTCTTTTAATCTATTTAACTCCTCTACTAAGTCTTTTCTATTCATTTTCTCTCCTATTAACATACTCATCAATAGATTCCTTACATATTTTTAACATTTGGTCTATCTCATCTTCCGTTATTATGTATGGTGGCATAAAATATATTACATTTCCTAGTGGTCTCAATAAAGCCCCCTTCTTTAATGCTATCTTATATATCTCATAACCTACTCTATCTTCACTTGGAAATAGCTCTTTGCTCTCTTTATCAGCTACAAATTCCAATGCTCCTATCATTCCAATTTGTCTATATTCACCGATATATTTATGATCTTTAAATAGTGACTCTGCTCTTTCTCTTAGATATATACCCTTTCTCTCAATGACCTCTAGTATATTCTCATCTTTAAATATATTTAATACCTCTAGAGCAATTCTACAACCTATTGGATTACCTGAATATGTATGTGAATGTAAGAAAGATTTTCCCTCTAAATAATCAGCATAGAATCCCTCATAGATCTCTTGGGTTATTCCAACTATTGCCATAGGATAATATCCAGCTGTAAGCCCTTTAGACATACACATAATATCTGGACTCACTCCAGAGTGCTCCATAGCAAACATCTTCCCTGTTCGTCCAAATCCAACAGCTATCTCGTCAGCTATTAAATGTATATTATACTTTAAAGTTAACTCTCTCAACTTTTTTATGTATTTTGGTGAATATATTCTCATACCACCAGCTCCCTGAACTACTGGCTCTATAATGACAGCTGATACTTCTCTATGATTTTTCTCTATTAATTTCTTCATCTTTTCAAAACACTGTGCCTCACAAGAATCAAAGTTCTCTCCATAAGGACATCTATAACATTCTGGTTTTTCTGCTTTCATTCCCTCTTTTATTAAAGGTCTATATGTTTTTGTAAAAATATCTATATCTCCAACTCCTAATGCTCCCACTGTTTCTCCATGGTATGCATTTGTCAATGATATAAATTTTGTTTTTTCTATATTTCCTTTTTGTTGTTGATATTGAAAACTGAGCTTTAATGCCATTTCTATACTGGAAGATCCATTATCTGCAAATAAAAACTTTTCAATTCCTTTAGGAACTACTCTTGATAACTCTTCAGTTAATCTTATAGCAGGTTCATGTGAGAAATTTACAAATAAAACATGCTCTAAACTATCAATTTGATCTTTGATAACCTTGTTTATTCGAGGATTACAATGACCAAAAAGATTTACCCACCAGCTAGATACACAATCCATATATCTATTTCCAAATTCATCTTCTAAGTATATTCCTTCAGCTTTTTTTATAACCATAGGTGGTAACTCTTCATAGTCTTTCATTTGAGAACAAGGGTGAAATATATATTTTAAATCCTTTTTCTGTAATTCACTTAATCTTTCCATAATCTATACCTCTATCTCCAAAAATCTTTGTAACTCCTCTTTAGGAATCTCTCTCTGATCAGAGTTTACCAATAGATATCTCTCTATTCCACTCAATTTCAATATCACATCTATATTATCTTTTTCAAAGTAATTTGAATCTAAATCCTCACTCACTCTATTAAATACCAATCCGTGAATAGATATACCCATTTTTTTTAGAGCCTCTATTGTCAAAATTGTATGATTGATTGCTCCAACTCTACTACTACACACCAAAATAACTGGTAAATTTAACTCCTTTATCAAGTCAAAAATATAAAACTTATCTCTTATTAACGGTACATATAGTCCACCAGCTCCCTCAACTACCATATATTTGTATTTTTTTTTCAATTCTGTCCAAGTCTTTTTTATTTTTTCTATATCTATTTTTACATTCTCTAATTCACTAGCTAGGTGTGGTGAAACCTCTGCTTCTAAAGTGTATGTTACCATATTTTTATCATACTCTTTTCCATTCATAAAACATACAAATTCTACATCTGGAGCATACAATGCTCCATCATCTTTTTTTAGACAACCACTCTGAATAGGCTTATAATATCCTCCATCAATATCTTTTATTCCTTTGTACAATAAAGAACTGAAATATGTTTTTCCTATGCCTGTATCTGTTCCTATTATAAAATATCCCCTATCAAATTTCATATCCATTTCTCCTTATCATATCTTTATCTTTTTGTATTGTATTTCCTGTAGTCGTTAAAAAATTCCCTGTTAAAGCTGAGTTTATTCCTGAATTTATTCCTTTTTCTTGAAACTCTCCTAATTTTATTCTACCACCTGCATATCTCAAATATGCTTTAGGTAAAATAAATCTATAGATAGCAATCATTCTCAATATCTCTTTCTCATTTAATGGCTTACTATTCTCTAAAGGTGTTCCTGGAATAGGAGTCAATATATTAATTGGAACTGAAAAAACACCAAGTCTTTTTAATTCAAATCCCATTTTTAATCTATCCTCATCACTTTCACCTAAGCCCCAAATTCCACCACTACATACCTGTAATCCAACTTTTTGAGCTAATTTTATTGTATTAATTCTCTCATCATAAGTATGAGTTGTACAAATATTTCCATAAAAATCTCTTGAAGTTTCTAAATTATGATGGTAAGTCTCTACTCCTGACCTATATAATCTTTTTAATACCTCTTCATCACATATTCCATGTGAAGCACACAGAGATAATTTTGTATCTCTAGCTAACAAATTGTATATCTCCTCTAATAATTCTACCTCTTTTGAGTTGTTCCCAATTCCTCTTCCACTAGTCACTAAGGAATATCTATGAGCTCCTTCTTCCTCAACTTTTTGAGCCTCTTCCAAAGCTTTCTCTTTAGATATTAGTGAATATTCCTCTATTCCTGTTTTAAAATATTTAGATTGAGCACAATATTTACAATCTTCACTACATCTTCCAGATTTTGCATTAGTAATGGTACATAGATCAAATCTCTCCCCACAAAATACTTTTCTTATCTCATTTGCTGAATTACATAGTTCATCTAACATCTCTGTATCATCTGCTGGTATTTTTAAAAGTTCTTTTGCCTCTTCATACTCTATGTTTTCCTCTTTTAATATCTTTTCTTTTAGTTTTTTTATAAAATTTTTCAACCTATTTCCTCCTAATAATCTTATTTTATTACTAAACTATCTGGAAATATAAAAGGAGTGAACCTTATTCCACTCCATATTTTAACATATTTATTTATTTTTTTTAACCCTTTAATTACATATATCTTACATATAAGTACAGTGTTCCAACTAACAGTGTTTCAAAAGCTATAAGTCCTCCAAATTTAAAGAATTTAAAGAAATCTATTTTACAACCAGCTTTAGCTGCAGCTCCAACAGCAACCACATTAGTTGCAGAACTTAAGATAGTTATATTTCCACCTAAACATGATCCAAATGATAATGCCCACCAAAAAGCTTGGGTATTTCCTAGTCCATCAAATGAAGGTATCATAACACCTAGAATCTTAGAAACAGTGGCTGCATTGGCAACGTTTCCTATTATCGAGGTAAAAGCTGCTGACAACCAAGTTACTGCAATAACAGCCAAATCAAATTTTCCCTCTGTTAAATGAATAATTTTATCTCCTATTATATTTATAATATTTAAATTTTCTATTCCTCTGATCATCATAAACAACCCTATAAAGAAAAACAATGTTTCCCATTCTACATGCTCTAAAATCTCTTTTGGGTTTCTTTTTGCAATAACTACTAAAAAAATAGCCCCTGATAATGAAATTATTGCAAGTCCCTTATTTATAAAATTGTTCAATATAAACCCTACCAGTACAAGAAGAAATATTGTTGCTGCTTGTTGTAATAATTTTGGCTCTTTTAAACTTCTTGATGAATCTAATTCCATAATTCTTGCCTTTAACTCATTAGAAACTCTCATCTGTCTCCCATAGATTATATACACATTTGTTATTAATATAATCATAGCTATAACTGACATTGGTGCTGTATTTAGCAAAAATGAGTTAAACCCCAATCCACCCTCTGCTCCTATTATTAATTGTGTAGGGTCTCCTATTAAAGTGGCTAACCCACCAATATTTGCCGACATTACCTCTGTTATTACAAATGGGAAAGGATCCAATTTTAATTGCTTTGCCAATAAAATAGATACTGGAGCCATTAACAATATTGTTGTAACATTATCTAAAAATGCTGAGCATAGAGCTGTTACAAC
Organism: Fusobacterium sp.; assembly: GCA_020024915.1. Taxonomy (GTDB): domain Bacteria; phylum Fusobacteriota; class Fusobacteriia; order Fusobacteriales; family Fusobacteriaceae; genus Fusobacterium_A. Next base: position 4,058 of record JAHHSZ010000024.1, on the reverse strand, counting down.
AGCAAGAAGGACTACCAATCTAAATGGTTCTCCTCTTACCAGTTGGGCGACTTTTATTGCAAACCATTGAAATACTCCTGTTTCTGAAATCAAGTGAACAATTATCATCATTCCTATTAAAAGAAATAAAATTTCAAGTCTCTCTGAAACAGCCTCCAAAGCATTTTCTTCATTTATTATTCCTACTAATGCCATTATTAATCCACCTAACATCGTTGCCCAAGCTTGTGGTACTTTCTCTGTTATCATTAAATAGAATACTACAATAAAAACTACTAATCCTATTACTATATGTATCATTTTGTTGTTCCTCCTTAATTCATCTCCCTCTGTTACATATACTACTATCTACTTTAAATGTGCAAAACTTTTTTAATTATATCCGCTCTTCTTATCATTCCATGATATTTTCCATTGTCTACAACATATAATCTAGTTATTCCTTTATTAACCATAATAAAACAAATCTCCATTATTGGTGTTTTTCTATCAATAACAATTTCATTTGAAGTTCTGTATAGCTTCTCTATTGTAACTTTTGATTCATTCATCAAATACTCTTCAAATGGCTCTCCTACTGTTAAGAAATTTAAATCTCCCATAAGAGATAAATATTCTGGCATACCATAATCTATTAATTCTCTCTCTGTTATTTCTCCTAAAAATTTTCCATTTTTGTCCACTACTGGAAGACCACTAATCTCTTCTAATATCAATCTCTTAGCTATCTCCTCCAAAGTATTATCTGGAGTAGCAGGTTTTACATCTGGACTCAAAACATCTTCTGCTACTATTTTGTGTTCAAACTCTATATTAGCTTTGTTGAAATACTCTATGATCTTTTTAGAATTTCTTTCAGTTTTTATTTTTTCTAAAAGGTCTCCTTGTTTTAAAGATAATTTTGAAACAGCACTCATAACTTTCAATATATTTTTATTTTTTAATACATCTGAAATTATTAAGAATACAAGATTTACTTTATCATTTTGATGAGTTGCAGCAACCTCACACTCAACTGCTTCATCTAATAATCCTATTGCAACAATAAAATCATTTAAATTCTCGATTCTAGCATGAGGAATAGCAATACCGTGACCTATTCCAGTAGAAATTTCTTTCTCTCTTTTTATAACAGCTTCTTTAATTAAATTTTTTGAAGCTTTTACCTTTTTATCCTTTTCAGCTATTTTATCTATCATTTCTACTATTATTTCTTCTGGATTTTTTCCTTTCAGCTCTGTAAAAATTAGATTCGGATCTAAGTAACTTGAAAATTTCATATTTCCACTCTCCTTAATTAACTTGTAATATTTTAAAAATTTTAAAAACTATGTTAATTTATGATTCAATTAAATTCTATATAGTAATTATACCATTTTAATACCTAATATACAATTTTTTCCAATTCAGCTCCCACCTCTTTAGGTGGGAGTCTTCTTGGAGATTTTAAGATAAAAAGAGAAGTATCTACACTCCTCTTTTTTACTATATTATTTTTGGAATAATTGCAAATCCAAATACAGGTCCTGTATGTGATCCTATTGTTGCTCCTATTTCAAACCTTCCTCTATATTCTATCTTACTATTCCCACTCTGCTGATTTTTTATCTCATCAGCACTTGAAAGCTCTTTGTTAGTTCCACCCCAAGCTGTATACATTATCATACTTGTTTTTTTGCTCTCTGCCTTTATTAATCTCTCCATATAACCAGCAGCTCCAGCTTCTCCAAAAGCTTTTCCTTGAACTGAAATCTCTCCATTTTCAAGTTTTAAAATAGGTTTTACTTTTAAAAATCCTCCTATTATAGAAGATGCTCTTCCTATTCTACCACCTTTTTCTAAATAACTAATCTCGTTCACAACAAAATAAAGTTTAATTTTATCTTGAAGTTGATACAATCTATTTAAGATAGTCTCTTCACTTACTCCCTCTTTTGCCATTCTTGCTGCTTCTAAAGCTTGGTATCCCAATGACATAGCAACAGCCTTCGAATCAACTATTGTTATGTTCTCACCTTTTTTAACCATACCTTTAGCAACTCTAGCTGCCTGCTGGGTTCCACTCAATTTGCTTGAGATATGTATAGAGATAATCTTCTTATATCCCTTCTTAAATAGTTTCTCATAAATCGCTTTAAACTCTGCTGGTGAAGGTTGAGAAGTCTTTGGAATTATAGATTCACTTACAATCTTCTTCCAAAACTCTTTTTTACTCAATTCTACCCCATCTCTATAGTAATTATCTCCTAGTTTTACTTTTAGTGGAATAATATCTATATTTAGATCTCCAATTAGATCTGGTGTCAAATCAGATGTTGAATCTGTAACAATAGCTATCTCTGGAAGGTTTTTATCCCTATTTTCAATATAGATATAGTATGGATAATTTTCCTGCTCACTATATAACTCTTTTTTATCAACTGAAAACAATTGATTAAAAATGTTATTAGCCTCTTTGTTATTATCTTTTCCATAAGAGATTGTTACCTCTAAAGTATCTGAAGATACATACTCTTTTATCAACTTCTCATTTAAATCTGCTAAAGTATCAGCTTTCATTTTAATTTTCCCATTAATAATAGCTATATACTCTCCAACTTTAATCATTAAATCCTCTACTTTAGTATCCCTAACAGCTTGAGTAATCTCTATTGAGAAGTTATTTTTCACTCTTTTCAATAGCTCGTCTAATTTTTCATCTCTATTTTTTATTAGATAGTACCCTTCTAACATTGTTGTAGTTTCAACTACAAGTACCTCTTTTTCTGATCTCTCAGCAGCAATCTTAGCAGTTGAGATGATATTCTTATTATTTGGAAGAATTATAATCTTTTCACAACTTATATTTTTCAACCCTTCCTCTATATCTTGTACACTTGGGTTCTGTGTTTGTCCACCTATTAATACCCCTGTAGCACCAGCTTCAAGATAGTAGTTTCCAAGATTTTTGTTATCCACAATAGCAAAATATGCTACTCTTTCTGAATTTTCATTCTTTATTATGTATTTTTCTCCATTTTCAATATCTTTATCACTAATTAAAAGATTTTTATGTTGGAAATACATATTTTCAATCTTTATATTATTTAACTGTCCATGTCTTAGAGCTATCTCTAATACTTGACCTGGGTTGTTTGTATGGATATGAGTTTTAGTTTTAGATGTAGTTTGTGCACAAACCATTGAGTCTCCTAAATCCATAATCTCTTTTTTGTACCCATCAAGATCAAAGTTCCCCTCTTCTATTATAAACTCTGTGCAATATCTGAATTTTATATCTTCAGTTTCTTGATAAGTATATTCCATTCTCTCCTTTCTCTTAGCTTGAGACTGAACTATTCTCTCTAGGTCCTTTAGCATTTCAGGATCAGTTATAGATTTCTCAAATCCTTCAAGTACATAGAAAATTCCCTTACCACCAGCATCCACAACTCCAGCCTCTTTCAATTTTGGTAAAAGATTTGGAGTTTCCTCCACAGCTTCTTTGGCTACATTTTTTAAATGTACTAGAAATAGGATAAAATCATCTCTATCCCCTTCATATACAACAGCTTCCTCTGCTACCCTTCTGATTACAGTTAACATTGTTCCTTCTACTGGTTGTGATACAGCTTGATATGCTCTCTCTTTTGCCATTTCAAAAGCTTTTATAGCATCCTCTACTCCCACTTCATCTTTATCTTTAATAGCACTTAAAAAACCTTGAATTATCTGAGATAAGATTGTACCAGAGTTTCCTCTCGCACCTAGGAGTACAGCTTCTGACACTATCTCTACAAGTTCCTGCATATTTGGTTCGTGATTTAGTTTCACCAGCTCATTTTCTACTGCTTGTAGTGTCATTGACATATTTGTTCCTGTATCTCCATCTGGTACAGGATACACATTCAAATCATTTAAAATATCTGCATATTTTGAAAGCCATCTACTTGCAGCTATTAAAAGTTTTGTTAATCTCATTGAGTTTAACACTTTTATCTCTAATTTCATACTAAATTTCTATCGTTGCCAATAATCTATAAAAATCTATAATTATTGTTTGTTTCTCTGTTCTACGA
>JAHHSZ010000023.1 GCA_020024915.1 Fusobacterium sp. | reverse complement strand
TTAAAATTTATAGATAAAGGAGTAAGGTTATGATTAAATTTAAAGAGAATTTTTATTTTGGAAGTGCCTCTTCTGCTACTCAAAGTGAAGGAGCTTGGAAAGAAGATGGAAAGGGAGAGAATATTTGGGACTACTGGTATGAGACAGAAACATTTAGATTTCATAATGGTGTAGGACCAGCTGATGCCTCAACATTTTACAAAAACTATAAAAAAGATATTCAACTTTTAAAAGAAACAGGACATAACTCTTTTAGATTTTCTATAAGTTGGTCAAGAATGTTTCCTAATGGATTTGGAGAGGTAAATCCTAAGGCTATTGAGTTTTATAACAATGTTATCAATGAACTATTAGCTAATGGTATTGAACCTTTTGTAAATCTATTCCATTTTGATATGCCTATGTGTATGCAAAATATAGGTGGTTGGGAAAACAGAGAGGTTGTTGACCACTATGCTAACTTTGCAAAAACTTGTTTTATAAATTTTGGCGACAGAGTTAAAAGATGGTTTACTTTTAATGAGCCAATAGTTCATGTTGAGTGTGGTTATCTATTAGGTTATCACTACCCTTATAAGGTAGATTCTAAAGCTGCTGTACAAGTTGCTTATCATACTGCTTTAGCAAGTGCCTTAGCAATAAAAAATTACAGAGAATTGAAGCTTGAAGGAAAAGTTGGTATCATCTTAAATCTTTCGCCTTGCTATCCTAGAAGTGAAAACAAATGGGATGTAAAGGCAAGATTTATAGCTGACCTATTTGCTAATAGAAGTTTCTTAGATCCAGCAGTTAAAGGTAAATTTCCAACTGAATTGATAGAGATCATTAAAGAGCATGATTTGATGCCTGAATATACTTCTGAAGATTTAGAGATCATTGAAAAAAATACTATTGATTTCTTAGGTGTAAACTACTATCAACCTAGAAGAGTTGCAGCTAGAGCCTCTCTTTCAAATCCAGAAGCACCATTTATGCCTGAATACTATTATGATCACTATGCTATGCCTGGAAGAAAGATGAATCCACACAGAGGTTGGGAGATCTATGAAAAAGGAATTTATGATATAGGAATCAACATCAGAGATAACTACAATAATATTGAGTGGCTTATCACTGAAAACGGTATGGGAGTAGAGGGAGAAGATAGATTCTTAGTAGATGGCATAATACAAGATGATTATAGAATAGAGTTCTATAAAGATCATTTAACATGGTTACATAGAGCAATTGAAGAGGGATCTAACTGTATAGGATACCAAGTTTGGACATTTATTGATAACTGGTCATGGTTGAATGCATATAAAAATAGATATGGTTTAATTTCTCTAAATCTTGCTACTCAAGAGAGAGCTATTAAAAAAAGTGGAAAATGGTTCAAACAACTTTCTGATAATAAGGGGTTTTAATGATGGAAAATTACTTAGTTTTTGATATGGGTGGAAGTTCTATAAAATATGGAATTTTAAATGATAATGGAGATATCCTAAATAACTCATCTTTTAAAACTCCAGCAACTTTAGAAGTTCCCACCTCTATAGATGGTGTGATGAATTGCTTTGTTGTTTTATAGAAAATAAAATAATATAATATAATCAGTGTACATATCAAAATAGGCGAAAAAACAATGAAATTAGACAGTAATTGTCATTTGGTATTTTTGTTGTATTATCACTTAATTCTTATAGTAAAGTATAGAAGAACAAGGACAAAAGAGTAAATAATTTTGTAGGAGGTGTACTGATGAAACAGCTAAAAGCATATAAAAATTTTTTTATAGATAAATCAGTAGGTTTCCCTAATATTATTTGTATTGAAGACTTAAATACAAGCTGAAGGTCTAAGAATCAAAGAAATAGCATAAAATAAAAAGAACCATAGGAACTATGGGGATAGCTTGGTAAATATAGTTGGCTAACAAAAGCAACTACTTCCCAAGAAGCTCCCACTTCAAAAGCTGAAAGCTTTAAGTGGGAGAGGTTCACTAGGTGCACTATATAATTTTTTAGAGCATAGAAAGTAATTATGGAGGGTTAAAATGAGAGAGTTAGGAATTTCTATATATCCAGGTCACTCTAAAATAGAAGAGGATAAGGAATATATAAAATTAGCAGCAAAATATGGATTTACAAGAATTTTTACCTGCTTACTATCAGTTGAAGGGGACAAAGAAAAAATTATAGAAAACTTCAAAGAAACAATAAACTATGCAAACTCATTTGGATTTAAAGTTGTTGCAGATATAAATCCAAAAGTCTTTACAGAATTAAATATTTCATATAATGATTTAAGCTTTTTTAAGGAGCTGGGAGTTTATGGAATCCGTTTAGATAATGGATTTACAGGAAATGAAGAATCTCTTATGAGTTACAATGAATATAACTTAAAAATTGAGATAAATATGAGTAACAGTACTAGATACCTAGATACTATTATGGACTACAAGCCTAATAAATATAATCTATTAGGTTGCCATAACTTCTATCCACATCTTTATACAGGATTAGGTAGAGAGTATTTTAGAGTATGCAATCAAAACTTTATGAAATATGGTCTAGTAACTTCTGCTTTTGTCAACTCTCAAAATGCAGCTTTTGGACCTTGGCCTGTAAAAGAGGGAATGTGTACATTAGAGGAGCATAGAGATATGCCTATTGAAGTAGCTGCTAAGGATCTATTTAAAGAGGGAATAAATACTGTAATCATCTCTAACTGTTATGCCAGTGAAGAGGAGTTAAAAAAATTAGGCGAATTGAGAAGAGATCTACTTGATCTATCAGTTATCTTAGTTGATAATATTCCAGCTACTGAAAAGGAGATAGTATTAAATACTCTCCACTACAATAGGGGAGATGTAAGTGATCTAGTTATTAGATCTAGCCAACCAAGAGTTAAATATAAAGATCATCACTTCCAATTATTTAATCCTGTAGACATAAAAAGAGGGGATATTATAATTGATAACTCTCTTTATGGAACATATGCTGGAGAACTACAAATAGCTAAAAAAGATATTAAAAATACAGGAAAAACAAATGTTGTAGGAAGAGTTAGAGAGGAGGAGATCTATCTTTTAGATAGCATTGCTCCTTGGGAAAAATTCATATTAAAAGAGATTAAATAAAAATAGAATAGTTTCAATATATAAGAGAAAAATTTACTTTTAGTTGCTAGTATTTGCAATATGCATTGGAGTAAGTTTTTCTCTTTTCTCCCTGAAATTGAATTTCCTATTTTTGTATAAATACTTGAAGATATTTTTATAAATTTTTGATATAATATAGGTAAAATAACCTAGAAAGTGAGGAGAATTTATGCAATATAAAAGTAAAGATATAGCAAAAGTATCTGTGAAGATGGCTATGAGTAGTCGTGAAGAGGAGCAGGAGTTAAAAGAAAAATATATAAAAAAAGGAATTAAAACTGCAGCTGTGGATATTGGTGGAAATGTTGTAGAATCTATTCCAAAAATACTTGAAAGAACCTTAGTAGCAGCAAAAAGAAATGGTCTTATAAGTGAGTCTCATGTATATGAGGGGGCTGTTACTGGAGCAACTAGAGAGGCTATTGATCAGATCCTAGATAAATCAGTAGGATTTAATGTAGGAGGAAAAATAGGCATAGCAAGATGTCAAGAGCATCTATCTATCTGTATCTTTTTAACAATAGGAATGTTTAGGCTTGATGAAGTAGTAATTGGACTTGGACATAGAGCTGTACCTTGTGAGTCATTGTAAATATTGTTAAATTAAATTTGACAAAACTATTTTATAAACGTATGGTTGAATATAGTATTAATTGTTAATTTAAGGAGGAAATATAATGTCAAATTGTAGTACTTGTCCTTCAGGTAGCACTTGTACAAAGGACAAAGAAAGTTGTGGGATTGTTAACAATTCATTAAATCATATAAAAAATGTAATCGGTATTATGAGTGGTAAGGGTGGAGTTGGAAAATCTACTGTTACAACTCTATTTGCTAAAGAATTAGCCAAAAAAGGATATAAGGTAGGAATAATGGACGCTGATATTACAGGTCCTAGTATCCCTAGATTGATGGGAGTTAGTGGTCAAATGGCTACTGGAGATGGAACTAATATCATTCCTGTTACTTCTAAAGAAGGAATAAAAATAATATCTCTAAATCTATTACTACAAGATGAAAGCCAACCTGTTGTTTGGAGAGGTTCTATCATAAGTAGTGCTGTTAAACAATTTTGGGAAGAGGTACTATGGGGAGAATTGGATTATCTTCTAATTGATATGCCTCCAGGAACAGGAGATGTTGCTCTTACTATTATGCAATCTACACCTATCAATGGAATAGTAATGGTATCTGTTCCACAAGATATGGTATCTATGATAGTTGCAAAAGCTGTTAATATGGCTAAAAAACTAAATGTTCCTGTTATTGGAGTTGTAGAAAATATGAGTTACATTGTTTGTCCAGATTGTGAAACTAAGATCAGTTTCCACGAAGAGAGTGGAGCTCACGATTTTTTAAAGGAGATGGGATTAACTCTTCTTGGAGAACTTCCAATGACCAAAGGTTTTGCAAGAATGACCACAGGTCAAGAATGTGAAGATTCAGCTAAATTATTCGTACCTATAACTGATAAAATTCTTGGTGAGATCTCTAAATTATAGTAAAAACAAGAGGATAGATTGAAGTTTAAACTTCTCTCTATCCTTTTTTATTAAAATATTTATTCATTTTAAAAATTTACATAATATCCATGCTCTTTGAATAAACTGACAACTTCTGTTACATTTTCACTCTTTATCAACAGATGAAAATCCTCTCCCTTTAACATAAGTGGTTTAAATCTCTCATCTTTTGTAATAGTCTTTATAAGCTCTTTATCATTTTTTAGTTTTAATACTACAAACTGGTTATCAGCTTTTATTGCACTACTCTTCTCTAAAAGATCTCCAAAAAACTCCACCCATATTTGAAAAGGTTCTGGTGTAATCTTAGAATAAAACTCATTTATTCTATCTTGAATCTCTTTGGAACTACTTATTCCTTTTAAGAAACTCTCCTTATTAAATTTAAACTTATTTACAGCTATTTTTTGCGAAACTCTCTCTAAGAACATTGTCTTTACTGGAGCATCTCCAACAACAGTTGCTATCAATCTATCTTCATCTAAAATAACCTCTCCATCTTCTTTAGTATTCTTGAAATCATACTCTTCTATTCTATCAAAGCAGTACTCTCCTAGTTCTGTAAATTTGATATATTTTATTCCATCAAACTTACTTAAATATCCATTTTTTAAGTACAGTGAATTATTTATAGATGGATAATCGTAATATATCTCTAAAACTCCTAAAACTCCCAAGATAAACAGTACAGATTTAATAAATGGAATTACAACATACATCTGATATTTTTCATAATTCAAAATTTTTGTTCTTTCATAGTTAGCTTCGTTGATATAGATATAGTCATATGCATCTTTCACATCTATTATCTCTATAAACTCATCTCTATACAATATTGACTTGATAAGATTATCTACACTTACAACTTTTCCATTAGATATCTCATTAAGTATATTTTTGATTGTAGTTAATCCTCTTTTTATCTCCTCTTTAGATTTCCAAATGTTCTTTACACCCTTTAGGTAGTTGAGATAAAGCGATGTATAGTGATAGTTTTCCTCTTTTATTAACTCTCCACTCAAGAAGTCATTCACTATATTTTTTATATTTGAAATTTTAAAATAGTTTTCATCAATATATCTCTCTTTAACCAAAAAGAAGAAAAGAGCAATTGTCTCTGTTTTAAGGTAGTCCAAATCCTTTGAATCTTCATAATACTCACTTATATTGCAGTATTTTTTCATATTTAACTTAGACTCTTTCAAAATCTTAGCACTACTTGATAATTTTATTCCCCCTTGAGAATAAAACTCAAAATACATTTTTAAATTTTCTATTAATTCTTTTTCATTATTATTCACTAAAGTAGATTCTACTGCACTTTGAGCTATAATACTGTACTCTTCTGGTTTATTTTTCATAAATCTTCTTATAACTCTCAATATATCATAATCTAAATAAAGGTACTCCCCTTTTTTATTGTCTCTCTCTGCCTTAAAAAACAGGAATTTATCTTGTAAATCTTTATTTAAATCATAATTATTTTCCAATTTTAAATATCTTTCTTTATTAGAGATATAGAATTTTCCCTTCCAAGCTACCTCTTCAAAAACCTCTTTAACATCATTATCCAATCTCTCATAGATAGCACAGAATATCTCCTCTTTCAGATAAAATTGCTCCAATAAGTCTAAAAAAGTTTGTTTATTACTATTTTCACTTATTAAAGATATCTCAAATAATCCAAGGTTACTCCCTATATATCCTTCAGCTATCCACTCTAAAAAATACTTTGTATAAAGTTTAAATAAAATTTCTTTAGAATAAAACTCATTTAAAGCTTCCCTAAACCTATCTTTACTTATCGCCATTTTTTCTCCCTAAAATTTTTATTCTCCTAAGATAAATTCAATATCTTTTTCAGTTAAACTCTTTAAAGTAGCACTATCTTCAGATATCAAATTATCTAGCAGTTTTATTTTTGATTCTTGTAGTTGAAGAATCTTCTCTTCAATTGTATCCTTCAGTATCAATTTATATGAAAAAACTGTTCTATCTTGCCCCAATCTATAAGCTCTATCTATTGCTTGATTTTCTACTGTCTTATTCCACCAAGGATCATAGATAAAAATTGTATCAGCAGCAGTTAGATTTAATCCAACTCCACCTGTTTTCAGTGTCATAACAAAAACTTTATATTTGTTGTCCTTTTGGAATTTATCTACTAATAACTGCCTATCCTTTGTACTTCCACTCATAGAAAGATATTTAATATCATATTTTTTCAAGTCTTCACAGATGTTATTTATAGAGTTAATATAGTTTGTAAAAACTAAAACTTTATGTCCATTCTCCACAGCCTCAACAATATTATTTATTAAAACCTCTCTTTTACTCGAAGTTACTCCTATACTTTTTACCTCTGGACAGCTCGTTATCTGTCTTAATTCATTTAAAGCTTGTAATATAAAGAATTGTGTTTTTCCTATTCCATTCTCTTTTATTTGAGAGTGTACCATTTTATAGTAGTAATTTCTTCTCTCGTCATAAAGTTTCTTCTGGTCAGGATTCATCTCTATATACATAGTTTTTTCTATTTTATCTGGTAGATCCTTTAAAACATCTTTCTTTATTCTTCTTAAGATAAATGGGTATACCTTCTTCTTTAACTCTTCTATTGCCTCTCTATCATTCTCCCTTTGAATTGGAATTGCATAACAGTTATTAAACTCCTCTAAAGTTCCAAACATAGAGGGATTTAAAAATCTAAATAGAGAGTATAACTCACTTAAGTTATTCTCAATAGGTGTTCCACTTAAAGCAATTCTATGTCTTGTATTTAAAAGCATTATAGCTTTTGTTGTTTGAGCGTTTACATTTTTTATATTCTGAGATTCATCTAAAATTACTGCATCAAAAAAATATTCCTTTATTGTTTCAATATCATTTCTAATAGTTCCATAAGTAGTTAAAATAACACTATTTTTCTTTATAATATCTCCATTTCTAAAGTTTCCATAGTATATTCCAACCTTTAACCTAGGACTAAATTTCTTTATCTCACTTTCCCAATTATACACTAGAGATTTAGGCATTACTACTAAACTTTTAGTTCCTTTCTTCTCATGTAATCTCGTTAAAACTGCTATTGCTTGAAGAGTCTTTCCAAGTCCCATATCATCTGCAAGACACCCACCTAAATTGTTGTCCATCAAATAAGATAACCATTTATATCCGTACTCTTGGTACTCTCTCAATTGAGCTTTTATCTTTGGTGTCTCTATATTATAGTTATTTATATTGTTAATTCCCTTAAAAAATTCCCTACTTTTATTCATCTCTTCAGAGAAAATTTTATCTTCAATCAACTCTTCTACTAGTGGTAGATCAAAAAATGAGAGTCTAACTTTTTGTCTATCATTATCCTTAAAAATTCTCTCCAACTTCTCTATATATTTCTTATTAATTAAGGCACTTGTTCCGTCACTTAACATAATATATGAATCCTTCTTGTAAGATGAAAGAACATCTAATATAGAAAACTTTTCTCCCTCAATCTCTAGCTCTATCTCTCCCTCTAAAAAATCTATTGAATGGCTAAAATTTCCTATTACCTTTGGCTTTACAGCCTTTATATTATACTTTCTAAGCTTATCTGTTCCTATTACCTTATACTTAGCTGCCAATTGTAATAGATCTTTCATAATAAACTCTTTAGCTAGTTTTTCCTGTATTATAATTAAATTACTTTCATCTAAATAATATCCAGCTCTCACTTTTAAATTTTTTTGTTCTTTAGTTAATAATTTTATAATATCTTCTACAGCTTCAGATATTCTACTAATATCTATTTTACAAATAGATATTTTTTTCTCAAGATTATTAACTATTGCTACTTGCTCTATATCATGATCCTTTAAAAAATCATAATGCATACTTGAAATAATTAAAGTTACTTGTAAGTAAAGGCTATTATCATGAGAAATTTTTTCTATTATAATTTGTGGATTAGGAACATGTTTTTCCCCTGTTACTATTTTGTAATCTTTATACTCTATCTCTATATTCTTAAAATACTTAATTGTCAAAGTTAGAAAATTTTCTAATCCTGATTCATCAATAGTTCCAACTAACTCCTTCAAAGTATGAAAATCATTACTCTCCATATCTATTATATAAAAAGTATTATCAGCTAAAATAAGATCCTCATTGATTATCATAAATTCTGTAATAGAATCATTTAATAGAAGTTCTGTTGTAAGGACAGTATTGCCATTTTCCTTCTCTTTTATAATTAATGATAAATTATTATCCCTTTTTATCCATTTGAGTACTTCCATCTTTTCATTTACAAACTTAGGATTGTCAATCAAATATTCTATTAGATCTGAGTGCTCATTCAGATATGCCTCTTCATACTCCTTTTCCCAATCTATGAAAAAACTATCCTCTTTCACTCCCTTAATATATGTTAAAATCTGACTAGTTACATCTTTAGAATCTTCATCTACTTCTAAATTTTCTGCTACACTTCCGTCAGCATACACTGGAAGAACATAGGCTCCTTTTTCATCTATTTTTAACATAAAAAAAATATTTTTTAGCAAATTATCCATTTTTTTTAAGCTCATAATCTATCTATCCTTACCATTTTTATTTTTATTCAGAGTATATTATACCAAAAAATACGTGTTTTATCAACATTTATTTAATTCAATGACAGCTTTAGTCCTTGATAAATATTTTATAAGTCTACAATTTTCTTGAGTAAAATATAAAGGAGTCTACAATAAAACAGTGTAAACTCCTCTTATTTTAATATTTTTTATTTGAAACATTATACTATAATCTACTGCTCTCTCCCTCTAACTCCACCTCAAATTCAAATCTATCTCCTCTTACAGAGCTTATTGTATACTCGATTATCTCTAGTCCTACATATGTCCATCTTTGAAGATTTATGACTGGTGTATTTTGAGGTATCAAAAGAGAGGCTGAAACCTTTTTATCTGAAATCCCTACTGAAAATCTCTCTGTGGCTTTTGTAAAAACCATCTTATATCTACTTTGAAGAATGCCATATAAGGAGTTATCAGTTAAATCTTTCTTTATTAAATCTGGAAATTTCTTATATGGAAGATATGTTTTTTCATACATTATCTCTTCACCATCTGCAAGTCTCAATCTCACTAACTCAAGAACCTTTTCTCCCTTCTCCAAGTTAAGCTCTTTTAAAATCTTCTCATTACCCTCTATTGTTTTTAAAGAAAGTATCTTTGATTCTGGATTTTTCCCCTGTTTTTTCATCTCTTCACTAAAGCTATAAAACTTTAACAACTTCTGCTTAAGACGTCTTGCTGAAACAAAAGTTCCACTTCCCTGTACCTTGTATACATATCCTTTTTTCTCTAGATAGTTTATTGCTTGTCTAACTGTGGCTCTACTCAATTTATATTTTTCACAATACTCCTTTTCAGTGGATAATTGATCATTCTCTTTTAATCCTTTGCTCTCTATCTCATTTATTATTATCTCAGCTAATTGACAATAGAGAGGAATTCTTTCTTTTCCTAATAGCATTTTCCCTTCCTTCATATCTTTAGTCCTTTTTTTATTTCTAAATTAATAGTAACACACATTTTTGATGTGAACCTCTCCACTTTGTAATTTTTGAAGTGAGAGCTTCTTGGGAAGTAGTTGCTTTTGTTAGCCAACTGTATCTCCCAAACTATCCCCACAGTTCCTACAGTTCTTTTTATTTTTAAACTGTTTATTCTTATGTCCTTGCTCCTCTGATTTAAGTATATCACTTTATTCTCTAAAAAACAATAGGACAATTCGTCACACCCCCTATCAAGGTGGGTGACTCCTTGCCTATTATGTTAAAAAACTCTTTCATTTCTCCACTAAAATTATTAATATTTAGGTACATTTATTTATTTTTTCTACTTTCTAGTTCTTTTATTATCTCATCATAATATTCATCATGCAATTTATAGTATTTTTTATAGATTACATATCCAAGCATGGAAAATATCATAGGGCAAAATATCATAAAGCTTTTTATTCCTAATAACGCCATAGGTGTTTGTTGTGCATTAGCCACATATCCTACTAATGAAAGCCCTACTCCTATTGCCCAACCACTCACTGCAGATGATGATTTTACAAGTAAAGTTTGGACAGAAAAAATTACACTCTCATTTCTTGTTCCAAATTTATATTCCCCATAATCAACAACATCTGCAAACATTACAGTTGAAAGTCCCATTGACATTCCAGAACCTATTTTCCCTATAATTCCAGCCAATGCAACAAATATCGCATTCTGAGGAGCAATAATTCCTGTAATATATAATAATCCATACCCTAATACTGGAAGAATACAAGCAAAAAAGAATACTTTTTTCCTTCCAATTTTACTACTTAGCATTGGAAAAGCTGTAAGTGCTACTATTTGAGCAATTAATGAAAATCCTGTAAATACTCCAAAAAGATTTTCTTTTCCTACTATGTATTTAAAGTAATAAATTGACACACCACCGGAAATTTGCCCCACTAAATTATAAACTAAAACTGCTGATAATAGTGCCACCAATTGATCATTTTTTGTAATAAGCCTAAATGTATCTTTTAAATTAACTTTTGGGGTCTTATCATTACTGATTTTATTTTCTTTTACATATAAAAATGTGATAATAGCTGTAATAAAAAATATCACTGATATTATTATTGACAATATTCTAAACCCTTTTATTTCGTTACCCTTACCCAGCATTCCTATAATTGGCAATCCAAAACTTCCTAATCCGAGCCACGCAACAAGAGCAAATATTTTTGGTATCACTACAATTTCTTCTCTTTCTTTTTTATTACTTGTTAAAGCTGGTATCATAG
Organism: Fusobacterium sp.; assembly: GCA_020024915.1. Classification (GTDB taxonomy): domain Bacteria; phylum Fusobacteriota; class Fusobacteriia; order Fusobacteriales; family Fusobacteriaceae; genus Fusobacterium_A. Next base: position 8,805 of record JAHHSZ010000023.1, on the reverse strand, counting down.
ACCAAAATGGAATATCCATAATAGTATATGTCATTCCCCATAATATATACATGATAGATATGTATACATATAACATTTTTCCTTCTAATCCATCAGGCTTAAAAAACATAGCAACTATTACAAATGCATTTAAAAGGCTCCCTATAAGTATCCATGGTCTAAATTTTCCCCATTTACTTCTAGTATTATCAACAATCATACCCATCATTGGATCATTTATAGCATCCCATAATCTAGCAACCAAAAATAATGTTCCTACAAATGCTGGAACTAATCCAATTACATCAGTCAAATAGTACATTAAAAATGTGTATATAATTGCACATGCCAAATCTTTTCCAAAAGCTCCGATCCCATATGAAACTTTTAATTTTAAACTTAACATCTTAATCTACTCCCTTATTTTATATTAGCTGATTTAAAACTATTACAATTAATCTGAAAGATCCTTGCTTTTTACGATTTCTTCTTTATATTGTCTAAAGTTTTTACCAAAAACTTTAGACTTTTCATCTTCATCTTTAAGCTATTCTTAAGTAATAATTATTCCTTTAACTGCTTTTTACAGTGAATTTATAAAATCAGCAATTTTTATTACTCTCTCTTCAACTCTTGATTTTTCTGCAGCAAAAGCCATTATATGACTCTCTAAAGAAACTCTTGGATTAGTTTTAGAATCATTTTTTCTTCCTAGACATAGGTCTACAAAATCTTGCATAAGTCCCGTATCTCCCCCACCATGTCCTCCTTCTAAAACTTCGGGAATAATCTCAGTCATCTTACCATTACAAAAACGTCCCTCTCCCATTCCAAATTGATAAACCTCTATACGATTTTTGATGTCATTTCCTCTTATTTCTCCTTTAGTTCCCATTATTTTAATAGTTCTACAAACTTCATCTGTAAAAGCTGACAAATTAAATGTAACATTAACTCCATTTTTAAATTGAATTATTGTTACCATATTATCCACTACATTGTTATCACATTTATACACACATCTTCCATATTTATTTTCTTTCAACGCTTCTTCTAGTCCCTCAACAGTTTGAACATCAGTTGCTATCAAGGTAGGCCAAGCATTAAAATTGTTATAATAAATTTTCTTTGGTGAATAAATACAACTATCTAAATATTTACATTCTAAACATCTTTCAGCTGAATCCACTGGGGCATTTTCTCTTCTAAAATGAGTTAATTTCCCAAAAGAAGCAATCTTCTCACATTGACTTCCATCTAATAACCAAGATAAAATATCTAAATCGTGACAACTTTTCTGTAAAATCAATGGGCTTGTTTCATCTGAATTTCTCCAATTTCCTCTTACAAAACTGTGAGCAAAATGGAAATTTCCGATATTTTCATTATGTTGTATATCTACAACATCACCTATTATCCCACTATCTATCAGCTCTTTTAATTTACTGAAAAAAGGAGTGTATCTCAACACGTGACAAACCATCACTTTTACCCCATATTTCTCTGCCAATTCAACTATTTTTATACACTCATCTACTTTGTTAGACATAGGTTTTTCTAACAATATATCGTATCCTTTTTTCATAGCCTCTTGAATTGGTTCAAAGTGCATATCATCACCTGTTGCCAATATTATAGCGTCACAAAACTTATCTTTTGCCAAAAAATCCTTCCAATCTTCAAAAACATACTCTGGTTTGATATTATGTTTTTTTATCATCTCTTCTCTTTTTAGAAGATTAGGCTCTGCAACTGCTACTATTTCAGCCTCATCTGTTTTCTTTAAAATAAAATTAGCATATATGTCTTTTCCTCTATTTCCTGCACCTATAACTCCTACTTTTAACATTATCTTCTCCTCTTTCTAACGTATTTTATTACTCTTTTACTGCCCCTGCCACTATTCCAGAAAGTATTTTTTTCTTAAAAATCAAATACATAATTATTGTTGGTAACATAACTAAAACAATCGCTGCTGAAAGTTTTGCCCAAGATCCACTACGTCCTACATAGCTCATGAGCATAGTTGTAAGTGTTACATTTTCTGAACTTGGCATATATAGATAAGGGGTATACATATCATTTAATATATCCACTGATTTTAAAATTATCAATGTAGCTGTAGCTGGTAAGATCAATGGGAATATTATCTTCCAATAGATTGTAAAATATGAACAACCATCTATCTTTGCACTCTCATCTAGAGAGAATGGAATTTGATCCATAAACTGCTTATAAACATAGATTTGTAAAATATCTGTAGATACATAGATGAGCATAGGAGCAAACAATGTATCATACAGTCCTAATTTCCCTATTATTCCGAATCTAGTTATCTCAGCAATAAAACTTGGAACCAACATTGCTAAACTAAAGAACAAGAAGTAGACTTTCTTCAATTTAAACTCAAATCTACTTAAAGAGTAAGCTACCATACTACTTAAAATAACATTTATAACAACTGTTCCTATAACTAGTATAACTGAATTTTTTAATCCTACTAAAATATTTCCCTTTTCAAAAACCTCTTTATAATTTTCAAGAGTAAATGGTGATGGTAATGATAGATGATTACCTAACGCAATTTGCTCTGGAGTCTTAAATGAAGATAAGAAAACCAATATTAATGGAAGTATGACAATCAAAGTTACCATTACAAAAATTCCATGATTAAAAACATCAAATAATACTTTTTTTATCCTGTTTTTCATTTTATCACCACTTTTAATTTTTATATACTTTTAAATATTTTTTTATTTTTTCAGGCTCTAATATCATATTTTGGATAAGAGAAATTATTATAATCGCTATTATTAAAATTATTGCCATTGCACAGGCTAATCCAAAATTACTAAATTCAAATGCTGTTTTTACTGTATGTAAAGCAAATGTAGTACTACTAGTTCCTGGTCCTCCACTTGTCATTACAAAAGGAATATCAAAAACCATCAATGCTCCTCTGACATTTAAAAATAGTATGATACTCAATATTGATTTAATGTTAGGTATAATTATCTTTATAAATTGTTGAAATACTGAAGCTCCATCTATTAAAGCTGCTTCTAACATATCCTTATTAATTGACTGTAATCCAGCTAAAAACAATATTATATGTATACTTGTAAAACGCCATAGAGAAACTATCACTAGAGAGTAATTTACTATTCTAGGATCACTCAACCATTTAATTTTTCCAATACTCAACATTGCCAAAATCCCATTTAATACTCCATCTTCTGAGTTATATAGAAATGAGAACATGTAAGCTATGGCTACACCATTGATTATGTATGGCATAAAAACTATGGTCTTAAAAAATTCACTTTTTCTAATATATCTATCCAATAATACAGCTAAATACATCTCTATCGGTATAAAAAATAGATGTATTATAAAATATAATCCATTGTTACTCAAGCTTTGAATGATATCTTTTCTTTGAAATACCTGCTTATAGTTTTTTAAACCAATGAAATTCATGCTTGTATTGATACCATCCCAATCTGTAAAACTTATATATATAAGTTTCAAAGTGGGATATAAAACGAAAATCAACAATAAAAAAGTTGGTATTGCTAGAAATGTTGTTAATAATACCCTCTTTTGGATTTTATCTGTCATTCTAAACCTCCCAATTATTACATATTCTCTTTTGCTTCTTTCCATTTTTTATTATATTCTTCCATATATTTATCAAAATCTACACCTTGTATCATCTCTTGTCCCATTCTTTTAACATCAAATGAGATAAAATTAGCAATATTTCTAAATTGACTATCTCCACCTTTCTGTAATACTGCCTCTGGATTCGGTATGTTATTTATTGTTTCACTAAATATTCCATCTTCAATTTGAACTCCTTCCACTGTAGGTAAAACATTCATATATTTGATAAACTCTTTATAGTAATCACTTGTAAATAACCAGTTGATAAATTCTTTTGCTTCTTTTTGGTTTTTACTATATTTTGGTATACCTAAGAACACTTCTGCTGTAACAAGATATCTGAAATTCTCCTCTTTACTATTACGAACAGGCATCATAAATACACCAATATCTTCTAATTCCTCTTTTGATAAATCTTTGATAAGATCCATATAGAACCATTGTCCTGCTGCTAACATTGCTGATTTTTTAGCTACAAACATATTTTTTTCCTGTTCCCAACCATATCCTAGAGGGTCATCTCCAAATGGTTTTGTTTGATAGAAATTATTTAACATCTTATAAGCTTCATAAAAAGGTTTTCCTTTTGAAAATGGTTCATTATCTTGCCCCATCTTTGTCCAAATATCATTTCCACCTGAAACTAAGAATGGGAAAAACTCGTTAAATGGATATGTTACCCAAGAATCCTTCGCTCCTAATGAAATTGGAATATATTTTTTTGAAGCTTTTATCTTTGCTGTAACTTGATTAAACTCTTCCCAAGTTGTTGGTATCTCTATTCCTAATTCATTAAAGACACTCTTTCTAAAATATACAAACTCATTAAATCCATACATTGGTAGTCCATAAATATTTCCATCAATTGCATATTCCTTAGCAAATTTATTTAATTTTGTAGCCTCTAAATCATTTAATGGAGTTAACACATTTTTATAATTTTCCAATGTTACAACTCTTACTGGAAAAACATCTGGAAGTTTTTGTGCAGAGTTCCTTATTTTCATAGTATTATCATACTCAGTAGCAGTTACTTTTTCCATTTTTATAGTTACATTGGGATTAATTTTACTATAAGCTTTATTTATATCATTTATCTCCATTAAAAAATTCTCACCAGTTCCAGTATAAGTTACAAAAGAGAGTTCAACTTTTTCATTTTTCTCCTTTCCACAACCTGCAACTAAAATCAATCCACATACTCCAATACATACATTTTTTAAAATCTTGTTCATAAGTGCCCTCCTATATTTTTAAATTTACTTTAAAATAACTTTCCTTCATCTGCTAAAAAAACTTTTTCTTGATTCTTATGAAGCTCAAAAATAATTATCTCATTTTTTCCTATTTTCAATATTGGTGCTGGAACATATAATCTTTTCTGTGGTCCCTCTTTCCAATATCTTCCTAAATTAAATCCATTTATAAAGACTATACCTTTTTCCCAACCTTCAAAATCTAAGTATGTATCGCCTACCTCCTTCACTTCAAAACTTCCTTTTACAAAGATAGGTGTATTTTCTACCAATCTATACTCCTCATTAAACTCTAATTTTTCTAAGTTATTCAATGGCAATGTATAAATATCCCAATTATAAAGAAATTGATTTCCTATTCTTACACCTTCTGTGATACCTTTCTCGTCCTTTAACAAAGGTCCATAATTAATTCTTCCCATATTTTCAACTAATATCTCCAAAGTTGATTCCTCTTCAAAACTTGTAAGAAAGATCTCCTGTTTATTATTTCTATCAATTACTCCTTTATATTCACCATTAAAAAATACTAATGCTCTATCTCTTACCTCTTGAATTGTCAATTGAAAATTATCAACTATCCCCTTTATCTTTGTCTTATATAGAGTAAATCCATAATCTTGTCCCAACTCTTCCATTTTAAGTGGATATGGTGAAAATACTTTTTCACTTATTTTATTTAAACTCTCTTCTAAACTTACACAACTATCAAACTTGACCTCTCCATAAGATAATTTTTTAGAATTTTCCACTCTGTACTCTCTGTGATTTTTATGTTTTTTTATTTTATGTGAGTATTTTTTTAGAATCTCTTTTACTAAATTATATTTTGGTGTTATATCTCCAGCCTCAGTTAAAAGAGCGTCATAGTCATAACTTGTAACTGTACATCTCTGCTCACTATGATAATTTGCCCCATTTAGAAAACCAAAGTTAGTTCCTCCATGGAACATATAGAAGTTTACAGAAATATCATTCTCCAACATATATATCAATTCTTCTCTCAACTCTTCAGCTGGTCTTGTAATATGCTCATATCCCCAATGATCAAACCACCCTATCCAAAACTCCATTACCATCTTAGGTAATCCACTTTGATAATTTTTAAACAGTTCAAAAGATTCCTCTGTCTTAGATCCAAAATTTATTGTTTTCCATATCTCAGGTAGTGTTCCACCTGCTAACATTCTGTCAGTAGGACCATCTGAGGTAAATACTATCTCCTCTACTCCTCTTTTTCTATATGCTTCTTTTAGATAGTTTAGATAGTTATAATCATTTCCATAACTACCATACTCATTCTCAATCTGTAAAGCTAATATTGTTCCACCATTTGATTTTAAATATGGTTTGATTCTTGGAATTAATTCATCATAATATCTATCTATCTTCTCTATGTATGTCTTATCCATTGTTCTAAGTCTTATTCCTTGGTATTTTAACAACCATGAAGGTAACCCTCCAAACTCCCATTCTGCACATATGTATGGAGATGGTCTCAAGATCACGTATAGCCCCTTTTCTTCAGCTAATCTTAAAAATCTCTCAATATCCAACATTCCAGAGAAATTATACTCTCCTTCATGTGGTTCATGTAAATTCCAAGGAACATATGTTTCAACACAGTTAAATCCTCCAGCTACAAGTTTCTCCAATCTGTCTTCCCACTGTTCAGCTAGAGTTCTAAAATAATGTATCGCTCCTGATATTAGTAGTGTCTCTTCTCCATCTATCAATATTTTTTCACCGACAAATTTCATAAACATTCTCCTTTTTATTTTATAATGTTATATTTTTCTCACTCTCTGCATCAAATATGTGTGCTTTTTTTACATTAAAATAAAACTCTCCTACCTCACCATATTTTACATTTTCACTTTTTCTAGCCTCTATTCTTGAAGTAAATTCATTCCCATCTATTGTAAAATATAGAAACTCCTCATTTCCCATATGCTCCACTATTGTTACCGCACCCTTTAAGAAGTTTATCTTTTCTCCCTCTGGATGTGTTATCTTATTTCCTATATTCTCAGGTCTTATTCCCAATATAACTTTCTTACCTATATAACTTTTTACCTTTTCTCCCATATCTTCTGGCAGAATTATATATTTTCCTTCTCCAAACATGAAGATAATACCCTGTTCATTCTCCTCTATATACCCTTCTACAAAGTTCATTGCTGGTGAACCTATAAATCCTGCGACAAATTTATTTGCTGGTTTATGATATAGATTAAGTGGTGTATCAACTTGCATTATCTTTCCATAATTTAATACACAAATTCTATCTCCCATTGTCATTGCTTCAACTTGATCATGAGTTACATATATCATTGTTGCTGTTTGTCCTTCAGCTTTCAACTGTTTATGTAATTGAGTTATCTTTACTCTCATTGATACTCTTAATTTTGCATCTAAGTTTGATAGTGGTTCATCAAATAGAAATACATCTGGCTTTCTTACTATCGCCCTTCCTACTGCTACCCTTTGTCTTTGTCCTCCTGACATCTCTTTTGGTTTTCTATCTAAAAGTTGAGTTATCTCCAATTTTTCTGCTGCTTCTCTTACTCTTCTATCTATCTCATCTTTAGGTACTTTTGCCATCTTAAGTCCAAAAGCCATATTCTCATACACAGTCATATGTGGGTATAGAGCATAGTTTTGGAATACCATTGCTATTCCTCTATCCTTTGGTGGTAAGTCATTTACTAGTTTGTCCCCTATCCAAATCTCTCCACCTGTAATCTCTTCAAGTCCTGCTATCATTCTTAATGTAGTTGATTTTGCACAACCAGAAGGTCCAACGAAAACCATAAATTCTCCATCTTTAATATTTAAATCTATACCATGTACAGCTTTAAATCCATTTGGATACTGCTTCTCTACTTTTTTTAATACTACTTCTGACATCTAATAGCCTCCAATTTCAGTTTATTTTTCACTATTTTTATTTATCCTGTTGTCCGTATCTTTTAATAAAATTCTACATCTTTTTTTACCTATTGTCAATAATAAAATGTGTTTTTAATGTGGATAATATTTATTTTCAGTATATTTAATGTTGTTTTTTATCAATATTTAAAAAATTATTTTTTAATTTTGATTTTAATCAATGATTATATAATAAAAAAAGCTGTTCAAACTATACTCTTTTTAAGAATACAATTTATAACAGCTTCAATTATTTTTTATAAAAATTTTTCAGCAACTTGTACTTTCATCAATGCTTTATGTAGATTTTTTTGAGTTAAAAGGATGTCTTTATCCTCTTGTAATTTAGCTAATTTTGCTTTTAGTTCCTCTACCTCTCTTTTAGCTCTCTCTATATCAAGTTTATCACTTGGTATAGCTTCGTTAGCTATAATAGTCACTACATTGTTAGAAATTTCAAGTAATCCCTCTGAAATAAAGTATTTATCCTCTTTTCCATCAAATCTTACTTTCATCTCTCCTGTACTAAGTCCTGCAATAAAAGGAGAGTGATTAGGAAGTATTCCCATATTCCCCTCTGTTGTTCTTACTAATGCAAAGTCAGCCTCTTGCTCAAGCACTTTTTCCTCATAAGTTACAACTTTAATTTTAAATGTAGCCATAACTATTCATCCCCTTTCATAAGGTCTCTCGCCTTTGCTACTGCCTCCTCTATTGTTCCTACATATAGGAAAGCTTGTTCAGGGATATCGTCATGTTTACCTTCTAGTATCTCTTTAAATCCTCTGATTGTCTCTTTTACTGGAACATATTTTCCTTCCATTCCTGTAAATTGCTCCGCAACTGAGAATGGTTGTGAGAAAAATCTTTGGATTTTTCTTGCTCTTGATACAGTTAATTTATCCTCATCAGATAACTCGTCCATACCTAAGATAGCAATAATATCTTGAAGTTCTTTATATCTTTGTAATAC
>JAHHSZ010000022.1 GCA_020024915.1 Fusobacterium sp. | reverse complement strand
TGAAAGTACTTGGAGGGGAGCCTCCTGGGAGGATAGGAACTTGCCAAGCTTTTTTATTTATAACGAGGTACCAAAAAAATAATAGATAAATTTAAAAAAATATTTGACAAAGTTTTAAAAATATGGTAATATATCTAAGTCTTAGAAAGCAAGATATAAACTCTTTAACACCATACATAAGAGTGTATGGGAGGATCTAAATGATACCGTTATGAGTGGAGGTGTAGAATTGAGAGTAAATATTCAATTAGAATGTACAGAGTGCAAAAGAAGAAACTATAGCACATCAAAGAATAAAAAGAATACTACAGAAAGATTAGAAATTAATAAATACTGTAAGTGGGACAAAAAAGTTACTTTACATAAAGAAACTAAGAAATAATTAGTTTAGTTTTACAACGTGCAGGTCAATGGCTCAATTGGTAGAGCATCGGTCTCCAAAACCGAGGGTTGGGGGTTCGAGTCCCTCTTGACCTGCCATTTTTTTTATAATGTCGAATCAAAAGGTGATCACATGAATCTTTTTCAAGGAATAAAAATGGAGTATTCCAAAGTTCAATGGCCTAACAAGGAGGAAATTAAAAATTCTACTCTTTGGGTAATAGCAATGAGCTTAATACTTAGTATATATTTGGGAGTTTTTGATTTGATTGCTTCTAGACTATTAAAAATTTTGGTATCTCTCTTTGGAGGATAATAAATATGGAAAAAACCTTAGTAAAAAAATGGTTTATGATTCATACTTATTCAGGGTATGAGAAAAAAGTTAAAACAGACCTTGAGCAGAAAATAGAAACTCTTGGAATGGGAGATATTGTTACAAAGATTCTTGTTCCAGAAGAAGAGACTATTGAAGAAGTAAGAGGGAAAAAGAAAACTGTTGCCAGAAAGATATTTCCTGGATATGTAATGCTAGAAATGGTAGCTACAAGAGAGGAAAGTAATGAAGGAATTAACTTTAGAGTTGATTCTGATGCTTGGTATGTAGTTAGAAATACAAATGGTGTAACAGGATTTGTAGGAGTTGGATCTGATCCTATTCCAATGGAAGATGAAGAAGTTATGAACATATTTAATGTCATAGGTTTAGACCTTACTGAGGAAGAAAAAGAGATCAAAGAAGTAATAAAAATTAACTTTGCTGTAGGTGATTATGTAAAAGTACTTAATGGTGGTTTTGCTGATCAAGAAGGTAAAGTAGCTGAAATAGATATGGAACATAAGAAAGCAAAAGTCATGATTGAAATGTTTGGAAGGATGACTCCAGTAGAAGTAGATTTTGACAGTGTTCAAAAGGCGTAATGCCTTGTTAGTGGGAGATGACACCGTCATTACCACACATTTTTCGGAGGTGTAATTTTAAAAAATGGCAAAAGAAGTAATTAAATTAATAAAACTACAATTACCAGCAGGTAAAGCTAATCCAGCTCCACCAGTTGGACCAGCATTAGGAGCTCACGGAGTAAACATTATGGAATTCTGTAAAGCATTCAATGCAAAAACTCAGGATAAATCAGGATGGATAATCCCAGTTGAGATTTCTGTTTATAATGATAGAAGTTTCACATTTATATTAAAAACTCCACCTGCATCAGACTTACTAAAGAAAGCAGCAGGAATTCAATCAGCAGCTAAGAACTCTAAAAAAGAAGTTGCTGGACAAATTACAACAGCTAAATTAAAAGAGATCGCTGAAACTAAGATGCCTGACTTAAATGCAGGATCAGTAGAAGCAGCTATGAGAATAATAGCTGGATCAGCAAGATCGATGGGAATAAAAATAGTAGACTAATTAATTTGTTTTGGAGATGGCTAATCGAGCCACTCTATATTAAGTGGTAGGAGGCATCCGCATCACCACAAAGGGAGGAAAATTAAACATGGCAAAACATAGAGGAAAAAAATACTTAGAAATAGCTAAGTTAGTAGAAACTGGAAAGCTTTATGAAGTAAAAGAAGCTTTAGATCTAGTATTAAAAACTAGAACAGCTAAATTTACCGAAACAGTAGAAGTAGCATTAAGATTAGGAGTAGATCCTAGACATGCTGACCAACAAGTTAGAGGAACAGTTGTATTACCTCACGGGACTGGAAAAACTGTAAAAATATTAGCAATAACTTCAGGAGCTAACATTGAGAAGGCTTTAGCGGCTGGTGCAGATTATGCAGGAGCTGAGGAATATATAAACCAAATTCAACAAGGATGGCTTGATTTCGATTTAGTAATCGCTACCCCTGATATGATGCCTAAATTAGGAAGATTAGGGAAAATTTTAGGAACTAAAGGATTAATGCCTAACCCTAAATCAGGAACTGTAACTCCAAACATTGCAGAAGCAGTATCTGAGTTCAAAAAAGGTAAATTAGCATTCAGAGTTGACAAATTAGGATCAATTCATGTACCAATTGGTAAAGCAGACTTCGCACCTGAGAAAATTGAAGAGAACTTCAAAGCTTTCTTAGATCAGATCACAAGATTAAAACCAGCAACTTCAAAAGGACAATACTTAAGAACTGTTGCTGTATCACTAACTATGGGACCTGGAATAAAAATGGACCCTGCATTAGTAGCAAAATACGTTGGATAAATAATTTAATATAGATCCAAACCAAAGACCGTAGGTGGTTGTGAACCTTAAAGTATCCTACCGAGGTTGGAATAAGGTTTCGCTAGCCTCATAGTTTGATTACAACCTCCGTTCCTAACCTTTGGCACGGAGGTAATTTTTAGAAAAAAGAGGAGGTGAATCAAAGAATGGCAACTCAAGCAAAAATCGAACAAGTAGCTGAACTAGCAGAAAAAATAAGAAAAGCTCAATCAGTAGTATTAGTTGACTATCAAGGAATCACAGTTAACGAGGAAACTGAATTAAGAAAAAAAGTAAGAGAAGCAGGTGCTGAATATCTAGTTGCAAAAAACAGATTATTCAAAATAGCATTAAAAGAAGCTGGAGTAGAGGATTCTTTTGATGATTTATTAGAAGGGACTACAGCATTTGCTTTTGGATATGATGATCCAGTAGCTCCTGCAAAATTAGTTTTTGATTTAGCAAAAGATAAGGCTAAAGCAAAAAAAGATATATTCAAAATTAAAGGTGGAGTATTAACAGGAAAAAGAGTTGAAGCGACTGAGGTAGAAGCTCTAGCTAAATTACCTTCAAGAGATCAATTACTTTCTATGTTACTTAACTCAATGCTTGGACCAATCAGAAAACTTGCTTACGCAACTGTGGCAATATCTGATAAAAAAGAAGCTGAAACTACAGCTGAATAATTTGGTCAATATTCAATAAAAAAATTCACTAAGATAATAATTTCGAAAATTAAGGGAGGAAAATTTAAATGGCATTCAATAGAGAGCAATTTATAGCTGATTTAGAAGCTATGACAGTTTTAGAATTAAAAGAATTAGTAACTGCTTTAGAAGAGCACTTCGGTGTAACTGCAGCAGCTCCAGTAGCAGTAGCAGTAGCAGGAGAGGGAGCAGCAGCAGCTGAAGAGAAGACTGAGTTTGATGTAGTATTAGCAAACGCAGGAGCTAATAAAATAGCTGTAATCAAAGAAGTAAGAGCAATTACTGGATTAGGATTAAAAGAAGCTAAAGAATTAGTAGATAATGGTGGAAAATTAAAAGAGGGAATTGCTAAAGAAGAAGCTGAAGCTATAAAAGAGAAGTTAACAGCTGCTGGAGCAACTGTAGAAGTTAAGTAGTTAACTTTTAAACTGTTGATTAAGCAATAGATTTTAATTTAGTTAAAAAAAATAGGCACTCTTGAACAGAGTGCCTTTTTACTAATTATTAGAAGTATAATAATTTTTATTTTTGGAAAGTGATAATTAATCATTTGGAAATAGATGAGCCTGTTATTTTCAAGTGATTAGGTATTAAATTTTAAGATTGATAAGGGGTGTGAATTAATGGGGAAACTCGTTGAAAGATTGAATTTTGGAAGGATAAAAGAGAGAGGGACTATGCCTCATTTTCTTGAGTTCCAATTGGATTCCTATGAAGATTTTCTACAAGCTAAAGAAGCTCCAAATAATAGAAAAGACAAGGGGTTAGAATCAGCTTTTAGAGAAATTTTCCCTGTTGAATCTTCTAATGGAGATATCAAGTTAGAATATGTAGCATATGAGCTACACGAAGCTGAGCCACCATTAAATGATGAACTTGAGTGTAAAAAAAGAGGTAAGACTTACTCTGCTTCCTTAAAAGTAAGACTAAGACTTATAAATAAAAAGAGTGGAAATGAGATACAAGAGTCATTAGTATATTTTGGAGAAATACCACTTATGACAGAAAGAGGAACTTTCGTAATAAATGGTGCAGAAAGGGTTGTTGTATCACAGCTACATAGATCACCAGGAGTGTCATTTAATAAAGAGATCAACATACAAACAGGGAAAGATCTTTTTTCAGGAAAAATTATTCCTTATAAAGGAACTTGGCTTGAGTTTGAAACTGATAAAAATGATTTCCTTAGTGTAAAGATTGACAGAAAGAAAAAAGTATTAGCAACTGTATTCTTAAAGGCTATTGATTTTTTTGAGAATAATACAGAGATAAAAGATTACTTTTTAGAGACAAAGGAATTAGAATTAACTCCTATATTCCAAAAATATAAAAATAGAGAAGAGCTAATAAGTGTTCTTAGAACCAAATTTGAAGGTAGTTTTATCAAAGAGGATATCTATGATGAAGAGACTGGAGAGATAATAGCAGAAGTAGATGCAGTTATTGATGAAGCGTTAATTGAGACATTAATTGATGCAAAAGTAGAAAAGGTAAGTTATTGGGAAGTTAAACCTGAAGACAAACTTTTAGCTAATACAGTATTAAATGATACAACTTTAACAAAAGAAGAAGCTGTTACAGAAGTATTTAAAAAATTAAGACCAGGGGATTTAGTAACTATAGATTCTGCTAAATCACTTATCAGACAAATGTTCTTCAACCCTCAAAGATATGATCTTGAGCCAGTTGGAAGATATAAAATGAATAAAAGACTTAAGTTAAATGTAGCTGATGATGAGATACTTTTAACAAAAGAAGATATAATTGCTACTATGAAGTATGTAATTAACTTAAATAATGGAAATGGACATACTGATGATATAGATAACCTATCAAACAGAAGAGTTAGAGGAGTTGGAGAGTTGCTATTAATGCAAATTAAAGCAGGACTTTCTAAGATGGGAAAAATGGTAAGAGAGAAGATGACTATTCAAGACTCTGAAACATTAACACCACAATCTCTATTAAATACTAGACCTTTAAATGCATTGATATTAGATTTCTTTGGATCTGGACAGTTATCACAGTTCATGGACCAATCAAACCCATTATCAGAGTTAACTCATAAAAGAAGAATTTCAGCATTAGGGCCTGGAGGATTATCAAGAGAAAGAGCAGGATTTGAAGTTAGAGACGTACATGACTCTCACTATGGAAGGATCTGCCCTATAGAGACTCCAGAGGGACCAAACATCGGTCTTATTGGATCACTAGCTATATATGCTAAAATCAACAAATATGGATTTATTGAAACTCCATACATAAAAGTTGTAGATGGAAAAGCTGACTTTGATAAAATAGAGTATTTAGCAGCAGATGAGGAAGAGGGATTATTCATAGCTCAAGCTGATACAAAAATTGGAGAAAACAACGAACTTCTTGGAGAGGTTGTTTGTAGATTTGGACATGAAATAGTTAATATAACTGGGGAAAAAGTTGATTACTTAGATATTTCTCCTAAACAAGTGGTATCAGTATCAGCTGGCTTAATACCATTCCTAGAGCATGACGACGCCAACAGAGCACTGATGGGATCAAACATGCAAAGGCAAGCAGTACCATTATTAAGAACAGAAGCTCCTTATATAGGAACAGGATTAGAGAGAAAAGTTGCTGTTGACTCTGGAGCATTAGTTGTATCTAAAGTAGATGGAAAAGTAGTTTATGTAGACGCAAGTAAAGTTATAGTTGAAGATGAAAATGGAAAAGAGCACAAATATAGAATGCTTAACTATGAGAGATCAAACGCATCAATGTGTTTACACCAAACTCCATTAGTGTCAATTGGAGATGAGGTAAAAGTAGGAAGCATACTTGCTGATGGTCCAGCTACTAAAGGTGGAGATTTAGCATTAGGTAGAAATATTCTAATGGCATTTATGCCTTGGGAAGGATATAACTATGAGGATGCAATCCTAATTTCAGATAGATTAAGAAAAGATGATGTATTTACGTCTATTCATATTGAAGAATATGAAATAGAAGCTAGAAATACAAAATTAGGAGATGAAGAGATTACAAGAGAGATCCCTAATATCTCTGAAGATGCACTAAGAAAATTAGATGCAAATGGAATTATAACTGTAGGATCTGAAGTAGGGCCTGGAGACATATTAGTTGGAAAAACTGCTCCTAAGGGAGAAACTGAACCACCAGCAGAAGAAAAACTTCTAAGAGCAATCTTTGGAGAGAAAGCAAGAGATGTAAGAGATACATCATTGAGAATGCCTCATGGATCCAAAGGTACAGTGGTTGAAATTCTTGAGCTTTCAAGAGAGAATGGAGATGAATTAAAAGCTGGTGTAAACAAAGCTATAAAAATATTAGTAGCTGAAAAGAGAAAGATAACTGTTGGAGATAAAATGTCAGGACGTCATGGAAACAAAGGGGTTGTTTCAAGAGTATTACCTGCTGAAGATATGCCATTCTTAGCAGATGGAACACACTTAGACGTTGTACTTAACCCACTAGGAGTGCCTTCACGTATGAACATTGGACAGGTTCTAGAAGTACACTTAGGAATGGCAATGGGTAATTACAATGGTGGAACACATATAGCAACTCCAGTATTCGATGGAGCATCAGAAGAGCAAGTAAAAGATTACTTAGAAAAACTAGGATTCCCTAGAAGTGGGAAAGTAGATCTTTATGATGGAAGAACAGGAGATAAGTTTGATAATCCTGTAACTGTAGGAAGAATGTATATGTTAAAACTACACCACCTTGTAGAAGATAAGATGCATGCGAGAGCTATTGGACCATATTCGCTAGTAACTCAACAACCATTAGGAGGAAAGGCACAATTTGGTGGACAAAGACTTGGAGAGATGGAGGTTTGGGCATTAGAAGCTTATGGAGCATCAAATATACTTCAAGAGATGTTAACAGTAAAATCAGATGATGTTACTGGAAGAACTAAAACTTATGAAGCGATTATTAAGGGTGAAGAGATGCCAGAAGCTGATCTACCAGAGTCATTCAAAGTTTTATTAAAAGAGTTCCAAGCATTAGCATTAGATGTAGAGTTATTTGATACAGAAAACAATATAATAAATGTTGATGAGGAGTTAAATAAAGAGGAAGTACTAACTGAGTACTCACCTTTAGATGATTTTAAAGATTAATAAAAAATAATTTATATAATATATTTAAGGTAGAAATAAGTTAAGGAGTTCCTCTCTTTGACTTATTTCTAATCATTATGGCTTTATCTCAATAAGGAGGCTTTGTATTTAATGGGAATTAGAAGTTTTGAGAAAATAAGAATTAGATTAGCATCTCCTGAGAAGATCGAAGAATGGTCTCATGGAGAGGTTACAAAACCTGAAACTATAAACTATAGAACTTTAAATCCAGAAAGTGATGGACTTTTCTGTGAAAAGATATTCGGACCAACAAAAGATTGGGAATGTGGATGTGGAAAGTACAAAAGAATGAGATATAAGGGACTAGTTTGTGAGAAATGTGGGGTAGAAGTAACTAGATCTAAGGTAAGAAGAGAGAGAATGGGACACATTTCTCTTGCTGCACCAGTTTCTCATATTTGGTATTCTAAAGGAACACCAAATAAAATGTCGCTTATAATAGGATTATCTCCAAAAGAATTGGAATCTGTACTATATTTTGCAAGATACGTAGTAACAGAGACTGGAGAGAGCAATTTAAAAGAAGGAAAAATATTAACTGAAAAAGAGTATAAACTATACAAACAGTTATATGGAAATAGATTTGAGGCTTTAATGGGAGCTGAAGCTATATTAAAACTTCTTGAAAAGATAAATCTTGAAGAGTTAAGAGAAGAATTAGAAAAAGAGTTAGATGATGTAAGTTCATCACAAAAAAGAAAGAAAGTTGTAAAAAGATTAAAAATAGTTAGAGATTTTATCTCTTCAGATAATAAACCTGAATGGATGATATTGAAAAATGTTCCAGTTATACCAGCTGATTTAAGACCTATGGTACAATTAGATGGAGGAAGATTTGCTACTTCTGACTTAAATGATCTATACAGAAGAGTTATCAATAGAAATAACAGACTTAAGAAGTTATTAGAGATAAAAGCGCCTGAAATCGTTGTTAAAAACGAAAAAAGAATGCTTCAAGAGGCAGTGGACGCTTTAATAGATAACGGAAGAAGAGGAAAACCTGTTGTTGCTCAAAATAACAGAGAGTTAAAGTCTTTATCAGATATGTTAAAAGGAAAACAGGGAAGATTTAGACAAAACCTACTAGGTAAAAGGGTTGACTACTCAGCGAGATCGGTTATCGTTGTTGGACCTTCATTAAAAATGAACCAATGTGGAATCCCTAAGAAAATGGCTCTTGAGCTTTATAAGCCTTTCATAATGAGAGAACTTGTAAAGAGAGAGTTAGCTTCTAACATAAAAACAGCTAAAAAATTAGTTGAAGAAGCAGATGACAAAGTATGGGATGTAATTGAAGATGTAATTCAAGATCACCCAGTACTATTGAACAGAGCTCCGACTCTACACAGACTGTCTATTCAAGCTTTTGAACCTGTGTTAATAGAAGGAAAAGCTATTAGACTTCACCCATTAGTATGCTCGGCATTCAATGCTGACTTCGACGGGGACCAAATGGCAGTTCACTTAATGTTATCACCAGAAGCTATAATGGAAGCTAAACTACTTATGTTAGCTCCAAACAATATAATCTCTCCTTCAAATGGAGAACCAATAGCTGTTCCATCTCAAGATATGGTTATGGGATGTTTCTATATGACAAAGGAGAGAGCAGGATCTAAGGGAGAAGGAAAAGCATTCTCAAATATAGATCAAGCATTAACTGCTTACCAAAATAAAGTAATAGATACACACGCTATTATAAAAGTAAGAATAAATGGTGAGATGATAGAAACTACTGCTGGTAGATTGATGTTCAATGAATTATTACCAGAAGTAGATAAACAATATAATCAAACTTTTGGAAAATCACAGTTAAAGAAATTAATTGCCAAGTTATATGATGAGCACGGATTTGCTGAAACTGCTGAATTAATCAATAACATTAAAAACTTCGGATACCATTATGGTGCTATGGCAGGGGTATCTGTTGGTATTGAAGACCTTGAAATTCCAGAAGCTAAGAAAGAGATATTAGCCCAAGCTGATGAACAAGTAGCTCAAATCGAAGCTGACTATAAAGCTGGTAAGATAATAAACGAAGAGAGATACAGAAAAACTATTACTGTTTGGTCAGAAGCAACTGATGCAGTAACAAAGGCAATGATGGATGGACTAGATCAATTCAACCCAGTTTATATGATGGCGAACTCAGGAGCCAGAGGTAATATTTCTCAGATGAGACAGCTAGCTGCGATGAGAGGAAATATGGCCGATACACAGGGTAGAATTATTGAGGTACCTATTAAAGCTAACTTCCGTGAGGGACTAACAGTATTAGAGTTCTTTATGTCATCACATGGAGCTAGAAAAGGACTGGCAGATACTGCATTAAGAACTGCTGATTCAGGATACTTAACAAGAAGACTTGTTGATATTTCACACGAAGTTATAGTAAATGCTGAAGATTGTGGAACTCATCAAGGAATAGAAGTTGGAGAATTAATCTCTGATGGTAAAGTTATTGAGGAGTTAAAAGAAAGAATCAATGGAAGAGTTCTTGCTGAAGATTTAGTATTCGAAGGAGAAGTTATAGCTACTAGAAATACTTTAATTGGAAAAGAACTAATTAAGAAAATTGATGAATTAGGAATTAGAAAGGTTAAGATCAGATCGCCATTAACATGTGCTCTAGAAAAAGGAGTATGTAGAAAATGTTATGGAATGGACTTATCTAACCATAAAGAGATATTACTTGGAGAAGCAGTTGGAGTTATAGCAGCTCAATCAATTGGAGAACCAGGAACACAGCTTACAATGAGAACGTTCCATACTGGAGGAGTTGCAACAGCAGCAACAGTAGTAACAGGAGTTAGAGCTGAAAACTCAGGTAAAGTAGCATATAGAGATGTTAAGATACTTGTAAATGAAGAGAATGGAGACGAGATTGTAGTTAGCCAGTCTGCTAAATTAATTATTGGAAACTATGATTATGAAGTTCCTTCTGGATCAATATTAAAAGTTAAAGAGGGACAACATGTTGAGATTGGAGAAACTCTAGTAACATTTGATCCATTCCATATTCCTATTATTGCTGACCAAGATGGAAGAATAGAGTATAGAGAACTTTATGTAAAAGAAAACTATGATGAAAAATATGATGTTACAGAATTTATGGCAATAAAACCTGTAGAGTCTGGAGATATCAACCCTAGAGTTGTAGTTTTTGATGCTGAAGGAAATACAAAAGGAAGTTACACTATCCCATTTGGAGCTTACTTAATGGTAAGAGAAGGGGAAGAGATTAAAAAAGGACAGATTATTGCTAAGATAATAAAAGAGGGAGCTGGAACAAAAGACATTACTGGAGGTCTTCCAAGAGTTCAAGAGTTATTTGAAGCAAGAAATCCAAAAGGAAAAGCAATGCTTACTGAGATAGAAGGTAAGGTTGAGGTAACTGCTAAGAAGAAAAAAGGTATGAGAGTAATATTAGTAAAATCAGTATCTGATTCAAG
The DNA here is from genome assembly GCA_020024915.1 of Fusobacterium sp. Taxonomy (GTDB): domain Bacteria; phylum Fusobacteriota; class Fusobacteriia; order Fusobacteriales; family Fusobacteriaceae; genus Fusobacterium_A. Next base: position 9,975 of record JAHHSZ010000022.1, on the reverse strand, counting down.
TGATTACAAAGAGTACTTAGTACCAGTTGGAGAGCGTCTAGTAGTTACTGATGGAATGCTTGTAAAAGCAGGAGACAAGATAACAGAAGGAGCTATATCTCCATTTGACGTATTAAACATTAAAGGACTTGTAGCAGCTGAGCAGTTCATTCTAGAATCTGTACAACAAGTGTATAGAGACCAAGGAGTTACTGTAAATGATAAGCATATAGAGATTATCGTTAAACAGATGTTTAAGAAAGTTAGAATTGTTGATTCAGGAGCTTCTTTATTCTTAGAAGATGAAGTAGTTGAGAAGAGAGTAGTTGAACTAGAAAATGAAAAACTACAATCTTTAGGAAAACCAGTAATTAAATATGAACCAATTATTCAAGGTATAACTAAAGCCGCTGTAAATACAGGAAGTTTTATATCAGCAGCATCATTCCAAGAGACTACAAAAGTTCTTTCAAATGCAGCTATAGAAGGAAAAGTTGACTTCTTAGAAGGATTGAAAGAGAACGTAATCATTGGTAAGAAGATACCTGCAGGAACAGGATTTAGTGCTTACAAGAAGATAAAAGCAAAGGTTATAGAAGAAGATTTACTGGAACAAGAGTAATCTGAATAATATATAAAGAATAGGCGACATTGTCGCCTATTCCTATATTTTATCTTTTTGGAGGTAAATTATGAGAAGTATGACAGGATATTCAAAACTATCATATCAAGATGAGAAATATAACTTGAATATGGAGTTGAAGAGTGTAAACAATAAGAATTTAAATTTAAAAATAAAACTTCCATATAATTTAAATTTTTTAGAGGGATTGATAAGAATTGAAATTGCTTCAAAAGTAAGCAGAGGATCCCTAGATTTAAAAATTGAATTTAATGATTTAAGAGATTTAGGAAAACTTTTTGACTATGATAAAGAGCAGAGCAAAGGCTATATGAATGTCTTAGATGAAATGGAAAAAGATTTTAATGAAAAATTTACAAATAAGATGGACATTTTAGTTAGAAATTTAAATATAATAAAGAAAAATGATTTTGAAATTGATGAGAATGAGTATAGTCAATTTATAGTTGAAAAGTTGAGAGAGCTTTTACTTCCTTTTATAAAAACACGAGAGGAAGAGGGAGAAAGACTGAGAGTTTACTTCCTAGAGAGATTAGCTGTAATTGAAAAAAATATTCAAGAGATTAAAAAATATAAAGAGCAGGTAGTTGAAATATATAGAGCTAAACTTCTAGAGAGATTGGATAAGATCAAAGGAGATATAGAGTTTAAGCAGGAAGATATTTTAAAAGAGATACTTCTTTTTACAGATCGTTCAGATATTTCAGAAGAGATTTCTAGATTGGATAGTCACCTGGAGCAATTGAAGAAAGAGCTACTAATAAAGGGTGAACCAATAGGTAAAAAGATAGATTTTATATTACAAGAGATATACAGAGAGCTTAATACAACTGGTGTTAAATCAAATCTTTATGATATTTCAAAATTAATTGTAGAGTGTAAGAACGAACTTGAAAAAATTAGAGAACAATCTATGAATATAGAGTAGGAGGAGAGATGAAACCAATAAATATAGGTTTTGGGAATATGGTTATGGAGAACAGGATAATAGCTATAGTTAACCCTGATTCTGCTCCAAGTAAAAGACTTAAAGAGGAAGCTAAAGCTCAGAATAGATTGATTGATGCAACCTTAGGTAAGAAAACAAAAACTCTCATAATAACAGATTCTAACCACGTTATTATGTCGGCGATTAACCCAGAAACAATATCATTGAGAATAGAGAGAGGAGATAAAAATGAGTAGAGGAATAAAAGGACATCTATATATAGTATCTGGTCCTAGTGGTGCTGGAAAATCTACTATTTGTAGAATGGTACGTAAGATGCTTGGGATAAACTTAGCTACTTCAGCTACAACAAGAGCTCCTAGAGAGGGAGAGTTAAATGGTAGAGATTACTATTTCTTAACAAAAGAGGAGTTTATAGCTAAGGAGAAAAATGGAGAATTTTTAGAGTATGCTACTGTTCACGGAAATTATTATGGTACTTTAAAATCAGAAGTTGAAAGTAGACTTTTAGCTGGAGAAGATGTAATATTAGAGATAGATGTTCAAGGAGGACTACAAGTTAAAGCACAATATCCTGATGCACATTTAATCTTCTTTAAAACTCCTACTAAAGAGGACTTAGAAGCTAGACTAAGAGGAAGAAAGACAGATAGTGAAGAAGTTATTCAATTGAGATTAAAAAACTCAATCAAAGAGTTAGAGTGTGAAAAGGATTATGATATGACTATAATCAATAATACAGTTGAAGATTCTTGTAATGCACTAAAAAAAATCATTGAGGATAAAAATAATTAATAGGAGATATACTATGAAAAAAGAGATAATATATGATGAATTATTAGAAAAAATACCAAACAAATATATTTTAACTATTGTAAGTGGGCAGAGAGCTAGACAGATAGGAAAGGGAGAACTAATCTTAACTAAGTATAGTAAAAAAGACACAGATGTAAAAAAGGCTTTTAGAGAGATTTTAGCTGGTAAAGTTGGATATGAAATAGTGGAAGAAAAAGTTGGTGAATAATTTTATGTTAAAAAAAATATTGGCAATTTTAGTATTGCCAATTTTTATTTTATCTTGCGGAAAAAAAGAGATTAAAAAGATAGAGAAAAACAGCTTTTTATTCGGAACTTATATAAGTATTACCGTATATGATGAAGATGAAAAATTGGCAAAGAGAGCTATTGAATCGGCATTTAATGAGATTGAGAGATTGGATAATAAGTTTAACAGTAAGGTAAAAGGGAGTCTTATAGATAAACTTAACTCTGGAGAGGAGAAGGAGATTATCTTAGATGAAGAGGGAAAATATATATTTGGAAATTTAAAAGGTGTATATGAGTTATCTGATGAAAAGTACGATATAACCATAGGCCCACTTTTAGATCTTTGGGATTTTGGAAGTAAGGCTGAAAGAGTTGTTCCAACTGCTGATCAATTGGAGAAAGCTAAGAGTAAGGTAGATTTTTCAAAAGTGATCTTAGATGGAAATAGACTCTACTATGCAGATAATGGTATTAAGATAGATACAGGTTCTTTTTTGAAAGGCTATGCAATTGAAAAGGCTAAAGAGGTTATGGTAAAGGAGGGGATAAAAAGTGCCTTTATTTCATCTATTTCAAGTATAGAAACAATAAATACCAAGCCTGAAGGAAAAAAATGGAGAATTGGAATTGAAAATCCAGAGGATACTCGAGAGTTATTAGGAATTGTAGAACTAGATAATCAAGGTATGGGTGTATCTGGAGATTATCAAACTTTTCTAGAGATAGATGGAAAAAAATATCACCATATTTTAGATAAAACTGATGGGTATCCAGTGAAAGATAAGAAGATGGTAGTTGTAATATCAAATGATGCTTTTTTATCTGATATGTATTCAACAGCCTTCTTTATGATGCCAATTTCTAAGATAATGGAGTTTTCAGAAAATAATAATTTGGCTGTTTTAATTGTAGACAACAATATGAAAATCTATATGTCAAAGAATTTTAATCTACAACTATCTAACAGTGATAGCTTTAGAATTAAATAGTAAACCTATAATTTATCATTTTATATTGACAACTGTTCAAAATTATAATATACTTATCCTAAGAAATAGAAAAGGAGATTATCAATATGTCTAACATGAATACAAAATATTGGTGGTGGAACTGCATAGAAAAATCAGATAATTTACTCAAAATGTTAGATAAGAGCTTTATTTATATTGATAACATATTTCTGTCTATGTAATTCTACACAGGAAAATACCATATTATATATGGTGAAATGGATTAATTTAAGTTAAGTTTAAGCAGTCTAGCAGACTGCTTTTTTTATTTCTAAAGGGAGATGGTTTAATGGAAGAGAAGAGAGAGTTATGGTCGAGTAGAAAGGGATTCATCTATGCAGCAGTAGGAGCAGCAATAGGTTTGGGAAATTTATGGAGATTTCCATTTCAAGCTTATAAAAATGGTGGTGGAGCTTTCTTTTTGCCCTATATAGTGGCATTATTTACTTGTGGTATACCACTTATGATTTTGGAGTACCAATTGGGAAGAAAAGTTAGAGGTGGATCAACTAAGGCATTTAGAATGCTTGGGAAAAGATATGAGTGGCTAGGTTGGTTACAGGTAATGATTCCAATAGTGGTAATGATGTTCTATTGTACAATTATTTCTGTAGCAGTTGTCTTTATGGTATGGTCTTTAGGTCATGCTTTTGGAGTAGTTAATTGGATGTCAGATCCTGGAAAATTAATGGGAATAATCGTAGGTAATGCCAATGGTCCTTTTGATTTTTCAGCAGGAATAAGTGGCTATATGCTATCTTTTATTTTGATTGTATGGTTCAGCAACTGGATAATTGTAAAAAAGGGAATATCTATTGGAATAGAGAAGTGTTCAAAAATATTTACACCTTTACTGATGGTTTTGATGTTAATTTTCATGATCAACTCTTTGAGATTGAAGGGTGCAGTAATAGGGTTGAATGCATTGTTCACACCAGATTTTGAGAAAATATTAAATCCAAGTATTTGGGTAGCAGCTTATGCACAGGTATTTTTCTCAACAACATTAGCTGTTGGAGTTATGATTGCTTATGGCTCATATGTTCCTAAGAAATGGGATGTTGTTAACAGTTCATTTATAACAGTTTTAGCAAATGCATCATTTGATATAATATCTGGAATAACAGTTTTTTCCACATTGGGATATTTGGTAAACAGTATGGGAGTTGAGTTTAGCTCTTTTGGAAGTGGAGCTGGGATAGCCTTCATAGCCTTTCCAATAGCCATATCAGCAATAACAGCCAATCAATTTTTGCAGGGAATTATTGGATTTATATTTTTCTTCTGTCTGTTTATAGCTGGGCTGTCATCAAGTATATCTATGTTAGAATCATTTGCAACAGGGGCTTTAGATAAATTCAAAATAAGCAGAGAGAGATTGGTTGGAGTGATCTCTTTAATAGGTTTGGTTGGAAGTGCAGCTTTCTCAACTTATGCAGGTTTTAACTATATATTAGATATAGTTGATTCACATGTAGGAAACTATATAATAGCTACACTGGGGCTAGTTGAAACAGTTTTAGTATGTAGATATTACGGAATAGAGAAAATAAGAGAGGAGGCTAATGAATATTCTGATTTTGAAATTGGAAGATGGTTTGATATTCTATTAAAATATGTAACTCCTACTATTTTAGGAATAACAGTTATAACAAATTTAATAAAAGGTATTCAAAACTTAACACTTGGAAATCTTGTTTTTGGCTGGGGAACTATTCTATTGATGGTTATATGTGCAACACTTTTTTATAGAAGAGCTTGGGAGATGGAAAGAGGTGAATGAAAGTGAATACAAGTGCAATAGTGATGATGGTATTTGGTTGTTTTGTAGTATGGGGTGGACTATTGATGGCCATTGGTATAACTTTAAAAAAAGAGAATAAAAGTGAAAAAATTTATAAAAAGTAGCAGGAAAGTATATTTTTCAAATAAAATTAAACTTTTAAGGTCTTTAAAAAGAGGAATATTTATGTTAGAATATTAAAAAAATATAGTTGAAGATACAGGGAGAAAAAATGAGAAATAAAAACGTAGTAGATGTATTATTAGAGCGTGGATACATCAAACAATTTACACATGAAGATGAAATAAGAGAAGCTCTTGAGAAAGAGAAAGTTACATTTTATATTGGATTTGATCCTACAGCAGATAGTTTACATGTAGGTCACTTTATAGCAATGATGTTTATGGCACATATGCAACAACACGGACACAGACCAATTGCATTAGTTGGTGGAGGAACTGCTATGATAGGTGATCCTAGTGGAAGAACTGATATGAGACAGATGATGACAAAGGAAACAATAGCACACAATGTTGCTTGTATAAAAAAACAGATGGAAAAATTCATTGATTTTACAGATGGAAAAGCAATTTTAGAGAACAATGCTGATTGGTTATTGGGATTGAATTATGTTGAATTTATAAGAGATATTGGAGCACATTTTTCAGTAAATAGAATGTTAGCAGCTGAATGTTTCAAGCAAAGAATGGAAGCTGGATTATCATTCTTAGAGTTCAACTACATGTTAATGCAAGGTTATGACTTCTTAGTATTAAATAAAAAATATGATTGTACAATGGAACTTGGTGGAGATGACCAATGGTCAAATATGATAGCAGGAGTAGAATTAATAAGAAAGAAAGAGCAAAAACAAGCTTTTGCAATGACTTGTACTCTTTTAACTAACAGTGAAGGTAAGAAAATGGGAAAAACTGCTAAGGGAGCATTGTGGTTAGATCCAGCTAAAACATCTCCATATGAATTTTACCAATACTGGAGAAATGTTGCAGATGCTGATGTAGAGAAGTGTTTAGCATTATTAACATTTGTACCTATGGATGAGGTAAGAAGATTGGGAGCACTTGAAGGAGCAGAGATAAACCAAGCTAAAAAAGTATTGGCATTTGAAGTAACAAAATTAATTCATGGAGAAGAGGAAGCTTTAAAAGCACAATTGGGAGCAGAGGGAGCATTCAGTGGTGGAGATATGAGTAATGTACCATCAATAGAGCTTTCAAAAGATAGGGTTGGAATGGAGTTATTAGACTTCTTAGTAGAGAATAAGCTTATAAAATCAAAGGGAGAAGGAAGAAAACTAGTAACACAAAATGGATTGACAGTTGCTGATAATAAAGTTATAGATTTTGCAATGAAGATAACAGATGAGCTATTTACAGATGGAGAATTTGTTTTAAAAATAGGTAAGAAAAAAATATACAGAGTAGTTTTAAACTAACAATAAGGTGGTTTTTTTGATAGAGATAATACTGAGAAAAATGGAAGAGAAAGATATCCAAAACTTATATAATTATATTCACTTGAATTATGTAAAAAAATATTTTCCTGAAAAAGAGAAGGAGCAATGGGAGGCACATAAAAGGTGGTACTCCTTTGTAATAAATTCTCCTACCTATCTCTTTTATACTATTGAAAGTTTGAGTAGAGAGTTTTTAGGAACAGTTAAATTTGAGATGGTAAGCAAAACAGGGACAATAATAAGTATGTATTTGATAGAAAAAGTACGTGGAAAGGGGTATTCAGAAGAGGCTATTTTTAGCAGTATTGAGGAGTTAAAATTTGAAAGACCTCAGATAAAAAAGGTTTATGCTTATATCTTAGAAGAGAATGAGATCTCTAAAAAAGCCTTTATAAGATTGGGGTTTAAATCAAAAGGAATAAAAGAATATAGTGGAGCTGAACATCTTTTGTATGAGAAAAAGATAGATCTAGAGGAAAGAGAATGACAAAAAAAGAGAGAGTTAAAAATATATTAGAAGAATTAAATAAAAAATTTGGAAAGCCTAAGTGTGCACTAAATTATAATACACCTTTTGAACTTTTAGTTGCTGTAATCCTTTCAGCCCAATGTACAGATGTCAGGGTAAATATCGTAACTAGTGAGATGTACAAACATTTTAATACACCTGAGGAGTTTGCACAACTACCACTAGAAAAGATAGAAGAGATGATAAAAAGTACAGGTTTTTATAGAAATAAAGCAAAAAATATAAAGCTATGTAGTCAACAACTTCTTGAGGAATATGATGGAAATATTCCTCAAGAGATGGAAAAATTAGTAAAATTGGCTGGAGTTGGAAGAAAGACAGCAAATGTAGTAAGAGGAGAGATATGGGGATTAGCTGATGGAATAACAGTAGATACCCATGTAAAGAGATTAACTAATTTGATAGGTTTAACTAAGAATGATGACCCAATTAAAATAGAGCAAGATCTTATGAAAATTGTACCCAAAGAAAGTTGGATAGATTTTTCACACTACTTGATTTTACAGGGGCGAGATAAGTGCATAGCTAGAAGACCTAAGTGTCAAGAATGTGAAATAAATCAATGGTGTATATATGGAAGAAAGAAGTTAATTAATTCTTGACAATTTTAATAAAGAATGGTATAAATATAGAATAATAAATGTAATTTTATAGGGAGAGGGTAAATATGAAAGTTTATCTAGACAACAATGCAACTACAAAGATGGATAGTGAAGTTCTTGAGGCAATGTTACCATACCTTACTGAATTTTATGGAAATTCATCAAGTTTGCATCTTTTTGGAAAAGAAACAAATAAGGCACTAACAGAATCAAGAGAGTGTATTGCAAAGTTTTTAGGAGTTGAAGCAGATGAGCTTATTTTTACAGCATCAGGAAGTGAGTCTGATAATTTAGCTCTAAGAGGGATAGCAAGAGCTTATAAAAATAGAGGGAAACACATTATAACAAGTCCAATAGAGCATCCAGCAGTAAAAAATACATTAAAGGATTTAGCAGAGGATGGATATGAGATTACAATAGTACCAGTTGATCATAATGGTGTATTAGATATAGAGGCCTTAAAGGCAGCAATAAAAGATGATACTATATTGATAACTGTTATGCATGCAAACAATGAAGTAGGGTCTTTTCAACCAATAGAAGAGATAGGAAAAATTGCAAAGGAGCATAGAGTTATATTTCATGTTGATGCAGTTCAAACAATGGGAAAATTAGATATAAAACCTAAAGAGATGGGAATAGATTTACTTTCTTTCTCTGGACATAAATTCTATGGACCTAAAGGAATAGCAGGACTGTTTTGGAGAAATGGAGTAAGATTTGGAAAGGTTTTTACAGGTGGAGGTCAAGAAAAAAAGAGAAGACCAGGAACATCTAATATACCAGCAATTGTTGGAATGGCTAAAGCACTTGAAATATCGTATAGAGATATGGGAGAGGAGTGGAAAAGAGAAGAGAAGTTAAGAAATTATTTAGAGGATGAAATTGTAAAAAGAATCCCAGAAGTAGTTATAAATGCTAAGGATGTAAAAAGATTACCAGGAACTTCAAGTATCACCTTTAAATATTTAGAGGGAGAATCTATCCTTTTAAGTTTGAGTTATAAAGGGATTGCTGTAAGTTCAGGATCAGCATGCTCTTCTGACGAACTACAAGCATCTCATGTTCTATTAGCTATGGGAATTCAACCAGAATTTGCTCATGGAACAATCAGATTTGGTATAGGAAAGTATAACACAAAAGAGGAAATTGATTATGTAATCGAATCAGTTGTTGAAGTAATCAACAAATTAAGAATGATATCACCACTATGGAATGCATATCAAGCTGAAAAATAAGAAATTTAAAAATGACTTAAGGAGAGAAGAAATGCAATATACAGAAAAAGTAATGGAACATTTTATGAATCCCCACAATGTTGGAACAATTGAGAACCCATCAGGATATGGAAAAGTTGGAAATCCATCTTGCGGAGATATAATGGAAATATTTATAAAGGTTGAAAATGATATAATAACAGATGTAAAATTTAGAACTTTTGGATGTGCATCAGCAATAGCTAGTTCATCTGTTTCAACAGATTTAATATTAGGAAAAACTGTAGAAGAAGCTCTAAAATTGACTAATAAAAAGGTTGTTGAGGAATTGGGAGGATTACCACCAGTAAAAATGCACTGTTCTGTATTAGCAGAAGAGGCTATCCAATTAGCAATCAATGATTATTTATCAAAAAAATCTACAAAAGCTGAGTAATTTAAGAAAAAATAATAAAATTTGGGAGAAAATATATATAATTTTTCTCCCATTTCTTTATTAAAAATAAAAAAATATATTTTTTAACTGTTGATTTTATTAGGAAAGATTCATAATGAAATATTTTGTTGAAAAAATAATAAAAAAAGTATTGACGAAAATTATTATTTGTGATACTATAATCTATGTCCGCGAGAGAGTGGTACAGAAAAAATATTAAGGACATTAGCAACAGAATAGAGAAAGATAATAAATGCAAACACAACAATAAATTGGTGTAAATTATCAGTAAATTTTACTGAG
>JAHHSZ010000021.1 GCA_020024915.1 Fusobacterium sp. | reverse complement strand
TAGAGGAAGAATTAAAAAATTTAAAAGAATTGATATAGCTATTCTATGAAAAAGGAGAGTACAGGTATGTGCTCACCTTTTTAGTAATTATTTAGTTATTTTTATCTTCATAAAATATAAAAATTTTATCTTCAGGTTTTACCTCTTGTTTTAGAATATATTTACTTTTATAATCTTTAAATAGTTTGAAAAAAGTGCCACTTAAATAAAGAATAACAGCAACGTTTATAAATGTAGGGATAGCAGTAGTAAAATCGGCAAATAGCCAAACTGTTGATCCTGGCATTCCAATAGTAGTAGCCATTACAACCATTATAAAACCAGGAACAGGATAAAATATTTTATAAAATTTAAGGATAGCATCTTTTAATTTAGGAGAGGATTTCATTAAATGTCTTAAAATTATTTCATAATATGCATACCATCCAGATGAAGTAGTAACACCAAATAAGAAAATACCAGTAGCTATAAATATTTTACTAGCTGTTCCCATTCCAGTTTCAAAAGCACTAAGAGTAAGAGTAGCACCAGTAGCACCACTGTTCCACACTCCTGTAATAATAATAACTAAACAGGTTAAAGTACAAACGACAATAGTATCAATAAATACCTCAAAAGCTCCCCAAAGCCCCTGTTTTATAGGATGATCAGTTTGTGCAGAAGCATGTATCATAGGAGAACTTCCCCAACCAGCTTCATTACTGAATACAGATCTTGCCATACCAATTCTCATAACTTGTCTGAAAGCAGCACCAGTAAATCCACCAATAGCAGCAGTACCAGTAAAAGCTCCAGAGAAAATTAATTTAAAGGTTTCAGGAAGATTATTGATGTTAATTATAATTATATATAAAGCTGCTCCAATATAAAATATGCACATAAAAGGCACTATTTTTCCTGCTAATTTTCCAAGAGATTTAATACCGCCTATAATTAGAACGTAATTACAAATAATATAAATAATACTAGCAGATATTATTTTTATTCCAAAAGCAGAGCTTACAGCTTCAGATACTGTGTAATTTTGAACAGTTATAAAAAATGTAGAAAAAATACCACCACCAAATATAATTGCAGGAATAAACCACCATTTATGTCCTTTTTCTTCTCCCAATCCTTTTTCCATGTAGTAAGTAGGTCCACCATAAAGCTCTCCTTTTTCATCCTTTTGTCTATAGTAAACACCAAGTGAAACTTCTGCCATCTTAAGTATCATTCCAACTAAAGCAGCAATCCATAACCAAAATAGAGAACCAGGACCGCCCACAGCCATAGCAGTAGCAACTCCACCAATATTTCCAACTCCTACAGAACCACCAATGGCAGTAGCAACAGCTTCAAAAGGAGTAATAAGGCCTTTTCCCTTGCCTTCAGCTTTATTTCCTTTTCTTATAATTTTTAATATAGTTTCAGAAAATATATGTTTTAGATAAAATATTTGAAAAAATCTAGTTTTTATAGTAAAGTATATTCCAGTACCAAGAATGATGATGATTATAGGTAATCCCCACAAAAAATTGACTAACATTTCAAAATATTGTAACATTTAAACCCCTCCATTTTGCTTTATTTATTACAGTGTTTAATAAATTCAATAAAAATTTTTTTCATATCCTCATTTCCTCTAGCTGTCATCATTTCTGGATGCCATTGTATTCCATATAAAAATTTATGTGATTTCATCTGAATAGCTTCAATAATTCCATCCTCAGTAATTGCAATGGTAGTTAATCCAGCTCCTAATTTATCAATAGATTGGTGATGAAAAGAATTTGTCAAAATACTGTTACCGTATAGTTTTGATAACATATTATCTGAATCAATTATTTTAACATTATGTACAGCTAATTCAGGATAAAAATCTTGTCTGTGTTTTAAAACAGGTTTCTCAAAATACTTAAGATCTTGATATAAACTTCCACCTCTAAATATATTTAAGAGTTGATGTCCTCTACATATTCCAAGAATAGGTTTACCAGTTTTAAAAAATTCTCTTAAAAGGATTAACTCACCTTCATCTCTTTCAGGAGAGACAACTCCTATGCTTTCTTTGAAATCCTGATTGTAGTATAAAGGGTTTATATCAGTTCCCCCAGCTAATATTAGGCCATCAAGAAGCGACAACTGTTTTTTTATAATTTCTAAATCAGATGTTACAGGTAAAACTATAGGAACACCACCAGCAGCTATAATTGACTTAGAATAATCAATGCTAACAGTAGTTCTGTGGTAATTACGAAGTCCATCTTCAATCTCATATGCAGATGTAATACCGATTATAGGTTTATTCATAAAAATCCTCCGTTTTGTAGTTTATACTACATTATACACTCTAAATGTAGCGAAGTCAATAAAATATGTAATAAAATATATATTTTATGTATTAAAAAAATAAAAATACATCATTTATAAAACAAAAATATAAATAAAATAAATAAATATATTTATGATATAAATAATGTATTAATAAAATCAATTATAAATTGTGGAATAGAAAATCTTGAACAAAACTATTTTCTTTAATCTCTTTATATAAAGTATCTTTATTTTTTTCAAATAGCATTGTCAATATTAAGTTACATAGTTGAATAGGAACAACATAAGAGTTAAAAAATCCTGAATTTTCTACTTCAACTTGGAATAATATATCACTAAGAAAAGAGATTTCAGAGAATTCTGTATTTGTAATAGCAATAATTTTACTCCCTTTTTTCTTCACTAGTTCAAGGATTCTTACCTCATCTTCCAATATTCTAGGGAATGAAAAAATAAAAATAGTATCCTTGCTTTTTATATGTGATAAGGTTTCATAAAGTCCAAGACCACCTTCATTGATACATTCAGTATTAAAACCTAGACGTCTCATATACCAAAACATAAACTGTGAAATTCCTTTACTTGACCCAAGACCTAAAAAATAAATTTTATTGGAATTTTCTAAGATATGTATTGTTTTATTTAATTGATTTAAATCCAATGTTTCAATAAACTCTTTAATATTTGTGATATCAGCATTAACTATTTTAGTGATTATATCATTTTCTGAATTAAAATTGTTCCAATTTTTAATGATTCTTTCATTGAGATTGGAAGATGTTAAATTAGAAGTGATATATATTTTTAAATCGTTAAATTTTTCAAAACCAAGAGTTTTTGAAAATCTTAAAACAGAAGCATCACTAATATTTAGCTCTTTTCCAATTTCTAAAGCTGTGTAGGTAATAATATTCTTAGGATTTTTAATTAGGTATTCTAAGATTTTTTTTTCAGTTTTAGTTAAAGTATTAAAATTTTTTTTGTAGAAATTTTGAAATCTAATCATATGTCACCTCATATTTTTATTATATTATAACATAAATATACATAAAAAAGAGAGCAATATTGCTCTCTTTTTTATGTATTCACCATTAATTTTTAACTATTTTCTTAATTTTACTTCTGGTTCTCGAGGTAATGCAAATCTAGGAATGAATCTATCAAAACCTGTTAAAGTTAGTAATAACATACTTATTACAGCTATAAATGCTATAAAGTTATATTGGATAATATCTATTGGAGAGAATGCTTCTAATGGATATACTGTAGTTGCAATTCCTAAATAGAATCCAATATATACATGCCAAGGAATTAATTGAGATCCAAATACTCCCATAGCATCACTAAATGTAGCATTTCTAAGTCTCAATACCTCTATATCTTCTGGAGAACCTTCTACATTTTTCTCAACAAGATCTTTAATGATTGGTCCTATTGTAACTATTTGTGCCATCTCATCAGCTAGAGCCATATTTCCAAATATTGATAAAGCTCCATTCCAGAACATAAGTTGTCTTACATTTTTAGAGATTTTAATTAGTAGTGTTGATAAAGGTTTGAATGCGTCCATCAATTTCATTATTCCACCAAAAGCCGCAACCCACATCATCATAACTATAACCCAAGATCCTGCACCTTCAAATCCAACAAAGATTAGATCTTGAAGAAAAGCTTTTGTACTAGTAACAGTTCCAGCAAAGTATCCAAGTATATATGATGAAATAATACCAATGAATAAACAAATAAATGTTTGATATCCTTTAAATGCAAATAGTAGAACTAATATTAAAGGAATTATCATATAAACTGGAACACCATCTCTAACTTGGTTTAATAGAGTTACAGCTGATTCTCTCTCTTCAGCAAGTTTTGTCCAAACTTCAGCTGGAATTTGATTAATAGCAGCAGCTCCATCTCCAACTACTGCTGGTAATCCCATAAATATTCCAGCAAGTCCAAAACAGATAATACCAGAGATTAAAACTAAGGCTGACCAAACACCTTGGTGTCTAATTCTTTTAACAACTTCAACACCTTGGATACCAGAACTAACTATAGTAGTATCTGAAATGAGTCCTATATTATCACCAAAACAAGCTCCTCCAGCTATAGCTCCCATAGTTAACATAATATTCCCCCCAACAATATGATTTAACCATAAGAATATTGGAGCACAAGCAGCAAAAGTACCCCAGCTTGATCCAGTAGCTATTGAAAGAATAGAAGTAACAATTGCTCCCACTAATGCAACAGTTTTTCCTGTAATTCCCAATCTTAATGCCACATTGATGATAGCAGCTCCAACTCCAGTAGCCATAAATACCTCAGCCATAGCATAAGCCATCATTAAAATAAATAGAGCAACAGTAATTTCTCTAACATTTGCTAAAGCAGCATCAAGGATTTCAGAAAATTTTCTTTTTTCTGTAACCATTGCAGCTACTGCTGCAGCAACTGTTGCTAAAGGTGCAGCAAGTAAAGCATCAAATCCTGACATCATAAGTGCAGCTAAAATAAAAACTGGCATTAATTTAATAAACTCGACCATATAATTTACCCTCCTAAATATTTTGTTTGGTCCAAAATTAAATTTAATTATGTAGGTGAATACTAGTAAAATTAAATTTTAAAATTAGTTTTGTGATTACAATGATAGTATTAATTATAATAATAATAATAATTAATAATTAATATCATTTCAATCTATATGTTAATTATAGTTCAATTTTAATTATATTTCAACTAAAAAATTACAAAATGATATTTTTTCTAAAAGTATATTTTTTTAATGAGTGTGAGATGGCGTAAAATAAGGAAATATGATACTTTTAAAAAACAAGAAAAATTAATAAATGTGATATAATTTATTTAAAAAAATAATTTCTTGACAATTAATATTGTATGTAATATGCTTATATTGAAAGTAATGTTTGTTAATACTATGTATTAAAAAAATATATAGTGATATGAATAAGGTAAAAAACTGACAATTTAATATTTTAAAAATAGAGGTGCATTTATGAGAGGTAGTATAAAAATGTTAAGGGAAGAAGCTCCCAATGTTTTATATGAAGGGCATAATTGCCGAAAGAAATAAAGTAAGCTTATTTAACTTTTTTCTTGGGGATTATATGAATATATGATCACTGTCACAGTTTTTGTGGAGAGCTATTTTCTTTTTACATAAATATTGTGCTGCAATTATACCTTACAAATTTGAACATGCACTTTTTAATTTTTTTGGTAGATTAATTTGAAAAAAGTCAGGAGGAAGAAAAATGAAGTCAATGATTAGAATGAGAATGAGTTCGCACGATGCACACTATGGAGGAAATCTTGTAGATGGTGCAAGAATGTTACAATTATTTGGAGATGTAGCTACAGAACTTTTAATCCAAATGGATGGAGATGAAGGATTATTTAAAGCTTATGATAGCGTTGAGTTTATGGCACCTGTATATGCTGGAGATTTTATAGAAGCAGTAGGAGAGATAGTAAGTACAGGAAATTCTTCAAGAAAAATGGTTTTTGAAGCAAGAAAAGTAATAGTACCAAGACCAGACATTAATGATTCAGCAGCAGATGTACTTCCAGAACCAATAGTTGTGTGTAGAGCTAGTGGAACATGTGTTACTCCTAAAGATAAACAAAGAAAAAGATAGTAAATTAAGCTAATTTTAGAGGAGGAAATAACACTATGGAAAAATTAATAATTACAGCAGCTATTTGTGGAGCTGAAGTAACAAAAGAAAATAACCCAGCTGTACCGTATACAGTAGAAGAGATAGCTAGAGAAGCTTACAGTGCTTATAAAGCAGGAGCAGCAATAATACATTTACATGTAAGAGAAGATGATGGAACGCCTACTCAATCAAAAGAGAGATTTAAAGCTTGTATAGATGCAATAAGAGAAAAGTGTCCAGATGTAATTATTCAACCATCAACTGGTGGAGCAGTAGGGATGACAGATCTAGAGAGATTACAGCCTACTGAACTAGGAATAGAGATGGCTACACTAGATTGTGGAACTTGTAACTTTGGTGGAGATGAAGTATTTGTTAATACAGAAAACACTATCAAGAACTTTGGAAAAATAATGATAGAAAGAAATGTAAAACCAGAGATAGAAGTATTTGATAAAGGTATGGTAGATTATGCTATCAGATATGCAAAACAAGGTTTTATAAAAGAACCTATGCACTTTGACTTTGTATTAGGTGTCCAGATGTCAGCTAGTGCAAGAGATTTGGTTTTCATAAGTGAGAGTATTCCTCAAGGATCAACTTGGACAGTTTCAGGAATTGGAAGACATGAGTTCCCAATGGCTGCTTTAGCAATAACAATGGGAGGACATGTAAGAGTTGGGTTTGAAGATAACGTATATATAGACAAAGGGGTATTAGCTAAGTCTAATGGAGAGTTAGTAGAAAAAGTAGTTAGATTAGCAAAAGAGTTAGGAAGAGAGATAGCAACTCCAGATGAAGCAAGAAGAATTTTGAGTTTAACAAAATAGAATTAGAATTATAGGGGGTATCATAATGTTAAAAGGATGTAAATATGGAACACACAGAGTAATAGAGCCACAAGGAGTATTACCACAACCAGCATTAAAAATTAATAATGATATGGAAATTTATTCAAATGAAATATTAATAGATGTAATAGCTTTAAATATTGACTCAGCTTCATTCACTCAAATAGAAGAAGAAGCAGGACATGATATAGAAAAAATTAAAACTAAAATAAAAGAGATAGTTAGAGAAAGAGGAAAGATGCAAAATCCAGTAACAGGATCTGGTGGAATGTTGATAGGAAAAATTGAAAAAATAGGGGCAGATTTAGAAGGGAAAACTGATTTAAAAGTTGGAGACAAAATAGCAACTCTTGTTTCTCTTTCATTAACTCCATTAAGAATAGATGAAATAATAGATATAAAACCTGAAATAGATAGAGTAGAGATCAAAGGTAAAGCAATATTATTCGAAAGTGGAATCTATGCAGTATTACCACAAGATATGCCTGAGACTTTAGCACTAGCAGCACTAGATGTAGCTGGAGCACCTGCTCAAGTAGCTAAACTTGTAAGACCATGTCAATCAGTGGTAATCTTAGGATCAGCTGGAAAATCAGGAATGTTATGTGCATATGAAGCTGTAAAAAGAGTAGGTCCTACTGGAAATGTAATTGGATTAGTGAGAAATGAAAAAGAAAAAGCTCTATTAGAGAGAGTAAGTTCTAGAGTAAAAGTTGTAGTAGCAGATGCTACTAAACCAATAGAAGTACTAAATGCAGTATTAGAAGCTAATGATGGTAAAGAAGTAGATGTAGCTATCAACTGTGTAAACGTAGCAAATACTGAGATGTCAACAATTCTTCCAGTTAAAGATTTAGGAATAGTTTATTTCTTCTCAATGGCTACATCATTTACAAAGGCAGCTCTTGGAGCAGAGGGTGTAGGAAAAGATGTAACTATGATGGTTGGAAATGGATATACTAAAGACCATGCAGCTATAACATTAGAAGAATTAAGAGAAAGTGCAGTTTTAAGAGAAATCTTTAATGAGTTATATGTATAACATAATGTAGAAACTAGAAAATGTAAAATTTAAAAGTGGAATAAGGAGATGAGAATATGAATACCGTTAATACAAGAGCAAAGTTTTTCCCAAATGTAACTGATGCAGAATGGAATGATTGGCACTGGCAAGTAAGAAATAGAATAGAAACTTTAGATGATTTAAAAAAATACATCAACTTGAGTGAAGAGGAAGAAGAAGGAGTTAATAAAACACTTGAAACATTGAGAATGGCAGTTACTCCTTACTATTTCTCATTAATGGATATAGACGATCCTAATTGTCCAATTAGAAAACAAGCTATACCATCAATAAGAGAGATTCATAAATCAGAAGCTGACTTATTAGACCCGTTACATGAAGATGGGGATTCACCAGTTCCAGGATTAACTCACAGATATCCTGACAGAGTATTATTATTAATAACAGATATGTGTTCTATGTATTGTAGACACTGTACTCGTAGAAGATTTGCAGGAGCTCATGACCAAGCTATGCCTATGGAAAGAATAGATAAAGCTATTGAGTATATTGCAAAAACTCCACAAGTAAGAGACGTATTACTATCAGGAGGAGATGCTTTATTAGTTTCTGATGAAACTTTAGAGTATATCATCAAAAAATTAAGAGCTATTCCTCACGTGGAGATAGTAAGAATTGGGTCAAGAACACCAGTTGTTTTACCTCAAAGAATAACCCCAGAATTAGTAGAGATGTTAAAGAAATACCACCCAATCTGGTTAAATACTCACTTTAACCATCCAAAAGAAGTTACTCCAGAAGCTAAAGCAGCTTGTGAAAGATTGGCTAATGCTGGAATTCCTTTAGGAAACCAATCAGTATTATTAAGAGGAATTAATGACTGTGTGCATGTAATGAAGAGATTAGTTCATGAATTAGTAAAAATGAGAGTTAGACCATACTATATTTATCAATGTGACTTATCAATGGGACTTGAGCACTTCAGAACACCAGTTTCTAAAGGAATCGAGATTATTGAAGGATTAAGAGGACATACTTCTGGGTATGCAGTACCTACATTTGTTGTAGATGCACCTGGTGGAGGAGGAAAAACTCCTGTAATGCCTCAATATGTAATTTCTCAATCGCCACATAAAGTAGTATTAAGAAACTTTGAAGGAGTAATAACTACTTATACAGAGCCAGAAGAGTACCATGAAGAGTGTCAATGTGATGACTGTAAAGCTCACAGATTGAATACTGGAGTTTCAAAACTTCTAAGTGGTGGAGCTATGGCAATAGAACCAAAAGAATTAGATAGACATAAGAGAAATGAAAAATAAAAATTTCTAGTGAAGAGGTAGCCAATGTTGGATGTATATACACTTTTAAAACAATATAAAAGAATATCAATAATAGGGATGGAGAAAAATGTAGGAAAGACAACTCTATTAAACTTTCTTATAAATAAGATAGGTGACAAGAAAGTAGTGGGACTCACATCTATAGGTAGAGATGGTGAGGAGGTAGATGTTGTAACTACTACTTCAAAACCTAGAATATATGTATATCCAAATACTGTTATAGCTACTGCTAGAGATTGTTTGAGAAACTGTGATATAACAGGAGAGATTCTGTATACCACAGATTTCTCTACCCCTATGGGGAATATAGTAATAGTAAGAGCGATAACTTCAGGATATGTAGATATAGCTGGGCCATCATACAATAGGCAAATTAAAGAGATATTGGAGTTGATGGAGAGATATGGCAGTGAACTTTCTATTGTAGATGGAGCTTTAAGTAGAAAGGGAAGTGCAATGAGTGATGTAACAGAGGCTACTATTTTATCCACAGGAGCAGCTCTTTCTTTAGATATGGGGAAAGTAATAGATGAGACTAAGACAACAGTATCTTTATTACAGCTTCCAGTTTTCGAAAATATGGAATTGAAAAAGTATATAGAAGATCACTTCTTAGAAACTAGAGCAGTTGTTATATATAGAGATGGAAGCATTAAAAACTTAGAAGGAATAAGTTCTCTTGAATCAAATAAAGAAATAAAGAATTATTTCAATGATGATATAGAAGTTATAGCAATCAGAGGAGCAATTACACAGAAGTTTTTAGAAACTTTGATAAAAAATAGACAAAATTTCAAGAACTTAACCTTGGTTGTAAAAGATGGAACAAGAGTATTTACAGATTTTATAACTTTAAAAAAAATAGAAGCCTGTGGAATAAATATTAGAGTATTGAATCCAATAAATCTTCTATTTGTAACCTGTAATCCTCACTCTCCTCTTGGATATGATTTTCCTAAGGAGAAGTTTAGAACTCTCTTAGAAGAGAAATTAAATGTCAATGTGATAGATGTAGTAGGTGAAAAAATATGAGATTTATAGATGATAAAAGCTTGGATAGACTAGGTTTTAAACCTCTTTTAAATAGAGTTGAAACTTTGTCACTTTACGGAAATGATAAATTGAAAAAGTTGAAAAACTACAATAAGGGGGAGGAGCAGGAATTAGAAGCCGAATTCTCTAAAATGGAGGTTTTTCTAAAATATTCTGAAAGTGATAGAGACACAGTAAGAAATATAGAGGGCATTATTCATAGATTAAAAGATATAAAAAATATTTTAAAGAACTGTTTAAAAGGAAATATACTAGATGATGTTGACCTTTTTGAGATAAAAGTTCAAGGTATGTTGATGGAAAATTTAAACGAATATCTGGAGAAATTTCCAAAAGAGTTAGAAGTATTTAGGTTAAATGATATAAGTAAAGTACTTGAAGCATTGGATCCAGATGGAGAAAAGGTTCCAACATTTTACATTTATGATAGTTATTCAGAAGTTTTAAAAGAGATCAGAGATAAAAAAAAATCTATAGAAAAGAAGATCTTTTCCACTTCTGATATAGATGAGATTGGAAGATTAAAAGAGGAGAGATTAAGTGTTCTTGTTGAAGAAGAGCAAGAGGAGTTAAGGATAAGACAGATTCTTTCAGCAGAAATTTTAAAGTACGGGGAAGTGTATTTAGAAAATATTGACAAAATAGGAAATTTAGATTTTTTAATGGCAAAGGTAAGATTTGCACAACAATATGGTGGAAAAAGAGCAAAAATATCTACAGAGATGAAAATATCAGCTAAAAAACTTGTAAATATAGAAGTAAAAGAGATGCTAGATAGTAAAGGGAAAAATTTCACACCAATAGATATAGAGTTAACTTCAGGAGTTACAATAATAACTGGTGCTAATATGGGTGGAAAGAGTGTTGCCTTAAAAACTATAACTGAAAATTTATTATTATTTAATTATGGTTTTTTTGTTGTAGCAGATGAAGCAGAATTTCCAATTGTTGACTTTGTTTTCTTTGTTTCTGATGATATGCAGGATATATCTAAAGGATTGAGTACCTTTGGGGCTGAGATAATGAAGTTAAAAGAGGTAAATGTATTTTTAGAATTAGGAACAGGATTTGTAGTCTTTGATGAATTTGCAAGGGGAACAAATCCAAAAGAGGGACAAAAATTTGTAAAAGCTTTAGCAGAGTGTTTAAATGATAAAGATAGTATCTCTTTGATAACAACACATTTTGATGGTATTGCTCAACCCAATATGAATCACTATGAAGTAGTGGGATTAAAAAATGTGGATTTTAATAAATTAAAAACAAAAATTGAGATTAGTGTAAATTCAATGAGTTTGATACAGGATTATATGGATTATAGATTGGAGAGATCTAATGAAAGTGAAGTTCCAAAAGACGCATTGAATATAGCTAAACTTATAGGAATTGATGAAAAGTTTGCCAATATAATATTACAAGAGTATAGCAAGGAGGATTAAAGAATGGAGAGCAAATTAAACCTAAATTGGAATTTAGTAGAAGAGGCTCGTACTTCAGCGAAGAATATAGCTGCTGATGCCCAAGTATTTATAGATAAACATAGTACAGTAACTGTTGAAAGAACTATATGTAGATTATTAGGAATAGATGGAATAGATGATTTTGAAGTTCCATTACCTAACGTGGTAGTAGATTTCATAAAAGAGAATGGAAACCTATCTTTAGGAGTAGCTAAATATATTGGAAATGCTATGCTAGAAACAGGATTACAACCACAAGAAATAGCAGAAAAAGTAGCTAAAAAAGAGTTAGATATAACAAAAATGAAGTGGCATGATGATTTTGATATCAGACTTGCATTAAAACCAATAGTAGAAAAAACTGTAGAAAGAGTTAAAGCAAATAGAGCAAAAAGAGAAGAGTATTTAGGTGTTTATGGAGATAAGAAAGGTCCATATATTTATGTTATAGTTGCCACAGGAAATATCTATGAGGACGTTACTCAAGCTGTTGCTGCTGCAAGACAGGGTGCAGATGTTATAGCAGTTATTAGAACTACTGGACAATCACTTTTAGACTATGTTCCGTATGGAGCTACAACAGAGGGATTTGGAGGAACTGTTGCCACTCAAGAAAACTTTAGAATTATGAGAAAAGCACTTGATGAGGTTGGAGTAGAGTTAAAAAGATATATAAGATTATGCAACTACTGTTCAGGATTGTGTATGCCAGAAATAGCAGCTATGGGAGCATTAGAGAGATTAGATATGATGCTTAACGACGCATTATATGGAATTCTATTTAGAGATATCAATATGAAGAGAACATTGATTGACCAGTTTTTCTCAAGAGTAATCAACGGATTTGCAGGAGTTATAATCAATACAGGAGAGGATAACTACCTAACTACTGCTGACGCAATTGAAGAGGCACATACAGTATTAGCTTCTCAATTTATAAATGAGCAGTTCGCATTAGTAGCAGGACTTCCTGAAGAGCAAATGGGTCTTGGACATGCTTTTGAAATGCATCCAGATACAAAAAATGGATTCTTATATGAGTTAGCACAAGCTCAAATGGCAAGAGAGATCTTCCCTAAAGCACCTTTAAAATATATGCCTCCTACAAAATTTATGACAGGAAATATATTTAAAGGACATGTACAAGATGCTTTATTTAATATGGTAAGTATAATGACAGGTCAAAAAGTTCACCTATTAGGAATGTTAACAGAAGCAATCCATACTCCATTTATGTCAGATAGGGCACTTTCTATTGAAAATGCAAAATATATTTTCAATAATATGGAAGATTTAGGAAATGACATCCAATTTAAAAAGGGTGGAATAATGGAAAACAGAGCTAAAGAGGTATTAGAAAAAGCAGCAGAACTTTTAAAAACTATTGAAACAACAGGAATATTCAAAACAATAGAAGGGGGAGTATTTGCTGGAATAAGAAGACCAATAGATGGTGGAAAAGGATTAGCTGGAGTATTTGAAAAAGATTCAAGTTATTTCAATCCATTTATAGAATCAATGCTTGGAGGTAAGAGATAATGTCTGGAGGATTATATTCAACTGATAAAAAAGATTATGATAAAACATTGGATTTAACTCAATTAAAACCTTATGGGGATACAATGAATGATGGAAAGGTACAATTAAGTTTTACTCTTCCAGTTCCAAATAATGAAAAAGGAGTAGAAGCTGCTATACAACTTGCTAAGAAAATGGGATTCGTAAATCCAGCAGTAGCTTTCTCAGAAGCACTAGATAAAGAGTTTTCTTATTATGTAGTATATGGATCAACTTCTCATACAGTTAACTATGAAGATATTCATGTACAAGCATTAGAAATAGATACTATGGATATGCATGAGTGTGAAGATTATATAAAAGAAAACATTGGAAGAGATGTAGTAATGGTAGGAGCAAGTACAGGTACAGACGCACATACTGTTGGTATAGATGCAATTATGAATATGAAGGGATATGCAGGACATTATGGTCTTGAGAGATATAAAGGGGTAAAAGCTTATAACTTAGGAAGCCAAGTTCCAAATGAAGAGTTTATTCAAAAAGCTATTGAATTAAAAGCTGATGCCTTAATAGTTTCACAAACTGTAACTCAAAAAGATGTACATATTAAGAACTTAACTAACTTAGTAGAACTTTTAGAAGCAGAAGGACTAAGAGACAAAGTTATATTAATAGCTGGTGGAGCTAGAATCACTAATGAACTTGCTAAAGAATTAGGATATGATGCAGGATTTGGACCTGGAAAATATGCTGATGATGTAGCTACATTCATAATAAAAGAAATGGTAAACAGAAAAAATAACCATAACCTATAATTCTTAATAGAGGGAGTGAGTTTTTAGATTTTGAAAACTTGCTCCTTTTTCTTTAGTATAACAAATTTTTTTGTTTGAAAAAAACATAAAAAACTGATAGAATTGTAAGATAGACTCTTTTGCTTTAAAAAAAGAAAATATATTTAGAATTTAGGAGGATTAAGTAGTGAAAAAAGCATCAATCATAACATATGGTTGTCAAATGAATGTAAATGAAAGTGCAAAAATAAAGAAAATGTTCCAAAATATGGGATATGAAATGACTGAAAATATAGAAGAATCAGATATAACGTTTTTAAATACTTGTACAGTTAGAGAAGGAGCAGCAACTCAAATATATGGAAAACTTGGAGAATTGAAACATATAAAAGAGAACAAAGGTATGATAATAGGGGTAACAGGTTGTTTTGCTCAAGAGCAGGGAGAGGAACTTATTAAAAAATTCCCCCAAATTGATATAGTTATGGGAAACCAAAATATAGGAAAAATACCACAAGCTATTGATGATATTGAGCATAAAGTGGATAAACATCTGATTTATACAGATTATGAAGATGAATTACCACCTAGATTAGATGCAGATTTCGACTCTAAAAAAACAGCATCAATCTCAATAACATATGGCTGTAATAACTTCTGTGCATACTGTATAGTACCATATGTAAGAGGAAGAGAGAGATCTGTTCCTATGGAAGAGATTTTACATGATGTAAAACAATATGTAGAAAAAGGTTATAAAGAGATAATATTATTAGGACAGAATGTAAATTCATATGGAAAAGAATTTACAAATGGAGATAATTTTGCAAGATTATTAGAAGAGATCTGTAAGGTAGAGGGAGATTTTATAGTTAGATTTGTATCTCCACATCCAAGAGATTTTACAGATGAGGTAATCCAAGTTATAGCTAAAAATGATAAAATAGCAAGATCTTTACATCTACCATTACAAGCAGGTTCATCAAGAATATTGAAAGCTATGAATAGAGGATATACTAAAGAGCAGTATATAGCACTAGCTAATAAAATAAAAGATCAGATACCTAATGTAGCTTTAACAGCTGATATAATTGTGGGATTTCCTGGGGAGACTGAGGAAGATTTCTTGGATACATTAGATGTAGTAAAACAGATACAATTTGAGAATAGTTTTATGTTTATGTACTCAATAAGAAAGGGGACAAGAGCAGCAACTATGGAAAAACAGATAGATGATAAGATTAAAAAAGAGAGATTACAGAGATTGATTGAGGTACAAAATGCTTGCTCATTAGCTGAAAGTAAAACTTATTTAGAAAAGATAGAAAGAGTTTTAGTTGAAGGAGAGAGTAAGAAAAATAAAGAAGTTTTAAGTGGAAGAACGTCTAGCAACAAAATAGTTCTATTTAGAGGAGACAAAGCTTTAGAGGGAACTTTTGTAAATGTAAAAATTAATGATTGTAAAACTTGGACATTGTATGGAGAGATAGTATAAGTTTATTATAAGTATTGAGGTGGATATGGATAGATTGGATAAGTTTCTATTAAAGGAACTATTAGAGATAGCAAAACAGCTTGGGTTAAAAATAAAAACTGGAATAAAGAAAAATGAGATAAAAGAGTTAATAGAAGCAGATATTGCAAACAAAGATAACACAGATATAGCTTGGGGAACTTTAGAAGTATTAGCAGATGGTTACGGATTTTTAAGAGGAACGAGTGTAGAAAAAGATATATATGTATCAGCTTCTCAAGTTAGAAAATTTAAATTAAGAACTGAAGATATAGTAGTAGGAGAAGTTAGAGAACCTTCTGCAGATGAAAAAAATTATGCCTTAAAGAAAGTTCTTTTAGTTAATAATGAAACATTGGAGGCAGCAGAATCTAGATTACCTTTTGAAGAGCTTATACCAGCATATCCAACAGAAAAATTTACTTTGGAAACAGATAGTAAAAATATCTCTGGCAGAATAATAGATTTGATAGCTCCTATTGGAAGAGGGCAGAGAGCTCTTATAATAGCTCCACCAAAGGCTGGAAAGACAATGCTTATAAGTAATATAGCCAATTCTATTATGAGGAATAATAAGGATGTAGAGGTTTGGATACTGCTTATTGATGAGAGACCAGAAGAAGTAACAGACATAAAAGAGACTGTAATAGGAGCACAGGTTTTTGCATCAACATTTGACGAAGACCCTAAAAATCATATTAAGGTCACAGAAAGTATACTAGAGAGAGCGAAGAGAAGAGTTGAAAACGGAGAGAATATAGTTATATTAATGGATTCGTTAACAAGGCTTGCAAGAGCTTACAATATAGTGATTCCGTCAAGTGGAAAGTTGATATCAGGTGGAATAGATCCAACAGCCCTATACTATCCAAAAAACTTTTTTGGAACTGCTAGAAATATAAGAAGTGGAGGAAGTTTAACAATAGTTGCCACTGTGCTAGTTGATACTGGAAGTAAAATGGATGATATAATTTATGAAGAGTTTAAATCTACAGGAAATTGTGATATACATTTAGATAGAAATTTGGCAGAGTTAAGGTTATTCCCAGCAATAGATATTCAACGATCTGGAACAAGAAAAGAGGAGTTACTAATCCCTAAAAAAGAGTTGGAATCTATCTGGAGAATTAGGAGACACCTTGCTAAATATGATAAAGCTGAAAGCTTGAAAAGATTGGTGGATACTTTAAAAAGTACAAATAGTAATAAAAGTATGTTAGAACAGTTTGAAAGAGGAGTAAAAGATGAAAAATAAATTGTTTTTTTTCTTAGTATTACTTATAGCTTTCTATGTAGGAATAATATTAGGAAATCCTTTTAAAACTGAAGTAGTTGATCTTAGTCCTTTCACTGATTACTATGAAGTTGGAGCAGCTGATAGTGGTGGTTGGGAAGTTCAAGATGATAGCTTTTATACATTTACTAAGGAGTATACTTTAGTAGAAGAAGGAATTGGAAAGCTAGGGAAAGATGAGAATGTTATACCTAAAAAAGAAATTTATGAAGTACAGCAAGGAGATACATTATCAGAGATAGCAGAACGTTATGGGATAGGTTTAACTATATTAAAGGCTAATAATCCAGGAGTAACAGCAAATAACTTAAAAGTAGGACAAAAAATAAAAGTCTTAAGAGGAAATGGTATTTTTTATAAGGTTGTAAAAGGTGACTCTTTGAATAAAATAGCAGAACTTTTTAAAGTTGATGTGGAAGAATTGAAAAAGATAAATAAATTGGAATCTAATACAGTTCAACTAGGAGATGAGCTATATATAAAAGATCCAAATGTCACTAAGTACTTGGGAACAACAAGTCCAAATGCAAGTAATAGAAGTGGTTTAGGATTTATTATGCCAATTAAATATACAGGAATTACAAGTCCACAAGGAAATAGATTTCATCCAGTTTTAAAAAGATATATTTACCATGCTGGAGTTGATTTGAAGGCTCATTTTATACCATTATATGCATCAAAAGAGGGAAAAGTAACTTTTGCTGGTGTTATGAATGGGTATGGAAAGATCATCATAATTCAACATTCAAATGGTTATGAAACTAGATATGCTCATTTGGATAAGATTGGTGTAAGAAATGGACAGTATGTAAAAACTGGTGAGTTAATAGGAAAAACAGGTCAGAGTGGAAGGGTTACAGGACCACATCTTCACTTTGAAATAAGAAAAGGTAAAACAATTTTAAATCCAATGAAATATGTGCCTAAGTCAAAATAAAGAGGGATAATATGAGTAGAGTAGTTAAAGTAGGAGATATTTTAATAGGTGGAGGAAATCCAATAATAATTCAATCTATGACAAATACAGTAACAAGCAATGTAGAGGCCACTGTAGAACAGATAAATAAATTAGAAAAAGCTGGTTGTCAAATGGTGAGAATGACTATCAATAATGAAGAGGCAGCAAAAGCTATAACAGAGATAAAGAAGAGAGTAAATTTACCTCTGTGTGCAGATATTCATTTTGACTATAAATTAGCCTTGTTAGCTATGGAGAATGGAATAGATAAATTGAGAATAAATCCTGGAAATATCGGGTCAGATGATAAAATTAAAATAGTTGTTCAGATGGCAAAAGAAAAGGGTATACCAATAAGAATAGGTGTGAACTCTGGTTCTATAGAAAAATATATACTTGAAAAATATGGAAAACCAACAGCTGATGGAATGGTAGAAAGTGCTATGTATCACATAAAGCTTTTAGAGAAGAATGATTTTAATGATATAGTTGTTTCATTGAAAGCTAGTAATGTTAAGATGATGGTTGAAGCTTATAGGAAAATAAGTAAATTGGTAGATTATCCACTACATCTTGGAGTAACAGAGGCTGGAACAGCCTTTCAAGGTACTGTGAAATCAGCGATAGGGATAGGAGGTCTATTGGTAGATGGGATAGGAGATACTATTAGAGTCTCATTAACTGAAGATCCTGTAGAGGAGATAAAAGTTGCTAAAGAAATTTTGAAAGTATTGGGATTTATAGAAGATGGAGTTGAAATGGTTTCTTGCCCTACTTGCGGAAGAACAGAGATAGACTTGATAGGACTTGCTAAAAGAGTAGAAAAAGAGTTTGAAAATGAGAAAAGAAAATTGAAAATAGCAGTTATGGGTTGTATTGTCAATGGACCAGGCGAGGCAAAAGAAGCCGATTATGGTATAGCTGGTGGAAAAGGTGTTGGAGTAATTTTCAAAAAAGGAAAAATAGTAAAAAAAGTTAAAGAATCTGAAATATTAATTGAGCTTAAAAAATTAATTATGGAGGAGGAAAATAATGATAAAGAGGAAACTTTTATTTAGCATATTTTTATTGATGATACTAATTGCTTGTAAATCTATTAAGAGTAATGAAGATATTTCATTGACTAGAATAGAGGGAAGAAATAGATTGGTTGTAAATTATGATAAAAATAGATATCAAATTGTAAAATTAGATGATATAGTTATAGATTCTGGAAGAGAGTATTATGTAAACAGTAAAAAATATCTACTTTCATATAAAGAGACATCTTTTATAACTGGTTATTTAGGAATTTCAGAGAAAGAGGATAGAAGAGGATCAAGAGATATAGTGATGCCTACTAGAAAAATTGTTGAAATAACTGAAGATATGGAGATAAACTTAAAAAATCACAATGTTCAACTTAATTTTTCAGGAAAAATAAACTCAGGTGAGAAATTTTAAACTTTTTTCCAATAATTATCGTCTAAATACTATAAAAATTGTGAGGGTAAATGAATGGACTTTGATGAGGTTTTTGAAGAGTATTTTGATAGGATATATTACAAAATTTTAGGAGCAGTAAAAAATCCTGAAGATGCTGAAGACATATCTCAGGAAGTTTTTATGAGTGTCTATAAAAATCTGAAAAATTTTCGTTCAGAGAGTAATGTATATACCTGGATATACAAGATTGCAATAAATAAAATTTATGATTTTTTTAGAAAAAGAAAGATAGAACTAGATATAAATGAAGAGATATTGATGTTAGAGGATAGTACTAATATTGATACACCTATTCTTTTAGAAGAAAAGCTTAAATTACTATCTTTGAAAGATAGAGAAATTGTTATTTTAAAAGATATATATGGATATAAATTGAAAGAGATAGCAGAGATGAAGGACATGAACTTATCTACAATAAAATCTATATATTATAAAGCAATCAAGGATATGGGAGGAAATTAAAATGGTATCGCCAAAGGATAGAGTAAAGGCTAATATTTATAAAGAGTTGTTTGAACAGGAGAAGAGAAAAAATAGAAAAAAATCTCTATTTTCATTGTCGTTGTTTTTCTTAGGAATATTTACAAGTTCTACATATCAAATAATTACAGAGAGATCACCTATAAAGTCTACAATAAACTATGCCTTTAATAAGAGCTCAATAGGTAACGAGAAGAGAAAATCAGACATAACAATGGAGCATTTTTTCAATAATGATTTGTTTGATGATAAAAAAATAGAGATAAATACTGATGAATTATTTGGATTGGATACACAAATTTAATGGGGGAAAACTGATGAGAAAGATACTTAGTTTTTTTACAACGTTAATCTGTTCATCTTTGCTTCTAGCTTCAGAAGGACTTGGAATAGTGACAGATGATGATTTTTTAAAGGTGGGTGTAGCTCCCGAAAATATAAAACAAGCTAAGGCTATGGTGAATAAAGTTAGTATAAACTATAAGATGCTTATATTGGAAAAGAAGCAGCTAGAACTAGAGGTCAATAAGTTTGTACTTGAAGGATCAGAAACAAATTTAGAGAAAATAGATGAGTTATTTGATAGAATAGGAGCTATTGAAGCAAGTATATTAAAAGATCGTATAAGAAGTCAGATTGAGATGCAAAAATATATAACTCAAGAGCAGTATATAAAGGCTAGAGATATAGCTATAAAAAGATTAAATGCAAATGCAGCACAAAATAAATAGTCTTAAAGGGAGGAGTCGATAAAAAGACTCCTATTTTTGAATATTTATTAGGGGGAGATAAATATGGAAAGAACTGTTTTAGTGTATGATGCTTTTACTGATGAGATGTTTAAAGGAAATCCAGCAGGAGTTGTCTTGGAAACAGCGGACTTGAGTGTAGAAGAGATGCAGAAAATAGCAAGGGAGTTTAATTATCCTGAAACTGTATTTATTGATACAGGTACAGAAGTTTTAAAAGTTAGATTTTTTACTCCAAAAGAAGAGGTAGATCTATGTGGTCATGCTACAATAGCATATGTAACAGCTCTAATAGAGAGAAGTATTTTAAAACTTAAAGAGGGAAAAAATATCTTAAAGGTTCAGACTAATTTAGGAGAACTTCCAATTATTATCAATAGTATTGGAGATAGTCTAGAAATAATGATGTATCAAGCTTCTCCAAAGGTACAATTTGTAGAGAATTTAGAGTATTGGAGAGGAAGAATCGCTGAAGCTTTGGGAATAACAGTTGGAGAGTTTGGAAAAGAATTAGAGATAGTACATATACAGGAATCTGGGATCTGATGATAGAGATAAGGGATAGAGAGATTTTAAATAGCATAAATCCCAATATGGAGATGATAAAGGAGATCAGTAAAGAGTTGGAGATAATCTCATTTCATCTGTTTGTATTGAAAGATAAAGAGATCTACGCAAGAAATATGGCTCCTGTAGTTGATATTCCAGAAGAAGCTGCAACAGGTACTTCTAATGGAGCTTTAATCTATTACCTATATCTCAATAAAAAGATAGACCTTGAGGAAAAGATCAAGATAGTACAAGGGGAGACTATGGGTAGAAAAAGTAAAATATTTGGACAATTGATATTGGAAAATGGAAGAGTAGAAGTTTTAATTGGTGGAAAAGC
Organism: Fusobacterium sp.; assembly: GCA_020024915.1. GTDB lineage: Bacteria > Fusobacteriota > Fusobacteriia > Fusobacteriales > Fusobacteriaceae > Fusobacterium_A. The sequence goes on along the minus strand of JAHHSZ010000021.1, from coordinate 137 downwards.
TGTTAAATTTATAGAAGGAAAGATAGATGTTTAAAATTGCTAAAAAAGTGGAGTTGTATTTAGTAAAGTTATCTGCTGGAGTAGAAAATAACTATTGACAAAACTAAAGAATGAGTTTATACTTGAGTTATAGAGAT
>JAHHSZ010000020.1 GCA_020024915.1 Fusobacterium sp. | reverse complement strand
AATAACTAATCAAAGAGAAACAACAATAGTTTGGGATAAAAATACAGGAAAACCTGTGTATAATGCAATAGTTTGGCAGTGTAGAAGAACAGCTAAGGTATGTGATGAATTAAAAGAGATTGAAGGTTTAGATGAATATGTAAGAGAGAATACAGGATTACTTATAGATGCTTATTTCTCTGGAACTAAGATCAAATGGATATTGGATAATGTAGAGAGTGTAAGAGAGAGAGCTGAAAGAGGAGAGTTACTATTTGGTACTGTAGATACTTGGCTGATTTGGAAATTAACTAATGGAAAAGTTCATGCTACTGACTATACAAATGCCTCTAGAACAATGATATACAACATTAAGAAATTAGAATGGGATGAAAAATTACTAGATATATTAGGAATTCCAAAATCAATGTTGCCAGAAGTAAAAGATAGCAGTGGAACATTTGGTTATGCAAACTTAGGAGGAAAAGGTGGTCATAGAGTGCCAATAGCTGGAGTAGCAGGAGACCAGCAAGCAGCACTATTTGGACAAGCTTGTTTTAAAGAGGGCGACTCTAAAAATACATATGGAACAGGATGTTTCCTATTGATGAATACAGGAACTAAGATGGTAAGAAGTCAAAATGGACTTGTAACAACAATAGCTATAGGACTTAATGGAAAAGTGGAGTATGCATTAGAAGGAAGTATTTTTATTGGTGGAGCAAGTGTTCAGTGGTTGAGAGATGAATTAAAATTAGTAGGAGAATCAAAGGATACAGAGTACTTTGCTAGAAAAGTGAAGGATAGTGCAGGAGTATATGTAGTTCCAGCATTTGTAGGATTGGGGGCTCCATACTGGGATATGTATGCAAGAGGAGCTATAGTAGGACTTACACGTGGAGCTAATAAAAACCACATAATTAGAGCAACTTTAGAATCAATTGCTTACCAAACAAGAGATGTTCTTGAAGCTATGCAAGAGGATTCAGGAATTAAATTAGCTAGTTTAAAAGTAGATGGTGGAGCAGCAGCTAATAACTTCTTAATGGAATTCCAAGCTGATATTTTAGGAACAGCAGTAAGAAGGCCAGTAACTCTTGAAACAACAGCATTAGGAGCAGCATATTTGGCAGGATTAGCAGTAGGATTCTGGGAGACAAAAGACGAGATCAGCTTACAATGGAAACTAGATAATGAATTTACTCCAAATATGAGTGAAGAAGAGAGATGTAAAAAATATAATGAGTGGAAGAAAGCTGTAAAAAGAGCTCTTGCTTGGGAAGAAGAGTAATAATATCTCTTGACAAATGAAAAGAAAAGTAAGATAATTAATGAGAGAATAGAATAAATGACTAGTGAATTAGGAGAGTCAGCAAAGAGCAGAGAGATCTGTCTATTTGCTGACTTTTTTTTATTAAAAGATTGGGAGGAATGCTATATGGTAGATGTAATTATAATAGGTGCAGGAGTTATGGGGGCTGCAACTGCATATGAATTAGCAAAATATAATTTAAAAATAAAAGTATTGGAAAAAGAGCATGATGTTTCAAATGGTACAAGTAAGGCAAACTCAGGAATAGTACATGCAGGATATGATGCAAAAGAGGGAACTTTAATGGCTAAGTACAATGCCCTTGGAAATTCTATGTATGAAGAGTTATGTAAAGAGATAGATGCACCATTTAAAAGAACAGGTTCATTGGTTTTAGCTTTTTCAGAGGAAGATAGAGAGCATTTGAAACAACTTTATGAGAGAGGGTTAAAGAATGGAATACCAGAATTAAGAATCATTGAGAAGGAAGAGATACTTAAAATGGAGCCAAATGTAAGTGGTGAAGTAGTAGCTGCTCTATATGCTCCAACAGCTGGTGTTACAGGTCCTTGGGAAGTAACTATAAAATTATTAGAGAATGCTGCAATAAATGGAGTAGAAGTTCTTACAGATGCAAAAGTAGAAAAGATAGAGAGATTAGAAAAGGGATACAAGGTTATATTAACTGATGGAAGAGAATTTGAAACAAAGGTAGTAGTGAATGCAGCCGGATTGTTTGCTGATGAGATAAATAATTTAGTAAGTTCTAAAAAGATAAAGATAACTCCAAGAGCAGGAGAGTATTATTTATTAGATAAAGTTCAAGGAAACTTAGTAAATAATGTTATATTCCAATGTCCAACAAAAGTTGGAAAAGGAGTTTTAGTAGCACCAACAGCTCATGGTAACTTAATAGTTGGACCTACAGCAAGTTTGACTGATGATAAAGAGTATGTAGGAAACACACTAGCAGGATTAGATACTGTTAGAGCAGCTGCTGTAAAGAGCATAAAAGATATAAATTTTAGAGATAATATCAAGAACTTCAATGGTTTAAGAGCTGAGTCAGACTGTCCAGACTTTATAATAGGTGAAGTAGAGGATGTACCATATTTCTTTAATATAGCTGGAACAAAATCACCAGGATTAACATCAGCACCAGCAATAGGGTTAGATGTGGCTAGAATGATAGTAGAGAAGTTGGGAGATGTATCTAAGAAAGAGGAGCATAAAAAAAATAGACCACAGATTCATTTTATGGAACTATCTCCAGAAGAGAAAGCAGAAGTAATAAAAAAAGATCCAAGATATGGAAGAATCATATGTAGATGCGAGAGTATAACTGAGGGAGAGATAGTAGATGTTATCCATAGAATGGTTGGAGCTAAAACTGTAGATGGAGTTAAAAAGAGATGTAGACCAGGTATGGGAAGATGTCAAGGTGGATTTTGTGGACCGAGAGTACAGGAGATATTAGCAAGAGAGTTAAACAAGAATTTAGATGAGATTGTTCAAGATAAAGTTGGGGCATACATACTTACAGGAGAGACTAAAAAGTAGGAGGAACTAGGAAATGAGATATGATTTAGTGGTAATAGGTGGAGGACCTGGAGGTCTTGCAGCAGCAATAGAGGCTAGAAATAACGGAGTGGAAAGCATATTAGTAATAGAAAGAGACAAGGAGTTAGGTGGAATTTTACAACAATGTATTCACAATGGTTTTGGATTACATGAATTTAAAGAGGAGCTTACGGGGCCAGAGTATGCAGAGAGATTTATAAAGAAATTACAGGAGAATAATATTGAGTATAAATTAGATACTATGGTATTGGAAGTTACTCCAGAGAAAATAGTTCATGTAATAAATACGGTGGACGGATATGTGATGATAGAAGCTAAATCTATAATATTAGCTATGGGGTGTAGAGAGAGAACAAGAGGAGCTATCTCAATTCCAGGAGAGAGACCAGCAGGGATATTTACAGCAGGAACAGCTCAAAGATTTATCAACATGGAAGGATATATGGTAGGTAAAAAGGTTCTAATCTTAGGATCTGGAGATATTGGACTTATTATGGCTAGAAGAATGACATTGGAAGGAGCAGAGGTAAAAGCTGTTGTTGAACTTATGCCATTTTCAGGAGGATTAGCTAGAAATATAGCTCAGTGTCTAAATGACTACAACATTCCATTATATTTGAGTCATACTGTTATTGATATAAAAGGAAAAGAGAGAGTAGAGGGAGTTACAATTGCTAAGGTTGATGAAAATAGAAGACCTATACCAGGAACAGAGATAGAGTATGAGTGTGACACACTACTACTTTCAGTAGGACTTATACCAGAGAACGATATTTCAAGAAAAACAGGAATTGTAATAGATAGAAGAACTTCTGGACCAATTGTCAATGAGATGATGGAAACAAGTATACCTGGAATTTTTGCTTGTGGAAATGTGGTTCATGTACATGATTTAGTCGACTTTGTAAGTGCAGAAGCAAGAAAAGCAGGGAAAGCAGCAGCAAAATTTATTAAGGGAGAGGTACAGACAGGTGAGTATATAGATATTAAAACTGGACTTGGAATAACTTATACAGTACCTCAAAAATATAGAGTAGAAAACTTAGACAAATTTTTAGAGATATCTATGAGAGTGAATAATATTTATAGAAATATGAGATTACAAGTAAGAGACGGAGAGAATATACTTGTAAATCTAAAAAAATCACATCTAGCTCCAGGAGAGATGGAAAAAATAGTTGTTCCTAAGAAATTACTAGAAGGTGTAAAAGAAAAAGAGATAGAGGTATGTTTGATAGCAGAGGAGGGGAGATAGATGATAAAAGAAATGGTGTGCATAGTTTGTCCAATAGGGTGCCATTTAAAAGTAGATACAGAGAGTTTGAATGTAACAGGGAACACTTGTCCAAGAGGATCAGTATATGCTAAAGAGGAGTTGACTGCTCCTAAAAGAGTTATAACTTCAACTGTTAAAATAGTTGGTGGAATCCACAATAGATTACCTGTAAAAACAGATATGAGTATTCCAAAAGAATTAAATTTTGAGTGTATGAAACTATTAAATAATATAGAGGTAAAATCACCAATAAAACATGGTGAGATAATCATAGAAAATGTTTTAGGAACAGGTGCAAATATAATAGCTTGTAGAGATATGTAAAATAAACTATCTTTAGTATTGACAAACCTTTAATTAAAGGTAATAATATCTGTAAGGATAATTTATGATTAAAGGTAGGAGGGAAAAAATTGGATAATTTAATAATTACAGTTGGAACAAGTCTAATAGATAACTATATTAAGCACAATCCTGAGAAAGAGAGTATCACAAAGGATGATATTTTAAGCTACTATGAAGAGGAAAAAATAGAGGACTTAAGAGATATAAGATTTGGAATAGAGATCATCTCTGTTGAGAATTTGAGAGAGAAAAATGTTTTTTCAGGGGAACACCTATTTATGATAACTCATGATACTATTAATGGAAGATTAGCTGGTGAGGTTTTAGAAGAGTTTTTCTTAAAGAAACAAATAGTAAAAAATATTACAAAAAAAGCTATTCCAGCTATGAATAAAAGAAATCCAATTGAATTTAAAACAAAGGGATTAAGAAATTTAGTAGAAGAGATTGGAAATATAGTAGATACAGTTGGAAATAAGTATAATGTTTCTGTTTGTACTGTTGGAGGGTATACAGCAGAGATATTTATGGTTAGTTTAATGGCTCAAATCTTAGGTGTAAAATCTTATTTTATGTTTAGAGAGTTTGAACATGTAACTGAAATTCCACCACTACCTATTAAGCTTGACTATAATTATTATCTAGAAAATAAAGAGTTTTTTAATATTTTAGCAAAAGGAACAGAGATTGAAAAATCATTGATAGCTAAATACTTAGATGAGAAATTGGAACTTAGCTATTTTGTAGAAGAGATAGAAAAAGATGGAAAAATCTATGTGGAATTATCTGCAATGGGAGATTTTTATGTAAGAAGAGTAAAAGATAGTAGACATCTTCCAAGAAGAACAAGTAATGTTGGTATTTGGGAAAAGGAACTACCTTCAACTATAGAGGAGAGACCACAGGAGCTTTTGGATATGTTAAAAATGTTAAAAGCATCTCCATACATCAATAAATTAAAAATTGTTTTTCACAATCCAAATAGAAAATTAAAGGTTTCCAAGTTTTTTATTCTTGATAGTGCTGACTATGAGAGTACTCTATCTTTAGAGTTGAAGACATCCATGGGTGGATTTAGAATAGATATGTTTACAGTGGCTAATACTCAAAAAGAATTTGAAGCATTGATGGTATATTTTAATGAAAATTTTCTATAAGAGATAGAAATAGAGAGTTAGTGCTAGTGAGAAAAGTTTCACTGGCACTTTTTTTATAAAAAATATATAATGTAAAGAAAAAACACTTGACAGTTTTTGTATAATCTTATATAATATGCTGGTGATATAATGGAATTAGATGAATTTTTAGAAGTATCAACTCTATTAGATTATTATAGAAACTTGTTAAGTGATAAGCAAAAAGAATACTTAATCAATCATTTTGAAGAAGATTTATCACTGACAGAGATTGCTAAAAACAATGGTGTCAGTAGACAAGCTGTCTATGATAATATAAAAAGAGGGGTAAAACAACTAAGAGAGTATGAAGAGAAACTAGGCTTTCATAAAAAAGAGAAAAGGATTTATGAAGAACTTTTAGGATTAAGGGAGAACTTTGAACTTGAAAGACTAGATGAGATAATAGAAAGATTATTTTAGTCGAGGTGTATATGTTAGATAATTTAGGCTCTAGATTTCAAGAGGTTTTTAAAAAAGTAAGAGGACATGGGAAGTTGAGTGAGAGCAATATAAAAGATGCTCTTAAAGAGGTGAAAATGTCACTTTTAGAAGCCGATGTTAATTATAAAGTAGTAAAGGATTTTACAGCTAAGATTCAAGAAAAAGCTATAGGAACAGATGTTTTAAAAGGGATAAATCCAGGACAACAGTTTATAAAAATTGTAAATGATGAATTGATAGAACTTTTAGGTGGAACTAATGCTAGATTGACAAAGGGAGTAAGAAATCCAACTGTACTTATGTTAGCTGGATTACAAGGAGCAGGGAAGACTACATTTGCTGCTAAACTAGGTAATTACTTAAAAAAACAGGGTGAAAAAGTTCTAATGGTTGGTGCTGATGTGTACAGACCAGCTGCAATAAAACAGCTACAGGTTTTAGGAGAGCAAACAGAGATTGAAGTTTATTCAGAGTTAGATCATCAAGATGCTGTTGGAATCTGTGAGAGAGGACTTGCTAAAGCAAAAGAACTAGGTTCTACGTATATGATAATTGATACTGCTGGAAGATTGCACATTGATGAAAAATTAATGGACGAGTTAAGAGATATAAAAAAAATAACTAGACCACAAGAGATTCTATTGGTAGTGGATGCAATGATAGGTCAAGATGCTGTCAACTTAGCAGAGTCATTTAATAGTGTTTTAAATATAGATGGTGTTGTGCTTACAAAGTTAGATGGAGATACTAGAGGTGGAGCTGCGTTATCAATAAAAGCAGTAGTAGGAAAACCAATAAAATTTGTAGGAGTTGGAGAAAAAATTGATGATATAGAATTATTCCATCCAGAGAGGCTTGTTTCAAGAATTTTTGGAATGGGAGATGTAGTTTCGTTAGTTGAGAAAGCTCAGAGTGCAATAGATGAAGAGGAAGCAAAATCACTAGAAGAGAAGATTAGAACTCAAAAATTTGATTTAGATGACTTTTTGAAGCAGTTACAAAATATAAAAAAATTAGGTTCACTAGGAAGTATCTTAAAGATGATACCTGGAATGGGACAAATTGGAGATTTAGCTCCAGCTGAAAAAGAGATGAAAAAGGTAGAGGCTATTATCCAGTCAATGACTAGAGAAGAGAGAAAGAAACCAGAGATACTTAAAGCTAACAGAAAACAGAGAATAGCTAAAGGTAGTGGAACTGAAGTGGCAGATATAAATAGATTGTTAAAACAATTTGAACAGATGAAAGCTATGATGAAGATGTTCAGTGGTGGAAAGATGCCATCATTACCATCATTTGGTGGGTTTAAAGGTGGAAAATTTCCATTTTAATAATATATAACTAATAAATAATAAAATATAAATATAAAAGGAGACGTGAAATTTATGTTAAAATTAAGATTAACTAGATTAGGAGACAAAAAAAGACCTTCTTATAGAATCGTAGCTATGGAAGCATTATCAAAAAGAGATGGAAAAGCAGTTGCTTACTTAGGAAATTACTTCCCATTAGAAGATTCTAGAGTTGTATTAAAAGAGGAAGAGATTGTAAAATTCTTATTAAACGGAGCTCAACCAACTAGAACTGTAAAATCAATATTAGTTAAAGCTGGAGTATGGGCAAAATTCGAAGAAGCAAAAAGAAAATAATTAATTAGAAGAATTTTAAGGGCTTTGTACTACTGTATAAAGTCCTTTTTTTCATTAGACAAGCTAATAAAGTTTTGATATAATATAAAAAAGTTCGATAAAATATAAAATAAAGGTGAAAAATGGATAAGATATTTGAACAAGTGGCTAAAGAATTAAATTTGTCTACAGTACAAGTAGTTAATACAATGCAACTCTTAGATGAAGGTGCAACAATACCTTTTATAGCAAGATATAGAAAAGAGGTAACTAAGAATCTTGATGAGGTAGAGATAGGGAAAATATTAGAAACAGTTACATATCAAAGAAATCTAGAGAAGAGAAAAGAAGAGGTAATTAGATTAATTGAAGAGCAGGGCAAATTAACTGATGATATAGTAAAAGCTGTTTTTTCTGCAACAAAACTTCAAGAGGTTGAAGATATATACTTTCCTTATAGAAAGAAGAGAAAAACAAAGGCAGATATAGCAAAAGAAAGAGGTTTAGAGCCGTTTTCTGAGTATATGTTAAAAGCTAAATCAATGGAGGACTTAGAGTTAAAAGCTAAGGAGTTTTTAATTGATGAGATAGCTGATGAAAAAGAGGCTATTGAAGGAGCTATGTTGATCTTAGCACAAAATATATCTGAAACTCCAATATACAGAGAAAAAATTAGAGAGATAATGTTAACTAAGGGAATATTAGTAACTAAAGAGAGTAAAAAGGCAAGAGAGCTGGATATAAAAAAGGTATATTCAGATTATTACCAATATAGCGAACCTATAGCTAAGATACCATCTCATAGAATTTTAGCTGTAAATAGAGGAGAGAAGGAAGATATATTATCCACTGCAATTGATTTTGATGAGCAGGTAAGAGCTAGAGTAGAAAACCTTATATTGAAGGATTTTGAAAATAAAAATTTACAGGATCTATACCTAAAGATTGTTGTAGACGCTTTAGATAGATTGATATTACCAGCTATTGAGAGAGAAGTGAGAAACATTCTTACTGATAAGGCTGAAGAAGAGGCGATAACAGTATTTAAGGATAACTTAAAAAATCTTTTAATGCAAGCACCTTTAAATGAAAAAAATATATTAGCTTTAGATCCTGGTTATAGAACAGGATGTAAAGTAGCAATTATAGATAAGAATGGATTTTATAGAGAAAAAGATGTTTTCTTTTTAGTGGCAGATATGCATAATGCAAAGCAACTAGAAACTGCTGAGAATAAGATTGTTGACTATGTGAAGAAATATGAGATTGATATTATTGTAATAGGAAACGGAACTGCTTCTAGAGAGACTGAGAGTTTTGTAGCGGGAGTTATAAAAAAATACAATCTACCAGCTAAATATCTTATAGCTAATGAAGCTGGAGCTTCAATATATTCAGCGTCTAAAATTGCAGCTGAGGAGTTTCCAGATCTAGACGTTACAGTTAGAGGAGCTATCTCTATAGGAAGAAGAGTTCAAGATCCACTTGCAGAACTTGTAAAAATTGATCCAAAATCTATAGGGGTAGGAATGTATCAGCACGACGTCAATCAAGGAAGATTAGATGATTCACTAGATGCTGTTATAACAAATGTGGTAAACAGTGTAGGAGCTAATCTAAATACAGCTTCTTGGGCTTTATTGTCACATATCTCTGGAATAAAGAAAAATATAGCTAAAAATATAGTTGACTATAGAAAAGAGAATGGAAATTTTAAAAATAGAAAAGAGCTATTAAAAGTGAAGGGGATTGGAGCTAAAGCTTATGAGCAAATGGCGGGATTCCTAGTAATAGTTGATGGTGAGAATGTACTGGATAATACAATAATCCACCCTGAATCTTATCATATAGCAACAGATATATTGACAGAAGCAGGAATTTCAATAGCTGACTATAAGAGGAATCTAAATGTAGCTAGAGAGAAATTAAAAGGTTTTGCATATGAAAGATTTGCAAAAGAAAAGGAGTATGGATTAGAGACAGTTAAGGATATCTATGAAGCGTTGATTAGAGACAGAAGAGACCCTAGAGATAGTTTTGAGAAGCCACTTTTAAAATCAGATATATTGAACATAGAGAATTTACAACCAGGAATGGAGATAGAAGGAACAGTTAGAAATGTGGTAAAATTCGGTGCTTTTATAGATATTGGATTAAAAAATGATGCACTTTTACATATTTCAGAAATTTCAAATAAATTTATAGATGATCCAAGTAAGGTATTATCAGTTGGACAGATAATTAAAGTAAGAATAAAAGATATTGATAAAGAGAGAGAGAGAGTAGGATTAACTAAGAAGGAGAAATAATTTCAATGAAGGTAAGTAAGAGTTCTCTTTTGTTTAGAATGGTATTTTATAATGATATTGCAATAGTGATGGTATCAATTACTATTGCCCTCTTTTTAACTTTTACAGCATTTCAAAATATTGAGTCTAAATTTATAGATTCGGCTAGAGATAAGATAGCTTTAATAACAAGAGCATACAGTAGTGAGATTTTAAAATCTAAAGATGATCTTAACCAAGTAATAAGAAATGTTGGTGCTTTAGGAGATATTAATTTTAGAAAAAATTTTACTTATAGTCAACAGACAAAGCTGCTCCAAACTAGGCTGTTAAAGAAAAATTTTAATATGTACAAGGATTCAAATCTATCAATAGTGGATGAGGATGGAATTGTATTGGCAGAATCAAATGAGAATCAGAGAAAAACAATCATAGATCAAGTTGGATTTAAGAGGAATGTATCTCAAAATGATGGTGTAATAAAAAACACGTATTTCTTTAAAAATGGAGATAATATATACTCAAGGACAATACTTAGATATGAGGTTGAGAGGTTGAGAAAACTTTATGTAGTATTGACTATGCCAACTAATCAAGAAGTTTTAAATGCTTTAGAGGCTGTAGGAGGTTTAGGAGAAGAGGATAGTATAATACTATTAATTGATGGTAAATATATTTCTAATGGACTTAATTTTGCAGACGAGATAAGAGCAATCAAGAAACGAGACCTAGGTAGAAATTTTATTCAAAAATTTAGCTATATATATAAAAAGAAAGACAGTAATAAAGAGGTTTATTATATAGCCTTGACAGACCTATATGATTATAAGAATGAGTATATAGGAAGTATGGGAGTGGCTATATATTATGAGGCTATTGAGAAATTGAAAAGAGTAGTATCTTTATCAGTAATAATGATAGTACTTTTATTTGTGGTAGTTAGTACAACTGTTTCAGCAAAGTTATTTGGGAATCTTTTGGAACCTTTATCTAAGATAATAGGTGCAGCTGAAGAGGTAAGTAAGGGAAATTATAAGATTTTTGTGAAGCCTGAAGGAGTAGATGAGATAAGAACTCTTTCAAAAAGTTTTAATAAAATGGCTGAAGATATTAGAAATAACGAGGAACAAGCTAAAAATAAAAATAAAAAGCTTTTGGGAACTTTGAAAAGAATAGATTCAATTGAAAGAATTTTAATGAATATACAGATTGAAAATGATATGACTGTAACTGTAAAAGAGATAATGTCAGCCTTTACCTCAGAGGTAGGGTTGGGTTATAGTCGTGCTATGTACTTCAGATATAGCAGAGAGGTAGATAAATTAGTAGGAGAGTTGGCAGTTATAAACAATCGTATAAAAAGAGAGATGTTAAATAATGAAGGAAACACCGCAGGATTTAAATTCCAAATAGCTGAATTGAATGAACTTGTAAAACTTATAAAAATACCATTTAAATCAGATAGTTTAATTGTGAAATCTCTTGTAGAGAAAAGAATAATTTTCGAAAATGATAAAGGATACAAATATAATTTAGGAAATGAATTATTTAAAAGTTTTGGAATCAATAGATTTTTGATTATGCCAATCTATAGTGAAAAAAGAAATTATGGTTGTATAGTAGTTGATTATTTTGGGAAGGATAACAACATATCTCAAGAAGAGGTTGAGTTACTAACATTATTATCTTTGAACATAGCAATTAGAATAAAAAATAGAACTATTGAAGAGGAGAAGATCGACTTAGAAAGAGCTGTAACTACAGGAAAACTTGTGGAGAGGTTTTTTAAGAGTAGAGAAAACTCCTTTGAAAAGATGTTGGATTTTATGGAGAGGATGACTGAATATGATCAAAGTAATGCTTTACTTAAAATTCAGATTCAAGAGATAAAAAATGAAATAATTAAACTTAAACGTGAAAAGGAGATATTGAATGAATACATCAATGTAAAAAGTGATGAACCACTTGAAATTATAGATATCGAGGAGATAATCTCAGAAGTAATCTCTGGAGTAGAAGAAAAATTGGAGAAAATAGGGGTAACTATCTCAACTTTTATTAACTATAATGGAAAGATAATAGGGAATAGAGCAAGATTAAAGAGAGCTCTATATGAAGTTATAAAAAATGCTAAAGAATCTTTTGATAAGAAAAATCAAGACAATAGGAAAATAAATATTATAGTGACAAAAGAAAAAAATGTGGATAAAATAAGAATTAATATAATCGACAATGGGATAGGAATGACAAAAGAGCAGCTAGAAAATATATTTGAACCATTTGTAGGTTATAATGAAAACTCTCCAGGATTAGGTTTGGCAATAGTATCAAGGATTGTGAAAGATCACCATGGAGTAATTAAGATTTTATCTCAAGAAAATGAAGGAACAGACGTGAAAATAACTTTAAATATATATAAGGAGGAAATTTTATAATGAGTGAAAAGGATTATGGAGCAACATTAAACCTTCCGAAGACAAATTTTCAGATGAAGGCAAATCTTCCAAATAAGGAACCTAAAATTATTCAAAAATGGGAAGAAAATAAGATCTATGAAAAAGGATTAACAAAAGGTACAAAATCATTTATATTACATGATGGACCACCTTATGCTAACGGTGATATTCACATAGGTCATGCTTTGAATAAAATTCTTAAAGATATCATTTTAAAATATAAAAGATTAAGAGGGTATAATGCACCATACATACCTGGATGGGATACTCACGGATTACCTATCGAATTAAAAGTAACTGAGCAATTAGGAGATAAAGCAAAAGAGATGTCTTCATTAGAGATAAGAAAACTTTGTACAGAGTATGCTTTAAAATGGGTATCTATCCAAAGAGAAGGATTTAAAAGATTAGGAGTATTAGGAGATTGGGAAAATCCATATCTAACATTAAAACCAGAATATGAAGCTAAACAATTAGAGGTATTTGGAGAGCTTTATGAAAATGGATATGTATTTAAAGGATTAAAACCAATTTACTGGTCACCAGTTACAGAAACAGCACTAGCTGAAGCAGAGATAGAGTATAAAAATGTAACATCTCCATCTATTTATGTTAGAATGGAAGCTAACTCTGATCTATTAGAAAAACTAGGATTAACAGAGCAAACTTGGGTAGTAATTTGGACAACAACTCCATGGACTTTACCTGCAAATATGGCAATATCATTAAATCCTAACTTTGAATATGGAGTATATAAAACTGAAAAAGGAAACTTAATTTTAGCAAAAGAGTTAGCAGAGAAAGCTTTTGCTGAGATGGAGATAACATCTTATGAGTTAATAAAAGAGTTCATAGGAAATGAGATTGAAAGAACAACATATAAGCACCCATTCATAGATAGAACTGGAATGATAATCTTAGGAACACACGTTACAGCTGATGCAGGAACAGGATGTGTACACACAGCTCCTGGGCATGGACAAGATGACTATGTAGTGGCAACTAGATATGGTATAGAGGTAATTTCACCTATCAACAATAAAGGTGTTTTAACTGAAGAGGCAGGAGAGTTTGCAGGATTATTCTATTTAAAAGCTAACAAGGCAATAGTAGCTCATATAGAAGAGACAGGACACCTATTAAAATTAAAAAATATAGAGCACTCATATCCACATGATTGGAGATCAAAAACTCCAGTAATATTTAGAGCAACTGAGCAATGGTTTGTAAAAGCAGAGGGATCAGACTTAAGAGAGAGAGCTCTAAGAGCATTAGATGATGTAGAGTTTGTACCAGCTTGGGGAAGAAATAGAATAGGATCTATGTTAGAGACAAGACCTGACTGGTGTATCTCAAGACAAAGAGTATGGGGAGTACCAATTCCTGTATTCTATAACGAAGAGACTGGAAAAGAGATATACAATAAAGAGATCTTAGCAAGAATAGTAGAGATAGTTAGAAAAGAGGGAACAGCTGCTTGGTTAACACATACAGCAGAGGAGTTAATAGGTGAAGAGTTATTAGAAAAATATAACCTAAAAGGAATAACTTTAAGAAAAGAGACAAACATAATGGATGTATGGTTCGACTCTGGAGTATCTCACAGATCTGTACTAGAAACTAGAGGAGAGTTACTACACAGACCAGCTGATATGTACTTAGAGGGATCAGACCAACACAGAGGTTGGTTCCAAACATCACTATTAACATCAATAGGTTCTACTCATGATGCTCCATACAAAAAGATCCTAACACATGGATTTGTAAATGATGGAGAGGGTAAAAAGATGTCTAAATCAGTAGGAAACGTTGTAGTACCAGCTGATGTAATAAAAGTATATGGAGCAGATATCTTAAGATTATGGTGTGCTTCAGTAGATTATAGAGAAGATGTAAAAATTTCTGACAACATCCTAAAACAGATGGCAGAAGCATATAGAAGAGTAAGAAATACTGCCAGATATATTTTAGGAAACAGTAATGACTTCAATCCAGCAACTGATAAAATAGCATATAAAGATTTAATGGAAGTTGATAAATGGGCATTAAATAAATTGGAGATTTTAAAAAGAAAAGTTACACAGAACTATGAAAAATACGAGTTCTATAACTTATTCCAAGATATACACTATTTTGCAGGAGTAGATATGTCTGCTTTCTATCTAGATATCATAAAAGATAGACTTTATACAGAGGGAACAAACTCTCTAGATAGAAAATCAGCTCAAACAGTAATGACTGAGATACTATTAACTTTAACTAAGATGATAGCACCAATTCTTTCATTCACAGCTGAAGAGATTTGGGATACATTACCAGAGTCTTTAAAAGATGAGGAGTCAGTATTATTAAGCTCTTGGTATGAAGAGAATGATGAGTATCTAAATTCAGAAATAGAAGCAAAATGGGCAGATATTATAAAAATTAGAAAAGAGAGCAACAAGATGTTAGAAAAAGCAAGACAAGGAGAGAACAGAATAATTGGAAACTCCTTAGATGCTAAAGTAATTTTACATTTTGCAAACTCTGAAATGCAAAACTTCTTAGTGGAGAATAGAGATAGATTGGAATTGGCTTCAATCGTATCAGATGTTGAGATAGTGGATACTATTGATGATACATTTGTAAAAGGAGAAGAATTACAAGATCTATACATAAAAGTAGTACATGCTGATGGAGAAAAATGTGAAAGATGTTGGAAATACTCGACAGAGATTGGAAAAGATAGTAACCATCCAACACTATGTCCAAGATGTGCAGCAGTACTAAATAATAACTAGGAGAAAGTATGATATATATAGTTTTAATCTTGATACTTGTAGGTATTGATCAATTGTCTAAATATTTAATAGATTTAAATATGCTAGAGGGAGAGACAATACCTATGATAAACAACTTTTTTCACATAACTTATGTAAAAAATAGAGGTATTGCCTTTGGAATGTTTCAAGGAAAACTAGATATAATAAGTGTAGCTACAATTATAGCAATTGTAGCTATTGCTTATTACTTATATAAAGAAAAAAATAAATTATCTTTTATAGAGAAGCTTGGATTTATCTATATATTGTCAGGTGCAGTTGGAAATATGATAGATAGAGCTTTTAGAGGATACGTAGTGGATATGGTAGACTTTAGAGGTATCTGGTCATATGTATTTAATGTTGCAGATGTATGGATAAATATAGGTGTAATATTTATATTGTTAGATCAATTAATTTTAAGAGAGAAGAGAGAAAAAGAGGAGGATAAGCAATGACATTTCAAGAGATAATTTTTGCTCTTCAAAAATATTGGAGTTCAAAAGGGTGTGTATTAGGAAATCCTTATGATATAGAAAAGGGAGCAGGGACATTTAACCCGAACACATTCCTCATGTCACTAGGACCGGAGCCATGGAATGTGGCATATGTTGAGCCATCAAGAAGACCAAAAGATGGAAGATATGGAGAAAATCCAAATAGAGTATATCAACATCACCAATTTCAAGTTATAATGAAACCCTCTCCATTAAATATTCAAGAACTTTATTTAGAAAGTTTAAGGGTATTAGGAATAGAGCCAGAAAAACATGATATCCGTTTTGTTGAAGATGACTGGGAATCACCTACATTAGGAGCATGGGGACTTGGTTGGGAAGTATGGCTAGATGGAATGGAAGTTACTCAGTTTACATATTTTCAACAAGTAGGAGGTTTAGAGTTAGATCCTATTCCTGTTGAGATTACTTACGGATTAGAAAGAATTGCATTATACATACAAAATAAAGAGAATATTTATGATTTAGAGTGGGCACCTGGTGTCAAATATGGAGATATGAGATTCCAGTTTGAATATGAGAATTCTAAATATTCTTTTGAATTAGCAGATTTAGATAAACATTTTAAATGGTTCGATGAATATGAAAAAGAAGCAAGTAGAATACTAGATGAAGGATTAGTATTACCAGCATATGATTATGTATTAAAATGTTCTCATGTTTTTAACGTACTGGATTCAAGAGGAGCTATATCTACTACTGAGAGGATGGCATATATATTAAGAGTTAGAAATTTAGCAAGAAGATGTGCTGAAGTTTATGTTCAAAATAGAAAAGATTTAGGATATCCATTATTAAAAAAATAGAGGAGGAAGAACATTGAGATTACTATTTGAAATTGGAATGGAGGAGTTGCCAGCAAGATTTTTGAAGCAGGCACTAAATGATTTAAAACATAATTTAGAAACAAAATTAGAAACTGAAAGAATTAAATTTGATGAGATAAAAACTTATGGGACACCAAGAAGACTTATTTTAGACGTTCATAATTTAGCTGAAAAACAGGAGGATTTAAATCTTGTAAATATGGGACCTGCTAAGAGTGTAGCTTATGTAAATGGAGAGCTATCCAGAGCAGGGCTTGGATTTGCTAAAACACAAGGTATAGAGCCTGAGCAATTAGAGATTGTGGAAACTCCAAAGGGAGAGTACATAGCTGCTAGAAAATTTATGAAAGGAAGAGAGACAAAAGAGTTATTAACAGAGATATTAAAATCTCTAGTTCTCGAATTAAACTTTCCAAAATCAATGAAATGGGCTGATAAAAAATTAAGATTTGCAAGACCAGTTCAATGGTTCTTAGCTCTATGTGATTCAGAGGTAATATCTTTTGAAATAGAGGGAATAACTAGCGGAAATAGATCAAGAGGACATAGATTCTTTGGAAAAGAGTTTGAAGTATCAAATATAGATGAGTACTTTACCAAAATAAGAGAGAACAATGTAATTATAGATCTAGATGAGAGAAGAGCTCTAGTAAAAGATCTAGTAGCAAAATGTGCTGAAGCTGGAGAGCAAGTACACATAGAAGATGAGCTATTAGATGAGGTAACAAACTTAATAGAGTACCCTTGTCCTATAGTTGGAACTTTTAATTCAGATTTCTTAGAGGTACCACAAGAGGTTTTAATAATATCAATGCAAGTACACCAAAGATATTTCCCAATTTTAGATAATAATGGAAAATTACTACCTAAATTTGTTGTTGTAAGAAATGGTGTAGAGAGTTCTGATTATGTAAGAAAAGGAAATGAGAAAGTATTATCAGCTAGATTAGCAGATGCTAGATTCTTCTATCAAGAGGATTTAAAACACCCATTAGCAGATAATGTAGAGAAATTAAAAACTGTTGTTTTCCAAAAAGATTTAGGAACTATATACCAAAAAATAGAGAGAAGTAGAGAGATAGCTAACTATTTAGTGGACGTATTAGGTTGTGCAGATAGAAGAGAAGATGTTTTAAGAACTGTATACTTAGCAAAAGCAGATCTAGTTTCAAATATGATTGGAGAGAAAGAGTTTACTAAATTACAAGGATTTATGGGAGCAGATTATGCTTTAAAATCAGGTGAAAATGAGAAAGTTTCTCTAGGAATAAAAGAGCATTACTATCCAAGATTCCAAGGAGATTTACTACCTACAGAGATGGAAGGAATTATAGCTGGTATCTCTGATAGACTGGATACTCTAGTTGGTTGTTTTGGTGTAGGAGTTATACCAAGTGGATCTAAAGACCCATTTGCTTTAAGAAGAGCAGCTTTAGGAATTGTAAACATAATCATCAATTCAAAATTAAATATCTCTTTAAAAGCTCTTGTAAATAAATCTATGGATACTTTACAAGCTGATGGAGTACTAAAAAGAGATAGAGCAGAGGTTGAAGCAGAGGTATTAGAGTTTTTTAAACAAAGAGAGATCAATATCTTTGGAGATATGGGATTTAGCAAAGATGTAATAGATGCCGTATTAAATAGAGACTATGATAATATAGTAGAGGCATTAGAGAAAGTAAAAACTCTTGAAGCTTTTGCAAAAGAGAAAGAATTTGGAGAGCTTTTACCTGTATTAAAAAGAGTAGGAAACATCTCAAAAGATCATAGAGATATAAGAGTAAATACAGCTTTATTTAAAGAGGAGATTGAGAAAGAGTTATATAACTTTTCAATGAGCTTAAATGAAAAAGTAGAAGAGGCTTTAGTTAATAAAGATTATTCTAAATATTTAAAAGAGATAACTACTGGAAAAGATATAATCAATAACTATTTTGATAAAATAATAGTTATGGACAAAGATGAAACTATTAAAAATAATAGACTATCTCAACTAAGATTTTTAACTGATCTCTTTAGTAAGATGGCAGATTTAAATCAAATAGAAGAAAGATAAGACAAAAGAGGATAGCTATTGTTATCCTCTTTTTTAAAAATTTTAACATAATAGAAAGAGGAAGAGAAGATGGAGTTAGAAAAGATAGAGGAAGCTTTTAAGGCCATATTGGATGGGATAGGAGAAGATGGAAGAAGAGAGGGATTGAGAGAGACTCCGCAAAGAGTTGCACAGAGTTATTCAGAGTTATTTGCAGGAATTGACAAGGATCCAAGTGAACCTTTACAGAGACATTTTTCAATAAATAGTAATGATCTAGTAATAGAAAAATCAATAGACTTTTACTCTATGTGTGAGCACCATTTTCTACCCTTTTTTGGAACAATAGATGTACTATATATTCCAAATGGTAAGATAGTAGGTTTTGGAGATATTATCAAAAGTATAGAGATACTAGCAAAAAGACCTCAAATACAGGAAAGATTAGGGAGTGAGTTAGCAGATGTAATATACAATACACTTGATTGCCAAGGAGTTATGGTAATAATAAAAGCAAGACATCTGTGTATGACAATGAGAGGTGCTAAAAAAGAGAATAGTCAAATAATAACTACTTCATATCGAGGAATCTTTGAACAGGATATAAATAGAAGAGTAGAGGTTTTAACTTTATTAAAATAGTGGTGATATAATGGATAAAATATATATAAATAACCTAGAGTTTATAGGATTTCACGGGGTATTTCCTGAAGAAAAGAAATTGGGACAAAAGTTTTTGGTATCTTTAGAGCTTACTGTAGATACAAGAGAAGCTGGGAAAACAGGAGATTTAAGTAAATCAGTTCACTATGGGTTAGTTGCTCAAGATGTTGAAAAATTATTTTTTGAAAAGAGTGTAGATTTGCTAGAGAGCTGTGCTGAAGAGATAGCAGAGATGATTTTAAAAAAATATGAATTAGTAAAAGAGGTAAAAGTTACAGTAAAAAAACCATGGGCTCCACTACAGATGCACTTTGAAAATGTAGCTATAGAGATTGTGAGAAAATGGCATAGAATATATCTCTCTTTAGGAAGTAATATGGGAGAAAAAAGAGAGAATCTGTTAGAAGCTATCAAAAGAATTGAAGAATTAAAAGATACAACTGTAACTAAAAAAAGTACAATATTAGAGACAGAACCTTTTGGTTATGTGGAGCAGGACAATTTTTTAAATGCTTGCTTAGAAGTAAAAACACTTATGACAGCCCAAGAGTTTTTGACATCTATTTTAAAAATAGAATTGGAAATGGGAAGAGTGAGAGAGATAAAATGGGGACCTAGAATAATAGATATTGATATTTTATTCTATGATAATAAGGTAATAGAAAAGGATAATTTAGCTGTTCCACACCCTTGGATATGTGAAAGAGAGTTTGTACTAGATCTATTAGCAGAGATTGCTCCAAATTACATTCATCCATTGGAAAGAAAGAGTATCTCAATGTTAGCTAGAAAGATAAAAGAGAGTGGGGTAAAAAATGGAGATTAGGAAGCTTGAAAAATTAGAGATAAACAAGGCATTAAAGCTTGTTTGGGACGTTTTTTTAGAGAGTGAAGCATTTAACTATAATCGTTCAGGTGTCGAAGAGTTTAGAAAGTTTTTAGACTGTAGAGAATTAATTAATTCATTTGAAATATATGGAACTTATGATAGAAGAGAGTTAGTTGGAATAATTGGATTACAGGATAGACAACACATATGTTTGTTCTTTGTAAAAAAGTACTATCAAAGAAAGGGAATAGGAAAAGAGCTTTTTCAAAAAATATTATCTTTGACTAAGGAGAATGAGATAACAGTAAACTCATCATTGAATGCTATAAATATTTATAAAAAGATGGGATTTACAGTTACGGATGAGGAGCAGAATATAAAAGGGATTAGATTTGTACCTATGGTATATAAAAAAAATAGAAGAGAGGTACAAGTATTAAAGTGTAGAGATAAAGAGATAGAATTAGGTAAAAGAACTCTAATAATGGGAATTTTGAATGTAACCCCTGATTCTTTTTCTGATGGAGGACAACATAATACTTTAGAAAAAGCTGTAGAGCACGCTAAAAAGATGATAGAAGAGGGAGTAGATATAATAGATATTGGTGGTGAGTCTACTAGACCTGGATATGTTGAGATAAGTGCACAAGAGGAGATAGATAGAGTAATACCAGTGATAAAAAAAGTTGTTGAACTGGGAGCTATTGTTTCTGTAGATACCTACAAGAATGAAGTTGCAAAGGCAGCTTTTGAAGCTGGTGCTCATATACTAAATGATATATGGGGTTTACAATATGATAATGGAGAGATGGCAGAAGTAGTAAAAAAATATGATGTACCAGTGATTGCTATGCACAACCAGAATGGAAAAGAGTATAGAGAGGATATAATTATGACTATGAAGAAGTTTTTTGAAAAGACTTATAAAATAGCTGAAAGTTATGGAATCTCTAAAGAGAGAATCATATTAGATCCCGGAATTGGATTTGGAAAAGGTATAGATGAGAATTTGGAAGTATTATCAAGATTACAAGAATTGAGAGATTTAGGAAGATTGCTTTTAGGTACATCAAGAAAAAGATTTATAGGAACAATATTGGGAGAGATACCACCTGAAGAGAGAGTAGATGGAACAGTTGCAACTACAGTTATAGGGATAGAAAAAGGTGTGGACATAGTTAGAGTTCATGATGTATTATCCAATAAAAGGGCAGCTATGATTACAGATAAAATTATAAAAAGATAGTGATAGACAAAAATAAAAAAATAGTATATACTAATAGTATAGATTGAAAAATATTAAGGAGGTTTATACGATGGCAATATTACATATAACAAAAGAAAATTTTGAAAGGGAAGTATTACAATCAAAAGAACCAATAGTAATTGATTTCTGGGCATCTTGGTGTGGACCTTGTAAAGCTTTAGCACCAGTCTTAGAAGAAGTTGATGGAGAGTTAGCAGGAACTGTAAAGATTGCTAAGATAAACATTGATGAAGAAGAGGAGTTAGCAGCTCAATTTAGGGTTATGAGCATACCTACTTTATTACTTTTCAAAAATGGAGAAGTTACAAATAAATTAGTTGGACTTTCTTCAAAAGAAGATGTTATAGATTTTTCAAGATCATAATAAAAATAA
>JAHHSZ010000002.1 GCA_020024915.1 Fusobacterium sp. | reverse complement strand
CTATTTTCTTTCTATATTAATATGTCCATTCTCCATAGGAATATAATGTTTGTGGTGAACAAAAGGGATATTAGATTTTATAAATAATTTTTCCTCAATCAACCAACATTTTCTACTCTTAGCAATAGTATACTTCATAGAGGTAAAATTACCAGCAGTGGAAAAATTCACATTCAAGGTTGAATGTTTAGCTTTTTGGTATGTTGTTTTTTCTAAAAATTCAAGTAGCGAATTCTTGTCATTGAGATCTATTTTCTCCTCAGTCACTGTTTCAATTGGAAGAAACGAAAGAGTATAAGCTAGACACTCTCCTTTGCACTTGTACCACCTATCTATAAAAATAACAACAGGAGATTTTCTTTTTAAAATTTTTGTAGTGTAGTCACTAGGTGGCTCAATCCTAAATTCTATCTCAACCTCATCAATTTCACTATCAAGAGATGTATAGACAGGGTGCTCTAAACGTTCCAAGCCCTTATCATATCTATTTTGTTTTTGAGTGATAAAGTTACCCTTTCCATGTATATTTTTAATTACACCATCTTCTTGTAACAAAGCTAGAGCTTGTCTCAATGTCATTCTACTAACTCCCATTATTTTAGCAAGATCTGGTTCAGTGGGTAATCGATTATCTTCTTCAAACTCTCCATCATTGATTAATTTAAATAGCTTATTATATACAGCTACACATTTAGGAAGTTTTTTACTCCCTTTAATAGCCTTTCTTATCTCTTCTAATGTCAATTATTACACCTTCCCAATAAATTATAAGCTGATATCAAGAACTACAGGACAATGATCAGATCCCAATATTGTAGTATGTATATCAGCTCCATTCATGTTTCCTTTTATTCTATCAGATACTAAAAAGTAATCTATTCTCCAACCGGCATTTTTAGCTCTAGCACTAAATCTATATGACCACCATGAATATATCTCAGCTCTATCAGGATAGAAGTATCTAAAGCTATCTACAAATCCATTGTTTAATAGAGTGGTCATTTTTGCTCTCTCCTCATCTGAAAAACCAGCATTTTTTCTATTTGTTTTAGGATTTTTAAGGTCAATCTCATTGTGTGCAACATTTAGATCTCCACAGACAATTACAGGTTTTTTCTTATCTAATTCTAAAAGATAGTTTCTGAAGTCGTCTTCCCACTTCATTCTGTATTCAAGTCTTGCTAATTTTTCTTGAGAGTTAGGAGTATAAACTGTTATCATATAGAATTTTTCAAATTCTAAAGTTATCATTCTACCCTCTTTATCGTGCTCTTCAATTCCCAATCCATATTGAACTGCAAGAGGTTTCTCCTTTGTGAATATAGCTGTTCCAGAGTACCCCTTTTTTTCAGCATAGTTCCAATACTGGTGGTAATTCTCTAATTCTAAATCTATCTGTCCCTCTTGTAGTTTAGTCTCTTGTAAACAAAATATATCAGCTTTCTGTTCATTAAAATAATCTAAAAAACCTTTTTCAACGCAGGCTCTTAATCCATTTACATTCCAAGATATTAATTTCATAAGCTCTCCTTTTTTATAAATTATAATTATATATGCTATAATTATATCATATTTATAATTTTATGCAATTATTTTAGACAAAAAAAAGGACAACTAAACAGTTGTCCTTTAAAAAAATATCAAAATTACTTAACAGCTATAACTTCAATCTCAACTTTTACATCTTTTGGAAGTCTTGCTACTTCTACACAAGCTCTTGCAGGTTTAACATCTCCAAGGTATTCATTGTATACTTCGTTTATATCAGCAAAATCATTCATATCTTTAATGAATACTCCAGCCTTAACTACATCTTTCATTGAGTATCCTGCTGCTTCAACGATAGCTTTAACATTTTCTAAAGATTGTCTAGTTTGTTCTTTAACATCTTCTGAAACTAGAGTCATTGTTTCTGGAACAAATGGGATTTGTCCTGATACAAATAACATTCCGTTAGCTTCAATAGCTTGTGAGTATGGTCCTAAAGCTGCTGGTGCTTTTTCTGTGTGAATTACTTTATTCATTTTTTCCTCCTAAAATATATTTATTTTGAAACATAGTTCTATGAACTAAATCTCCACCATTTTTTATTTTTAAAATCTCTGCTAAGATTTCAATAGCAATCTCTTCTGGAGTTCCGTTTGATAGTTTTAAACCAATAGGAGCGAATATATTATCTCTTATTTCTCCGATTTTTTCAAGCTTTTCTTTTAAAGTTGTGACTTTTCTTCTACTTCCAATGATACCTATATACTTTGCTCCTCTGTTTTTGACAAGGTTAAATACCCTTTCATCTAGTAGATGTCCCCTTGTAACTATTACAATATATGTATTACCATCTATTTTTTCCTTTGTCAATAGCTCTTGAAAACTTCCTAGAGTAAGTTCTGGAATATCTTTTTTCAATTCTTCTCTGTCATCTATTATTTTTAGATCAAATTCCAAATGTTGAGCTATTTTAAAGAGTTTTTGTCCTACATGTCCAGCACCACAGATCAGTAGCTTTGGAAAGGGAGAAAAGATCTTAATATATCCCTTCATCATTCCACCACAGTTCATCTTCAACTCATCTGTAGTGGTTAGATTATATTCAAAATTCTCACTGTTACCTGTTTTTAAAAGCTCTCTAGCCCTATCTATTACAACACTCTCTATCTTTCCACCACCAATAGTTCCAACTATTTCATCTTCAAAGACACCCATAATTGTACCACTCTTTCTTGGGGTAGAGCCTGTTGCCTCTGTAATAGTAATTAGGGCAGTTCTCTTACCTTGAGATAGATTTTCCTCTATTTTTTTCAATATAGTTAACTCCATACTCTCTCCTTACAATCCTTTTTTTATCTTTAAATAGAGTATAGCTTCCAATACAGCACCACCAATAGCTCTAGCTTTATCAGAGATTGTAAAACAATTTTTCTGCTCCTCAAGCCTTGGATCAATATCAGCAATTTTAAATTTTTCAGAGACTTTATAACCATCTCTAATCAATCCGCGAAGTATACCCTCAATACTAGCTTTTATATCATTTCCATCAATAGTAGCTATAGTATCCCCTTTTTTTACTATGTCACCAATTGAACAGATATTTTTTATAGTACCAGAGCAAGGACTATATATTACCCTCTCTCTTCCTATTCCAGCTACGATACCAGGAACTCCTGTATTTTCTATAGCTTTTCCTTCAAATATCAACCTTCCCAGATCGTGTCCCCTCATACTCTCTACAACTACATCTACATCTAAACCAGCAGTGAATCCGGGACCTAATCCAATTGTAATAGGAGCCATCTCTCTATTAGTACCATAATTTTTTTTAGCTAAGATAGCATCAACTACAACTAATGGTTTAATTTTCTTGATCATATCTCCATTTTGATCTATTAGAATAGGGATTTCATTATTGATCCAACATGTTTTTATCTCCTCTACAGATGAACAGAGTTTAGCACTAACCTTTTCAATTACCATCTTTTTTCTATATATAGCCTCACAAAAAGCCACTTCTCTTCTGATAGCTGAAGGTTTTTCTATCTCTAAAATCAAAACTTTAAATCCAGCTCTAAAAAGCTTGTGAATTGTACCAGTGGCAATATCTCCCCCACCTCTAACCACTACAATATCATTAGTAAATTCCAACTAGATCACCTCTATTATATATTCATATATATTAGCATAATCTAGTTTACAGGATATGTCAACTTTTTAATAGAAATATTATGATAAATATGGTATATTGAAGGTATAGAGAGTGAGTTGAGGAAGATGAGAGATAGATTGGGTAGAGATATCGAATATTTAAGAGTGTCAATTACAGATAGATGTAATTTGAGATGTAAATACTGTATGGGAGATAAAGATATAATTTTTTTACCTAAAGATGAAATTTTAAGTGTAGAAGAGATAAAAAGAGTTGTAAAAATTTTTTCTGAACTAGGTGTGAAAAAAGTTCGTATCACAGGAGGAGAACCACTTGTGAGAAAGAATTTTAGAGAGATAATTCAAGGGATAGATAGTATCACTACCATAGACGAGATTAGTTTGACTACCAATGGGATAAGCTTGGAAGAGGAGTTAGAATTTTTAGAATCTAAAAAAATATATAGTTTGAATATAAGTCTTGATACATTAAAAAAGGAGCTGTATAGAGAGATAACAGGTGGAGAGTTATCAAAAGTTCTAAATTCTATAAAAAAAGCATTGGAGCTAAACTTCAAGAGAATTAAACTGAATGTAGTCCTAATCAGAGGAAAAAATGATAGTGAGATTATGGATTTTGTAAGACTTACAGAGAGATATCCCATAGATGTAAGATTTATTGAGTTGATGCCAATTGGAATGGGAAAAGAGTATCACCCCATTTCAAATGATGAAGTGAAGCGATTTATAGAAAAAGAGAGAAAATTAATCTATTTTGATGAGAGAATAGGTTCAGGACCAGCTATCTATTACAAGACAGAGTTTGGGCGTGGTTGTGTTGGTTTTATTACACCGATATCTCACGAATTTTGTGAACAGTGTAATAGGGTGAGGTTGACAGCAGAGGGTTTTCTAAAACTTTGTTTACATCTTAATAGTGGAATAAATTTAAAGGAGCTTTTGAGATCAGGCTGTGATAATGAGTTTATAAAAGTTGAGATAGTGAAGGCTATAAATAACAAGCCAGAAAAACATAGAATGAGAGAGAAAATTGAAAATAAGAGAATAGATAAGAGATATATGAATGAAATTGGAGGATAAGAGAGTGGCAAAGATAGTAGCAGTTTGTACAAGTGAGAAGAAGGGAACTCAGAAAAAGAGTGTTGATGAGGGGGTTTTAATAGAGAATTTTGGTTTAGAGGGAGATGCACATGCTGGAAATTGGCATAGACAGGTTAGTTTGATCTCAAAACAGAAGATAGATGAGTTCAAATTAAGAGGAGGAGCTGTTGTAGATGGAGCTTTTGGAGAGAATATTATCGTAGATGGGATAGATTGTGCAAAATTATCTATTGGAACTAAGCTGAAAATAGGAGAAGAGATAGTTTTAGAGGTAACACAAATAGGGAAGGAGTGTCATTCACACTGTGCAATATACCATAGTGTAGGAGATTGTATTATGCCTAGAGAGGGTATATTTACAGTGGTTTTAAAAGGTGGAAAAGTTAGAGTGGGAGATAGTATTGAGATAATTTAATATTATCTCTTTTCAATTTTTGTAATTTATGGTATAATTTTCAATGTGATTAAAAGAATAGAAATATTTTAAAAAATAAAGAACAAAATATTAAACGAAGAGTATGTAATTTATTCTGAATAATGGAGGTATGAGATTGAAAAAAGATATAAGTATTAAAAATGTCACTAAAAGTTATGATGGAGTTCAAGTGTTGAAAAACATCAATTTAGATATAAAAGATGGAGAAATTTTTTCTATTTTGGGACCTTCGGGGTGTGGTAAAACCACCTTACTTAGAATGATTGCAGGATTTACAGAGTTAGATGGTGGAGCTATATATCTGGGTGATGAGGATATTACAAAGCTTCCTCCCAATAAGAGAAATGTAAATACAATATTCCAAAAATACGCTTTATTTCCTCATTTGACTGTATATGAGAACGTGGCTTTTCCTTTGAGACTAAAAAAAGTTGATGAAAAGACAATAGATAGTGAGGTAAAGAAGTTTGTAAAGATGGTAGGATTATCTGAACATATAAATAAAAAGCCAAATCAACTATCTGGTGGACAACAGCAGAGGGTTTCAATAGCTAGAGCCCTAATCAATAAGCCGGGACTTTTACTGCTTGACGAGCCATTGTCAGCATTAGATGCCAAGTTGAGACAAAATCTATTGATAGAGCTAGACTTGATACATGAAGAGGTAGGAATAACATTTATATTCATAACTCATGATCAACAAGAGGCACTTTCAATATCAGATAGAATAGCTGTTATGAATAAGGGAGAGATTTTACAAGTGGGAACCCCTGCTGAAGTTTATGAGTCACCAGCAGACTCTTTTGTAGCAGACTTTATAGGTGAAAATAACTTCTTTGATGGAAAGGTTATTGAGATTATAGATGATGAGTTTGCAAAGCTATACAATGAACAATTGGGTGAACTTGTATTTGAGATGGACAAACCTGTAAAAGTAGGAGATAGAGTAAAAGTTTCAATCAGACCAGAGAAGATAAAACTTTCTAAGACTATGCCTAAAGGAATCAATGAAAAAGAGAAGATAAATGTCTTAAAAGTATATGTAAATGAGTTAATCTACTCAGGATTCCAAAGTAAGTACTTCGTATTTTTAAATAATAATAAGGATATGACTTTTAAAGTATTTAAGCAACATGCTGTTTACTTTGATGATAATGATGAGGGAGCTATCTGGTGGGACGAAGATGCTTATATAGCTTGGGACGCAGATGATGGTTTCTTAGTAGAGGTGATATCTAGTGAAGAAAAATAGGATAGGTGCTTGTTATACACTTCCAATAACATTGTGGTTAATAGTATTTTTTGCAATACCTATGGGGATTGTATTGGGATACTCTTTCCTAAAGAGAGGAACTTATGGTGGAGTGGAGATGGAGTTATCCTTTGAAGCTTTTAAAATATTCACAGATAAGATCTTTTTGACAATACTTTTAAAAACTGTATATATCTCTATTATGGTAACAATATTTACAGTGGTGTTATCTCTTCCAACAGCTTACTATATAGCTAGATCAAAGTATAAGAAGGAGTTACTATTTTTAGTAATAATTCCATTTTGGACAAACTTCTTAATAAGAATTTATGCTTGGATAGCTGTTTTAGGAAATAATGGATTTTTAAATAACTTTTTGTTAAAAATAGGTATATTAGATACTCCTATACAGTTTTTATACAATACAGGGGCAGTAATACTGATAACAGTCTATACAAGTTTACCTTTTGCAATCTTACCTCTTTATGCTGTAATAGAGAAGTTTGACTTTTCATTAATAGAGGCAGCAAGAGATTTAGGAGCAACAAATAGAGAAGCTTTCTTCAAGGTGTTTATACCAAATATCAAACCGGGGATTGTAACAGCAGTGCTATTTACATTTATACCTGCATTAGGATCTTATGCTGTACCAAAGTTAGTAGGTGGAACACAGGCAACAATGCTTGGAAACATAATAGCACAACATCTTACTGTTACGAGAAACTGGCCACTTGCCTCTACAATATCAGCTGCTTTGATAATAGTCACTTCAATAGCAATTATGATATTTATGAAATTGAGCAATAAAGAGACAAAGACAGAGGTGGTGGCAGAAGATGAATAAGAGAAGAACATCATTATTCTTTTTCATACTATCAATGTTATTTTTCTATATACCGTTAATAATATTGATAATTTACTCATTTAATGATGGAAAATCTATGGTATGGAAAGGATTTTCAATGAGATGGTACAAGGAACTTTTTATGTATTCAGACAATATATGGAAGGCTTTTAGATACAGTGTAGGAATAGCAATAGTCTCAGGTATTATTTCGACCATAATAGGAACACTTGGAGCTATAGGATTACAGTGGCATGATTTTAAAGGGAAAAAATACTTACAAACATTAACATATATCCCTTTAGTTATACCAGAGATAATATTAGGGGTTTCACTTCTAATATTGTTTGCAACAATAAAATTTGAATTAGGGTTGACTACAATATTTATAGCTCATACTACTTTCAATATACCATTTGTATTGTTTATAATATTATCAAGATTGGAAGAATTCGATTACTCTATAGTAGAAGCAGCTTATGATCTAGGAGCTACAGAGTGGCAAGCTCTTACAAAAGTAATAGTACCAGCAATACTTCCAGGAATAATATCTGGATTTTTAATAGCTGTAACACTTTCATTTGATGATTTTGTAACAACTTTCTTTGTTGCTGGACCGGGATCATCAACACTTCCACTGAGAATATACTCTATGATTAGATTAGGTGTTTCTCCAGTAATAAATGCACTGTCAGTTCTACTGATAGGTATATCTATAATTTTAACTCTATCTACTAAGAGCTTACAAAAGTATTTAATAAAATAATTTCTTGGAAAATAGGGAAAATTATAGTATAATCATACTAAAGAATAACTTTGGAGGATTGAACAATGAAGAGATTATTAAAATATTTAATGACATTAGTACTTGTTTTTTCAGCTTTTTCTTGTACTAGTTTAAGAGAGTTAGCTAGAAGAGAAGAGGCTGCTAAGTACAATGATATCAGAGCAACATTTGTTACAACTCAAGGAGAAATTAGTTTCTATCTTTATCCAGAAGCTGCACCTATAACAGTAGCCAACTTTATAAATTTGGCTCAAAGAGGATTTTACAATAATACAAAGATACACCGTGCTGTAGAGAACTTTATGGTACAAGGTGGAGATCCAACAGGAACAGGGACAGGAGGACCGGGATATTTTATACCTGATGAGAATGTTGAATGGTTAGATTTCTTTCAACAAGGTATGTTAGCTATGGCTAATGCTGGACCAGAAACAGGAGGATCACAGTTTTTTATCACTTTATATCCAGCTGAATGGCTAAATGGAAAACACACTATATTTGGTGAGTATGTAAGTGATAGTGACTTTGAAAAAATAAAAAAATTAGAAGTTGGAGATATAATAAAAGAGATTAAATTCAGTGGAGATATAGACTTTTTCTTATCACTTCATAAAGATCAAATAGATCAATGGAACAAGGTTTTAGACACAACTTATCCAGGACTTAAAGAGTACACTGTTAAACCAATAGAGGATTATCAAGGAGAGGCTCTTGCATATAAAGAGGAGCTTACAAGAATCTATACTAGAAATGAAAAGACGGAAGAGGAGAAGGAGTGGCCAATTCCTAGATTTATAAGAGCAATTGAAAAGAAAATCAAAGGTGAAGAGGAAGTAGCAACTGATTCATATGATTTCTAACTGAGAATAGAGAGAACTGGGTAGAGCAGATTTACTCAGTTTTTTTATTATAAAAATAAAATTGTTACTTTTTTTTAGTCCTAAAAAATGATATAATTAAAAAATATCTAGTAAAAAAGGAGTAAAAATGGGAATAAGATATAATAAAATAGAGGATAAACATCAAAGGGAGATAGTATTACTAAAAAGCTTTCCTTGTAAATATGGAAGGTGTAGTTTTTGTAACTATATAGAAGATAACTCTTTAGATGAAAAGGAGATAGATAGAGTAAATTTAGAGGTGTTACAGGAAGTAACTGGAGAATATGGAGTTTTAGAGGTAATAAATTCTGGTTCTGTTTTTGAGTTAACACAGAGAACTTTGGCTGAGATAAAAAAAGTGGTGTTGGAAAAAAATATAAAAACTCTTTATTTTGAGATCTATTATGGATATATTAAGAGATTGAAGGAGATTAGAGAGTACTTTTTGGGAATAGAGATTAGATTTAGAATGGGGCTTGAAACATTTGATAATAAATATAGAATAGAGGATTACAATAAGAATTTCTCTTTGAATGAGGAACAACTAAAAGAGATAGGAAAAGATGTCTACTCTGTATGTTTACTTATCTGTACAA
The DNA here is from genome assembly GCA_020024915.1 of Fusobacterium sp. GTDB lineage: Bacteria > Fusobacteriota > Fusobacteriia > Fusobacteriales > Fusobacteriaceae > Fusobacterium_A. The sequence goes on along the minus strand of JAHHSZ010000002.1, from coordinate 34,298 downwards.
AAGGGCAAACTAAAGAGATGATAGATAGAGATATTGAGCTTGGTCTAAAATATTTCAGAGGAATGACAATCAATATATTTATAGATAATGGTACAATAGTGAAAAGAGATGAAGAGTTAGTGAGATGGTTTATTAAAAAATACTCATATTTGATGAATGATGATAGAATAGAGCTTTTAATTGATAATAAAGATTTGGGAGTATTTGAACAGTAATTTGATTTTTTTATATAAATATGTTATAATCAAATCAGTTGCTCTAGTAGCTCACTAGGCAGAGCACTTGCATGGTAAGCAAGAGGTAGGTGGTTCGAATCCACTCTAGAGCACCATAAAAAAATATGCAGACCGGTAACATATGTTACCGATTTTTTTTTAATTTTAATGTACTATATTAATAAAATAAATTTAAGGAGGTAGTTTTTATGTGTAATGGAAAGATGTTTTGTTATCAATGTCAAGAGACAGCTCAAGGCAAGGGTTGCTCAATTGTAGGGGTGTGTGGAAAAAAGGCAGAAACAGCTAATTTACAAGACATGTTAATATATATTACAAAGAGTGTAGCTATTTGTAGTTCAATTTTAAGAAAAAGAGAGAGTATTTCAAGAGAGGTAGAGAGATATCTAATCAATTCACTATTTATTACAATAACTAATGCTAACTTTGATGATGAAGCTATTATAGTTGAGATAAGAAAAGGATTGAAATTGAGAGAGGAATTGAAATCAAAATTAGTTGAGAGTGAAAATAGAGAGATTAAAAAGTATGGAGAGATAATTTCAGTAACTTTGGATAGTGATGAGGAGATATTGGAGTACTCTAAGAGAAAAGAGATTGGAATTTTAAGAAGTGAAAACGAGGACATAAGATCGTTAAGAGAGCTATTAACATATGGCTTAAAAGGTATGGGAGCTTATGCTGAACATGCTATGAATTTAGAAAAAGTAGATAGTGATATAATTGCCTTTATAGAAAAAGGATTGATAGCAACTTTAGATGATACAATGACAGGTGAAGAGTTAACAGCCTTAGTTTTAGAGTGTGGAAACTATGGAGTGAAGGTAATGGCTCTTTTAGACGAGGCAAATACCTCAGCTTTTGGAAATCCTGTAATTACAAAGGTAAATATTGGAGTAGGAACAAGACCTGGAATACTTATAAGTGGACATGATTTAAATGACTTGAAACAGTTGTTGGAACAGAGTGAGAATAGTGGAGTGGATATTTATACTCATTCAGAGATGTTACCAGGACACTATTATCCAGAGTTAAAAAAATATCCACACTTTTTTGGAAATTATGGAAATGCTTGGTGGAAACAGAAGGAGGAGTTTGAAAAATTTAATGGACCAATAGTGTTTACAACAAACTGTATAGTACCACCTACAAAAGAGTCAACTTACCAAGATAGAGTATTTACAACTAATGCAGCTGGTTATCCAGGCTGGAAAAGAGTTAAGATAACCAAAGATGGAAGTAAAGATTTTTCAGAAGTAATAGAGTTGGCAAAAGAGTGTAAAGCTCCTATAGAATTGGAAAAAGGGGAGATAGTTGGTGGATTTGCACACAATCAAGTACTAGCTTTGGCAGATAAGGTTATAGAAAACATAAAATTAGGAGCAATTAAGAGATTTGTGGTAATGGCTGGTTGTGACGGAAGAATGAATAGTAGAAATTACTATACAGAGTTTGCTGAAAAATTACCAAAGGATACAATTATTTTAACTGCTGGTTGTGCAAAATATAAGTACAATAAATTAAATCTAGGAGAGATAAATGGTATTCCAAGAGTGCTAGATGCTGGACAGTGTAATGATTCTTACTCACTAGCTGTGATTGCTCTAAAATTGAAGGAAGTTTTTGGATTAAATGACATAAATGAGTTACCAATTGTCTATAATATAGCTTGGTATGAACAAAAAGCTGTAATAGTGCTACTTGCTCTACTACATTTAGGAGTGAAAAATATACACTTAGGACCAACACTACCAGCTTTTCTATCTCCAAATGTAGCTAAAGTCTTAGTTGATAATTTTGGAATTGCTGGGGTAGGAAGTGTAGATGAAGATCTAGAAAAATTTAATTTGAGATAATTATATACTTATATAGTTTGAAGTGTGTTAAAATAATCATAAAAATACCTCTTTAAATCGTTGACAATATGTGTATCATAATATATAATATGTTGTATATGTGATACTGATATTAAAATAATTTGGGAGGTATTTTTTATATGAAAAAAAGATTGATAAGTGTGATTTCAGCTTTATCACTTCTTTTTACAGCTGGCTATGGAGCAGAGGTAGAGGGAGTTGGAATAGGTTATAAAGGGGATATTAAAGTAGGAGTTACGTATGAGGGTAACGAGATAAAAGAGGTAAAAGTATTAGAACACCAAGAGACTAACTTTACTAAAAGAGCTATGAAAGAGATCACTAAGAATATAGTGGCTACTCAAAATGTAGATGTGGACAACATAGCAGGAGCAACTTATACATCTGAGGGAGTAAAAGAGGCTGTTAAATCTGCAATAGCAACAGCTGGAATAGTATTAAATAGCAAATCAGCAGTAAAAGAGGAGAAAGTGGCTTTAACTGATACTACAACTGATGTGGTAGTAGTAGGTGGAGGAGGTGCTGGACTTACAGCAGCTATCTCAGCTAAAGAAAAGGGAGTAAATGTAATACTAGTTGAAAAAATGGCAATGTTAGGTGGAAATACTAACTATGCAACAGCTGGAATAAATGCAGCTAACTCAAAATTACAGCAAAAATTAGGAATTGAAGATAGTTCAGAACTATTTTACCAAGATACATTAAAAGGTGGAAAGAATAAAAATAATCCTGAACTTTTAAAAACTATGACAGATAGATCTGGAGATATTATCACTTGGTTAGTAGACAGAGGAGCTGATCTAACAGAGGTAACTTATACAGGTGGTCAAAGTGTAAAAAGAATCCATAGACCAACAGGTGGAAAAGCTGTAGGACCTATGATTGTAGAGACATTAGGAAATGTAGCTGAAAAAGAGGGAATAGATATTAGACTTGAGAGTTCAGTAAAAGAGATATTACAAGATGGAGATAAAGTAGTAGGTGTAAAAGTAGAACATAAAGGAGAGGTTTACACTATACATGCTAAAGCTGTAGTAATGGCAACAGGTGGATTTGGAGCTAACTCAAAAATGGTAGCTAAATACAAACCAGAGTTAAAGGATTTTGGATCAACAAATAGTCCAGCTATAACAGGAGAAGGAATAGCTATGGTTGAATCTGTGGGAGGAACATTAGTAGATATGACAGAGATACAAACTCATCCAACAGTTGTTCATCACAATACAGCTATGATAACAGAAGCTGTTAGAGGAGAGGGAGCTATCCTCGTAAATAGAAAAGGAGATAGATTTATCAATGAGCTAGAGACAAGAGATGTAGTTTCTAAAGCAGAGTTAGCTCAAGATGGTAAGAGTGCTTTCTTAATATTTGATGAGTCTATAAGAGAGAAACTTGGTGCTATAAACAACTATATTAAAAAAGGTTATGCTATATCTGGTAACTCATTAGATGAATTAGCTGAAAAAATAGGTGTGAATAAGAAAAATCTTAATGCTACTATGAATAAGTACAATGAGTATGTAAAAGCTGGAAAAGATACAGAGTTCAATAAGAATATTTTACCAAGAGAGTTAGGAAAAGCTCCTTTCTATGCAATTGAGGTTTCACCTGCTGTACACCATACAATGGGAGGAGTTTCTATCAATAGTTCTGCTGAAGTATTGACAGCTGAAGGAAAGGTAATAAAAGGACTTTATGCAGCTGGAGAGATAACTGGTGGAGTACATGGAGCTAACAGAATAGGTGGAAACGCTATGACAGATATAACTGTATTTGGAAATATAGCTGGAAATAATGCAGCTGAATACTCTAAGAATAACTAATATAAATTAAATAGAAAATTATTAGAAAAGGAGAAGATTTTACTTTGAGTAGGATTTTTTCCTTTTTGTAGCTTTATGGAGTAAAATATGTTAGAATTACCTTATATTTAGAGAAAGAAAGGAAGTTTGAATGAGAGTATTGATAACAGGGGCAACAGGTGGAATTGGAGAGGCTTTAATTCAGTTATTTGTCTTAAAGGGTCATGAAATTATAGCTGTAGGAAGAAATAGAGAGAAGTTAGAAGAGATGGAGAAAAGATTTCCCAAAAATGTAGTGGGATATTCAGTAGATCTGGATAATAGTGATGAAATAGATAGATTTTTTGAGAGTGTAGAGAATTTAGATATCAATATGCTCATCAATGGAGCAGGAGTTGGAGAAATTGGGTATTTTGAGGATATTTCATATTCAGCTTTAAAGAGTATGCTCAATACAAATGTATTGGCTCTGACTAAATTTACAAAGTATTTTTATGATAAGATGGTCAAAAAAGGAGAGGGGCATATTATAAATATATCTTCAACTGCTGGATTTCAGCAAGGAGGTGCTCTTATGAGTGCCTATTATGCAACTAAATCTTATGTGAATTCACTAACCTTATCTATTTATGAAGAAGGGAGAGAGAAGGGGATAAAAGTTACTCTTTTAGCTCCGGGACCTACTAAAACAAATTTTAAGGGAATGGATAAAGAGTTGACCAGTTTTGAAAAAATCTATGTAACTACAGCTGAAGAGGTAGCAAAGGAGTTGTGGAGTGGGATAAAAAGGGAGAGATTGATAGTTATTCCTGGAAGAATAAATAGGATTTTATATCTTATAGATAAGCTTATTCCAGTGAAATTAAAGCTGAGATTAGTGAAGAAGATACAGATGAAAAAATTGGAAAAAATATGATAATTTTATTTTTAATTAAAAAAATATTTTCATTTTTATAAAAAAGTGATATAATAGTTTTATTAAAAAGTGGAGGGGATTATGAAAAAAATTTATCTGATGTTAGTCATGATAATTACTCTATGTAGTTGTTCCTACTTTCAGGTAAAAGATGCAATAAAAGAGGCAGATAGGGGAAACTATGTGGCATCTCTAAATAATTTATTGAGTATTTTGAGAGAGGATAGTGAGAATAGACGTGCGTTAGATGCTTTTGAATTGATTTATCCAAATGCTGAAAAAAAGTATTATGATGAGTTGGATCTTTCAAGAGGAATGGATATAGTAACATATACAAAAGCCTTGTTAAATCTTTTGAGAATTCAAGAAGTATTCTATAGTTTACCTGAAATTAGTAAAAGATCTGTGGCAGTAGTGAAACCTCCAGTACAGGAGAGAAACTCTATAAAAAAGGAATTAGCTCAAAATTTTTATGATTTAGGTATGAGAATGAAGCCTGTGACATATGAGGAGAAATTGAGAACATATGGATATTTTTCACAAGCTCAAAAATATGATTTAAATGGAAGAAAGGATATTAAGAGTAAGTATAATTCTAGTAGAGAGAGTGCCTTAGGAAGATTCCAATTAAATTTTACAGGGGAGAGAAGATATCTTGTAGATAGTTCAAAGGAGAGAATACAAAAAAAATTAGAGAGTTACCCATTATTTTCTTTAGGCAATAGCAAAAATTATAATTTAAAATATGATGTAAATATTTCTAATGTGAATTACCTACCACCAAAAACCATAAGTTATAGTGGAGTAGATAGTTATATTGAGAAAGTTATAAAAAAAGTGATGGAAAAAGTAGTTGAAACAAAGGTAGTAGATGGTAAAACAGTACAGGTTGAAAAATGGGTACCAGTAGAGAAGGTAGTAGAGATTGAAGTATTTTATAAATATGTTGAGTATATTAAAGAAACATCTATGAATTATGATCTCTCATATGTACTTAAAGAAAAGAATGGAACAGTGATAAAAGAGAATAAGAAAAAAATAGCATTTAAAGATAGAGTAACCTGGGTTGAGTACTATCCGTTGAATCCAATACTTGGTTTTAGATCAATTAATTTCCCAATCAATGAATATGAAAAATATGTATTGAACAGGGAAGCTATGGAGGAGAAGGTATTACAACTTGGAAATGATGAGTTAGATAGAGTATTAAGTGAGTTAGATTCAAATAGAATAATTGATTGGTAGGTGAAGATTATGATTGCTAAAGATTTGGGAGAAAGAAAGATTGTAGATAAGGTTTTTTCAGTTGCAAAAAAAGCTAAAGAGGCTATGCTGGAGTATGGAGATAGTGTTGTAGATGCAACAATAGGATCTCTATATGATGAAGAGGGAAAACTTGTTATTTTGAATACAGCAATGGAGGTGTATAGAGAGTTGCCACCTGAGGATATAACAGGCTATGCTTCAAATTTTACTGGGACTCCAGAGTATAAAGAGAGTATAAAAATATCACTTTTTGGAAGAGATTATAAAAAATTTTTATCAGGACATTATTGTGAAGTGATTGCTACACCTGGAGGTAGTGGTGCTATCAGCACAAGTATTAGAAATTATTTGGGATATGGAGATACTATTTTACTACCTAAGTGGTTGTGGAGTCCATATATTCTTATGGCTAAGGATAGGAGAGGAAGCTGTGAGTTTTATGAGATGTTTAATGGGAAAAATGAATTTGATGTAGATGATCTCAAAGAGAGAGTGGAAAGATTATCAAGAATACAGGAAAATGTGGTTTTGATTGTCAATGATCCATGTCAAAATCCAACTGGTTGTCGTTTGGCAATTGAGGAGTGGCAAAGAGTGAGAGAGGTATTGATAGATTGCTCTAAGAGAGCCAATATAATTCTTGTTATGGACATTGCCTATATTGATTTTGATGACAGAAAATTTGAGGAGAAAAGAGAATTTTTAGAGATATTTAAAAATCTACCAGAAAGAGTTTTGACAATTTTTACTTTTAGTCTTTCAAAATCTTTAACTTGTTATGGGTTGAGAGTTGGGGCTCAAATTGCTTTAACTACATCTGAAACAGTTATTAAAGAGTTTGTTTCAGCTAATTCATACACTTGCCGTGCCACTTGGTCAAATATATCAAGAGGTGGAATGGCAATGTTTAGTAAGCTCATCTTTGATGAGGAAAAAACTGAAAAATTGAGAGTTGAAAGAGAACATTATAGGGAGCTTATAGCTCAAAGAGCAGAGATCTTTATAAGCGAAGCTAAAGAGTGTGATTTAAAGATCTTGCCATATGTAAGTGGGTTCTTTTTAACTATTCCAACAGGAGAGTATACAACTAAAATGGAGGAATTGTTAGAGAAAAATCATATCTATACAGTGGTTTTAGATAAAGGGATAAGAATAGCCCTTTGTAGTGTTCCTAAAAGAAAGATAGAGGGGTTGGCTTTTAAAATAAAAGAACTCTTAGAGTGTGCAAAGGAAAAATAAAGTAAAAAAGCTGTAGACATAGTCTACAGCTTAAATTATTTACATTTATCTCTTATTTGCTAAAGTATTTACCTTCAATATCTTCATAGTTATCAACTGAGTGCTCAGTACCTTGTACTTTTTTCATATCATATTTGATCTGCTCAGCAATGATAGACACATACTTAGTTAAAATTTCTTGCTTTTCTGATAATAATTTCTTCTGATTCTCATCAGTACCAGTTTTAAATTCTTCACTATTGATGAAGTTATTAAGTCTTTCTAATCTGGCTACTTCTGTTTCATACTCCTCTTTAATGTATTTTAGATTTTTTTCGATTCCCATAATAATCCTCCTTACAATAAAAAATCTTTTCCTTTAAAGTAAATTATTACACTGTATCTCTATTATACACCCTTTTAGAAATTTTACAAGTAATTTATTAAATTAATCAGCAAGTAATGCTCCTAATCTCTTTCCACCTAATATGTGAAAATGTAGATGAAATACCTCTTGTCCACCAAATTCATTGCAATTTGTAATCACTCTATAACCATCCTCTGCAATTCCAAGCTCTTTAGTTATTTTAGCAATGGCAAGGTACATCTCTCCAATTATCTCTCTATCCTCTTCAGTGATATGGTTGATAGTAGGGATCTCTTTTTTAGATACTACTAAAATATGTATAGGAGCAGCAGGGTTAATATCTTTAAAAGCGATAACTTTATCATTTTCAAAGACAACAGAAGCTGGAATTTCTCTATTTATTATTTTTGTAAAAATAGTTGCCATAAAATCATCTCCATTAAATTTTTTCAATAGCATTTATTCTGTTGAGGTGTCTTCCACCATCAAATTGAGTATTTAAGAAGATATCTACCATCTCAAGAGCAAGAACATCTCCTATTATTCTTCCACCCATAGCTAAAACATTGGCATCATTGTGCTCTCTTGTTAATTTAACCATAGTTGTATTCGTACAAAGAGCTGCTCTCACCCCTGGCACTTTATTAGCAGAGATAGAGATTCCTATTCCTGTTCCACATACAACGATCCCATAGTCAGCATCTTTATTTACAACAGCATGTCCAACAGCATGTCCAAATTTAGGATAATCAACAGAAGCAGTTGAGTTAGTTCCTAAATCTAATATTTCATACCCCTTTTTTAAAAGATGAGTTTTAATCTTCTCCTTTAGTTCAAATCCACCATGATCAGCACCTAAAGCTATTTTCATTTTTCCTCCTTAAAATTTTTAAATATTTTATTCAAACTTAATAAAGGGACTGACAAAAGCCAGTCCCATAATTAATTACTCACAATCATCTTCAAATCCGTGGAAATGAACATGTCCATGCTCTAATTCTTCAGCAGTAGCTTCTCTTACATCAGCTACTTGAACTTCAAATCTAAGATCTTTTCCAGCAAATGGGTGGTTTCCGTCAGCTACAATTACGTCATCCTCGATAGATGTAATAACATATTGTTGTTCAGTTCCGTCGTCCATATCAGCTATGAATTCCATTCCTTCATAAACATCATCAAATTCTACAAAATCCTCTTTGCTCATCTCTTCGATAAGTTCCTCATCATACTCTCCGTATCCTTCCTCTGGAGATATCATTACAGTTGTAGAGAAGCCTTTCTCTTTTCCTTCAAGAATCTCTTCTACTTTTGGAACGAATTGTCCTTCACCATGAATATAGAAAAAAGGTCCTACATCATTTGTATTTTCTAAAAGCTCGTTATTAGCGTTGTCATAAACTTTAAATTCAAGAGTTACAACCTTATCTTTTGAAATTTTCATACCTTTCACCTCTTAATAATATAATAGTTCTATTAAAAGAATAACATAAATTTTAGAGTATGTCTATCTATTTATCAAAAACCCATATTATATTTAACTTTTTCTACATTTTTTTTATCAGTTAGAAGTTCAAGGAGTAAGAAAGCACTTTCAATAGCATTTTTAGGTGCTGAACAGGTGATGATATTATGATCTTGCACTAAAGGTTCTCTAATAGGGATAGCACCATAGTTTTTTAATTGGTTAAAGTATCTATCATTGTCATATAGATAGGTAGTAGCTTTTTTATCTCTAAGGATTCCAGACTCTCCCAAAGGGATAACTCCAGTACATATTCCTACAATCAACTTATTATTTTCAAAAAAATGTTGTATAATATTCTTAAAAGAACTTTTTTTCATATCTTCAAAATATCCTTTAAATCCAAAACCACCAGGAATTACAAGAGCATTATACTCATTTAGAGAGAGAGTTTCAAATTCTAAATTTATTTCAGGAATAATCTTTAAATTCCAAGTATTTGAAATTGTACTGTGGAAACCAGCTGTTTTTAAAAGAGTGTTCTTTTTTCCTACAATATTGTTCCAACCAAAAATATCAACGAAGGGAGATATCTCAAGTATTTCAGTCCCTTGTGAAATGAGTAGTAAAATTTTCTGCATAAATTTTCTCCTAAAAAAATAAAAATCATTGACTAATTTATTAAAAAGCTTTACAATACATCAGTACAATAAAATTATACAACATAAGAATAAAAAAAACAACAACCAAAGGAGGTAAGATGTCAAAGCTAGACCAAAATAAAACTCCATTATTTTCTGTATTGAAAGATGTATATGCTGGAAGAGATATGCTTCCATTTCATGTACCTGGACATAAGAGAGGAAAAGGAGTAGACAAAGAATTTTATGATTTTATGGGGAATGGACCTTTCTCCATAGATGTAACTATTTTTAAGATGGTAGATGGATTACACCAACCCAAAAGTTGTATAAAGGAAGCTCAAGAATTAGCAGCTGATGCTTATGGAGTAAAAAAAAGTTTCTTTGCTGTAAATGGAACATCTGGAGCTATCCAAGCAATGATTATGTCTGTTATTAAAGCAGGAGAGAAGATATTAGTTCCAAGAAACGTACACAAGTCAGTATCTGCTGGAATAATATTAAGTGGTTCTGAACCGATTTATATGAATCCAGAAGTAGATGAGGAGTTAGGAATAGCTCATGGCGTTAGACCTCAAACTGTGGAGAATATGCTAAAGCAACACCCAGATATTAAGGCTGTTCTTATTATCAATCCTACTTATTATGGAGTGGCTACTGATATTAAAAAGATAGCTGAGATAGTTCACAGCTATGATATTCCATTGATAGTAGATGAGGCTCATGGACCACATTTACACTTCCACGACGAGTTACCAGTATCAGCTGTAGATTGTGGTGCAGATATCTGTACACAGAGTACACATAAGATAATAGGAGCAATGACTCAAATGTCACTTCTTCATGTGAATTCAGATAGAGTAGATATAAATAGAGTAAAACAGATTTTAAGTTTACTTCATACTACATCACCTTCATATCCGTTGATGGCATCATTAGATTGTGCTAGAAGACAGATAGCAATTGAAGGAAAAGAGCTTTTAGACAAGGCTTTAAAGTTAGCTAGACGTTTTAGAGCAGAGGTAAACAGAATTCCTGGAATGTCTTGTTTTGGAGAGGAAATAGTAGGAAGAGAGGGAGTGTTTGCTTTTGATCCTACAAAAATAACAATTACAGCAAAGGAGTTAGGACTTACAGGTTCTGAATTAGAGACTATACTTAGTGATGAGTACAATATACAGATGGAACTTTCAGATTTTTATAATATATTAGGGCTTGTTACTATTGGGGATACAGATGAGAGTATAGATAAATTGATTAATGCTTTGAAGAGTATCAGTGAAAAATACTATGGAAAAGGAAATAAATTAAAGAGAGAATTCTTAAAAATGCCACCTATTCCAGAGCAAGTATTGATTCCAAGGGAAGCTTTCTACAGTGATAAGAATAAAGTTTTATTTGCTGAAAGTGAGGGAAAAATCTGTGGTGAAATGATAATGGCTTATCCACCAGGAATCCCTGTAATAACTCCAGGAGAGAGAATATCTGCTGAGATCATAGATTATATCAATGACCTAAAAGATGCTCAGTTACATGTACAAGGAATGGAAGATTCAGAACTAGTATATATCAATGTAATTGAAGAGGAAGATGCTGTATATCTATATACTGAAAAAATGAAGAGCAAGATGTTTGGGGTTCCAATGAACTTGGGAGCCAATAAAGCTGGAATCGAGTTTGGATTAGACGTTCTTTGTGAAAATTATCCAGATACATTCGATGAGATGGAAGTTATTGAGATTGAAAAACAAAAAGAGAATTTCAACGAATGGAATTTAAAATATAAAAATACAATATTAGATACTTGTGAGAAACTAGCTTCTTCTGTAAATGAAGCTGTAAGAGATGGTTACAGACCGATTATAATTGGGGGAGACCATTCAATAGCTCTAGGAAGTATATCAGGAGTATCATTGGAAAAAGAGATCGGAGTAGTGTGGATAGATGCTCACGGAGATATGAATACAGATGAGTCTACAATATCTGGAAATATCCACGGAATGCCACTAGCTCTATTGCAAGGTGCTGGTGATAGAGATTTAGTAAACTGTTTCTATGAGGGTGCTAAGATAGATAGTAAAAATGTGGTAATACTAGGTGCTAGAGACTTAGATTTCAAAGAGAGAGAAGTTATTGACCAACTTGGAGTAAAAGTAATATACCATGATGAAGTATTACAAAAAGGATTGGATAGAGTGTTAGAAGAGATACAGGACTACTTAAAAGTAGACAATATTCATATCAGTTTTGACGTGGATTCTGTAAATCCAGAGTTTGCACCAGGAGTAAGTACTCCAGTAAGAAATGGATTTACTACTGATGAAGTATTCCAAACTTTCAAATTCCTATTTAAAAACTACTTTGTAACATCTGTTGATATTGTAGAATTTAACCCAGTAAATGATAAAAATAATAAAACACTAGATTTTGTAAACGAATTAACTGAGTATGTAGTTAATCCAGATTAATAGTATTTTAAAGGGGAAAGTAAAAAAATATTTTACTTCCCTCTTTTTTTTTCGCCCAAATAGAAGTATAATATAGTAAGGATATAGTATTTCTAAAGATGGGGTGAGATATATGAAAAAAATGATTATATTATTGATGCTTGTATTCTCTACACTGCTATTGGCAGAGGAGAGATATATCTATGAGACAATTTCAGTTACTCAAAAATTGGATAATATAAGAGTTATTAGAGTTTTAAATGGTAAGGATACAGGTTTGTATGGAGTTATAGATTCAGATAATAATTTTTTAACAAAAACTAATAATATTTTAATCTCACTTCAAGAAAATTACATATATTTAGTGGATGTAGACTACAAAGAAGGGTTGATGACACTAGATGGAAAATGGATAGCTGAAATAGGTAAGTACAAGTATAAAAATAAACACTCAAATATGTACATGAAGAATGTAGAAAAGAGTATGAGAGAGTTTTTTATAGTATATTCAAAGGATAGTAACACTTATAAATATGGATATATTGATTACAATGGAGATTTAATAATCCCTATGAGATATGATGAAGCACAGAATTTCAATGAAGGTTTGGCTGGAGTTAAGTTCAATGGAAAATGGGGATTTATAGATGAAAATGAAAATGTAAGAATAGGTTTTAATTTTGATGGTGTAAGTGATTTCAAAGATGGAGTGGCACTGGTGAAACTAGGGGATGAATCATATTATATTGATAAACATGGAAATAAAAAGGTATTTAAATCTTTATATAAAAATATGAAAGGAAGGATTGAAAATATAGGATTTCATATTGGAGAAGCTTTTGAAAAGAAATTAAGAATAAAAGAGAAGACACGCTAGGAGAAAAGAATAGATTTGATGAGCATTCTATGTAAGTTAGATGTAAATATAAAGGAAGAGCTGGATAAAGAGGATAAAAATTAGGAGGGAAAAGTGCAAAATAAATTATTAAAATATTTAAAAGAGTATTCGATTATAACAGTTGGATGTATATTCTATGCTGTTTCAATAAATTATTTTTTTATATCTAACCATTTAGCAGAGGGTGGAGTAGCAGGGATCTGTCTTATTTTATACTACTTATTTAAGATACCTATAGGGATTATGTATTTTGTAATAAATATACCACTACTTATAATGGCTTGGAAGATGGTTGGAAAGGATTTTCTATTTAAAACTCTCTATGGGACTACTTGTTTATCAGTTTTATTGTCACTTACAGAGAATACCAAAGGACTGACTAATGATATTATGTTGGGATCAATCTATGGAGGTCTATTTGTAGGTATAGGATTAGGATTGATATTTATGGTAAATGGATCTACTGGTGGAACTGATGTAATTGCACGTATACTAAATAGATATTTTGATATTCCATTGGGAAAGACAATGCTCTTTCTTGATGTGGTAATTTTAGGGATAGCAGGTATATTTTTTGGAAAAGAGATAGTTATGTACACTTTAATAGCTATGTTAATTGTATCAAAGGCTATTGATTATTTTCAAGATGGGTATACTAAATCAAAAGGAATTACGATAATATCTGAAAAATCTGATGAAATAAGAAGTAAAATTATGGTGGAAACAGAGAGAGGAACTACTGTTATAAACGGTATAGGTGGTTATACTCAAAATAATATAAAAATTGTCTACTGTGTAGCTAGTAAATTTGAGCTAAATAGGATAAAGATGATTGTTAAGGAGATTGATTCTTATGCTTTCATAACTGTATCAGATGTTTCTGAAGTATGGGGAGAAGGATTCAGATCTCTGCGGTCAAATAAAAAACATCAAACTAAAAAAGAGAGCGAGTAGAGTGTATTGCTCTCTTTTTTATCTAGTAAAGTTAATTCTAATAGGAGTTCCTAGAACCATTCCATCAAACTTCTATATTCTTTTCACAAAATCTTTCCTTTTCTATTTTTATTTCTCTTTATGATCTAAAAAACACTTTAAGCAAACACCTTTAAAATGGTTTCCAATAATAATCTCGCCACCATTTTTATTTTGACTTTCATCAACTAAAATATTCATTGTAGCCTTGGCATCTCCACACACTTCACAAACAGTAGGAATTTCAACAATTTTAGTAATGAATGGTAACATGTAAGCTACTGTTTCAAAAAGCTCACCCATAAAATTAGACATAAGTCCATAACTAAAAACAAGTGTTTTAGAGTTTCTAATAATTTTAACTAGATCATCTATCTGAGATTTTGTAATAAACTGTACTTCGTCTATCAAAATAAGATTAGGTTTATTTTCAAGCCACCAATCATAAAGGTTGAAATCTTTAGTCATTATAATGGCGTCCATACCCTCTTTTAAGGCTCTACTCCTTATTTTTCCACCATCTCTAGTATTTGTTGAAGGTTGAAAGACAGCCACCTTTTTACCAGCCATAATATTTCTATGTCCAGTCAAAATAAGCTCAGCACTTTTTCTAGCACCAACAACTGAATAATAAAATACGAATTTTCCCATTGAACTCTCCTTTATAAAAAATTTTCAATTTAAATTATAGCACAAAACTCTAGAAAAATAGAGGCTAAACTTCAAAAATAAAAAGTGTACACTTATAATAATGTTGACTTATTGTTTAAATGATGATATAACCATATATATAGAGATTAAATTTTACTTAACATAAAATAAGTGTACACTAGTAGGAGGAGTAATGAGTCTTACTGAAAGACAGAGACAGATATTAAAGATAGTTAGAGAGAATGAACCAATTATAGGAGATGAGATAGCAAAAAAACTATCTTTAACAAGATCAGCATTGAGAACAGATTTTTCAGTGTTAACTAAGGCAGGTTTTTTAAAGTCCAAACCTAAATTGGGATATACCTATGTAGCGAAGAAAGAGAAGATGTATATTAAGGATATAATGGGAGATGTAGTGTCAGTAGATTCAGATCTTTCTGTATATGAGACGATAATAAAAATATTTACTAAAGATGTAGGAACTATGTTTATAACAGAGAGGAATAGCCTTGTAGGAATAGTTTCAAGAAAGGATTTATTGAAGATAGCAATAGGAAAAAATGACATAGAAAAAATTCCAATAAACATTATTATGACAAGAATGCCAAATATAATCTATTGTGAAGAGAATGAGTTTATAATTGAAGGTGTGAAGAAGATAATAGAGCATCAAATAGACTGTATTCCAGTAGTAAAAATAAAAGAAGTAAAAGGGAAAAAAATATATGAACTGGTTGGAAGATTGACTAAAACTAATATAGCTAAACTTTTCTTAGAACATTATAGTAAATAGGAGGAAGAAATGAAAAGGGTTTATTTGTTTGAAGAGGGGAATAAAGAGATGATAAATATATTGGGTGGAAAGGGAGGAAACCTAGCAGAGATGAAAAAGATAGGACTTCCTATTCCAGAGGGGATTATCATCTCTACTGATGCTTGTAGAGAGTATTACAAAGCTGGACAAACTATAGGTGAAAAGTTAAAGAATGAGGTATTAGAGCAAATAGATAAACTAGAAAAAATGACAGGGAAAGAGTTTGGGGGGGATAAACCACTTCTTGTATCTGTAAGATCAGGAGCACCAGTTTCTATGCCTGGAATGATGGATACGATTTTGAATCTTGGAATGAATGATAAAACTGTTGAAATGATGATGGGAATTTTTCATAATGAAGAGTTTGTATATGACCTTTATTTTAGATTTATTCAGATGTTTGCAGAGATTGTAATGGATGTAGAGAAGGAGAAATTTCTCAAATTAAAAGAGGAACTAGGAAAAGAAGTAGATAGAAGAGAGTTAATAGCAAGAGCAAAAGAGCTATATGGAGAGGAGACAGGAAAAGAGTTTCCAGAGTGTGCTAAAGAGCAGTTATTTATGGCTATAGATGCAATATTTAACTCTTGGGAAAATGAGAGAGCAAAGGTTTATAGAAGAATAAATAGAATAGATGATGAGATGGGAACTGCTGTTGTGGTTCAAGAGATGGTTTTTGGAAATCTAAATGAGAGATCAGGAACAGGTGTAGCATTTACAAGAAATCCTTCAAATGGAGATAAGGAGATATTTGGAGAATATCTATTGAAGGCACAAGGTGAGGATATAGTAGCAGGGATTAGAACACCTGAGCCAATAGAGAGATTAAAGGAGCAATTACCAGAAGTATATAGTGAATTTAGTAAGCTTGCTAAGATCTTAGAGAAACATAATAAGGATATGCAAGATATAGAATTTACTATTGAAGATGGAAAACTATTTCTATTACAGACTAGAAATGGTAAAAGAAGTCCATATGCAGCTGTAAAAATAGCTGTAGAGATGAGAAGAGAGGGATTACTGAGTAAAGAGGAAGCTATAATGAAGGTAGATCCAGCAGTATTACCTCAGTTATTACATGGAAATTTTCAAGAGGATGCTATAAAGCAGGCTACACTTCTAGGAAAGGGATTAGCAGGATCAGCAGGAGTAGCGATAGGAAGAGTAGTATTTGCTTCTGAAAGAGTGCACACAAAAGAGATGACTATATTGGTAAGAGAGGAAACTTCTCCAGAGGATATAAGAGGTATCAGTTTGGCTCAAGGAATTGTAACAGTAAAAGGGGGAGCTACATCTCATGGTGCAGTGGTAGCAAGAGGAATGGGCAAATGTTGTGTGACAGGCTGTGGAGCTATAAAGATAGATGATATAAAAAGAGAGATGCACATCAATGGTTACACAGTAAAAGAAGGAGAATTTATCTCAATAAGTGGTTATACTGGTGAGATATATTTTGGAAAAGTACCTCTTACAAAACCACAGTTTGATGAGAATTTGAAAGAGTTTATAACTTGGTGCAAAGAGATTAAAAGACTAGGAATTAGAATGAATGCTGATACAGTTGGAGATGCTAGTTTAGGAAAAGGATTTGGAGCAGAGGGAATAGGACTTTGTAGAACAGAGCATATGTTTTTCCAAAAAGATAAGATATGGACAATTAGAGGAATGATATTAAGTCACAATTCTGAAGAAGTAAGATTAGCTCTTGAAAAGTTTCACAATATGCAAAGAGAGGACTTTTATAATATCTTTAAAGTAGTGGGAAATGATGTGGTAATAGTTAGACTATTAGATCCACCTCTACATGAATTTTTACCAAAAGAGCATAAAGATAAAGAGAAAATGTGTGAGATATTAAATGTTTCCTATGAAGAAGTAGAGAGAAGAATAAGAAATTTAAAAGATGAAAACCCAATGTTAGGACATAGAGGTTGTAGATTGGCAGTAACTCGTCCAGAATTATATAATATTCAGGCTAGAGCAATAATTGAAGCAAGTATTCAATGTAGAAGAGAAGGAATAGATGTAAAACCTGAGATAATGATTCCATTAATAATTGGAGCTAAGGAGTTACAGTTTATTAAAAAGAATTTGATAAAAGAGATAGAGAGAGTTTTTGAAGATGAAAAAATGAGAGTGGCTTATAAGCTTGGAACTATGATGGAAACTCCAAGAGCTTGTTTATTAGCTGATGAGATAGCAGCAAATGTAGATTTTTTTTCTTTTGGAACAAACGATTTAACTCAGACAACAATGGGATTATCAAGAGATGACTCAGTAAAATTCATGCCTGAATATTATGAGAATGGAATATTGAAAGTTGAACCATTTGCAACAATAGATGAGAGAGGTGTGGGAAAACTAGTTAAATTAGCAGTTGAGTTAGGAAGAAAAGGAAATAAAGAGATTGAAATGGGAGTATGTGGAGAGCATGGTGGAGATCCTAAGAGCATAGAATTTTTTGATAGAGTAAAGTTAGATTATGTAAGTTGTTCTCCTTTTAGAGTGCTAGTAGCTATAGTTGCAGCAGCACAGAGCCATATTCTACATAAAAATTAGATTGTGAGGGTAATTTATGAAAAAATATGATGATATTCAGGAGCTTAAATACCTTAAGCTCCTTTCTTCTAAATTTAGAAATATTTCAGAAACTACAATTGAGATAATAAATTTACAAGCGATACTTAATTTGCCAAAGGGGACAGAGCATTTTTTAACAGATATTCATGGAGAATATCCAGCTTTTAATCATGTATTAAAAAATGGATCAGGAACTATAAAAGAGAAAATTAATGATATTTTTCAAGATACTCTGAATAATTTTGAGAAAAAGGAGTTAGCTAGTACAATATACTATCCACGAGAAAAGGTTGAATATATATTAAAAAATAAAAAAAATCCAGATAAATGGTTAAAAGATACTATATATAGAATGTTAGAAGTTTGTAGTGTAACTGCGTCAAAATATACAAGCTCAAAGGTAAGAAAGGCTATGCCAAAGGATTTTGAGTACATATTACAGGAGCTTATCTATGAGAGAAAAGAGCTTCCAAATAGAAAAGAGTATGTTGAAAATATTATAGATACGGTAATATCTCTAGGTAGAGGTAGGGAATTTATAAAAGCCATAGCTGATCTAATTCAGAGATTGATGATAGATAAATTACATATTATTGGTGATATTTATGATAGAGGAAGCAGTCCACATTTAATAATGGAAACACTTATAAAACACCATAATACAGATGTACAATGGGGAAATCATGATATGTTATGGATAGGTGCAAGTTTAGGAAACCTTGCTTGCATAGCTAATGTGATTAGGATTTGTGCTAGATATTCCAATACTGATATATTGGAGGAGGCTTATGGAATAAATCTTCTCCCTTTAGCTACATTTGCTATTGATACTTACAGTAGTGACAGTTGTAAAAGCTTTATCCCAAAGGGAGAGAAAAGTTCACAGCTTATGGCACAAATACATAAGGCTATTACAATTATTCAATTTAAGATAGAAGGGGAAATGTCAAAAAGAAATCCTCAATTTGAATTGGAAAAAAGACAACTGTTGGATAAAATAGATTATGAATTAGGAACAGTGAAGCTGGACGGAAAGAGTTATGCTCTAAATGATAGTAATTTTCCAACAATAGATAAAAAGAATCCATATCTTCTCACTAAAGAGGAGAGAGAGGTTATGGAAAAATTGGAGAAATACTTTGTTAATAGTGAAAAATTGCAAAGACATATAGATTTTTTCTTTACTAATGGAAGTGTGTATTTAAAACATAATTCTAATCTATTGTATCATGGTTGTATACCTTTGACAGAGTCTGGAGAGTTGAAAAGGGTATGTGTATTTGGTGAAGAGCTAAAAGGGAAGGAGTATCTAGATAAAATAGAGGAGATAGTTAGAAAAGCTTATTTGTATAGGGGTAGAAAAGATAAACAAGAGAAATATAATGATTTTTTATGGTATCTTTGGTGTGGAAAGGATTCACCACTTTTTGGTAAAGATGCTATGAAAACTTTTGAAAGATATTTTATTGATGACAAGATAACACATATTGAAAATAAAAATCCATACTATAAACTATATAATGAGGAGAGTGTGTGCAGGAAGATTTTGAGTGAATTTGGCTTGAATCCTAATATTTCTCATATAATTAATGGACATGTCCCAGTTAAGACATTGAAGGGAGAGAAGCCAGTAAAAGCAAAAGGAAAGCTTTTTTTAATAGATGGAGGATTTTCAAAAGCTTATCAAAAAGAGACTGGAATAGCAGGATATACACTGATTTCCAACTCATATGGGTTGAAGATAGTGGAGCATGAACCATTTGAATCTCTTGAAAAGGCTATATGTGAGGGAAGAGATATAATATCTTCCACTAGGATTGTAGAGGATAGTAGTGTAAATAGAATAAGAGTAAAAGATACAGATATAGGAAGAGAACTTCAAACACAAATAAATGATCTGAGAAAACTATTAAAAGCTTATGAATTAGGAGTAATTCCTCAAGAAATTAAAAAAGATTAAAAAAAATTAATTTTTAATTAACTAATTATTAACTTACAGATGATATATTACATATGTTATAAATAATTTCTAGGAGGAATCATGAAAAAAAGATTAGGACTATTGGCTTTAGCAACAGTATTAAGTTCAGCAACTTATGCAGCTTCTATTGACCATATTCAAACATATACACCAGAATATTTAGGAAACCAAGCACAAAACGGTATGATAAATAAAGCGTCTGCTTACTATAATCCAGCAGGATTAGTTCACTTAGAGAATGGAACTTATGTTCAATTAGGTGGACAGTTAGCTTTAGGACATGAGAAGATGACATATGGAGGAAAAGAGTATAAGGCTCAATTAGTTCAACCTATACCAAACTTTGCACTATATAAAGTTGAAGATGATTCAGCACTATATTGGACATTTGGTGCTTTAGGTGGAGGTGGAGACCTAAAGTATAAGGATGGAGTGGCTGGTACAGCTGTAATTCCAGATATATTAAATGGTATTTTTGCTCATAATCCAAAGAGTATAGATTTAACTAAGATTGGATTAAATACAGATAGATCTAAGGTAGAGGGATCAAATCTATATATTCAAAATACTTTTGGTAAGGTATTTAAAGTTGATGAAAAACTATCAATATCAGTAGCAGGTAGAGCTATCTATGGAAGTAGAACTTTAAAAGGAGATATCTATGTAGATTCAAAATTGGGACAATTGGGGTCAGCTCATATGGATTCTAAAAGAACTGCTTGGGGATTTGGAGGGCAGTTAGGATTAAACTATAAAGCTTCAGATAGATTAAATCTAGCTATGAGATATGACACTAGAATTAAGTTAAACTTTAAGGCTCATGGTAGTGAAGAGGGATTAAATTCAAAAAATTCAATGTTAGGATTTTTAAATGGATTGGGATTTGGAACTTTTTATCCTGAATACTCTATTGGAACTAAGTCAAGAAGAGATCTACCAGCTATCTTAGCAGCAGGTATGTCATATAGAGTAACTGATGATTGGACAGTGGCTCTATCAGGAAACTATTACTTTAATAAAGATGCTAAGATGGATAGTGGAGTGAAAAAAGGAAGTTCAAAATTAAGTAAGCTAGGAGTTAAAGAGATACATCCAGAATATGATAACGGTTGGGAGTTAGCTCTAGGAACTGAATATAGATTATCACCTAAATGGGCAGTACTAGGAAGTATAAACTATGCTGATACAGGAGCAAAGGTGACATCTTATGATGATGTAGAGTATGGATTAAACTCTGTAATGTTAGGAACAGGATTAAAATATAATCCAGATGAGACAACAGAGTGGGTATTCACAGTTGCACATTTTATCTATGATTCTCAAGATGGACACTATAATCAAAAGTATTCAAATCCAAAGTTTAAAGATGTTAAAAATCCTGAATATAGTAAGAGTATAACTGCTATGGGAGTATCTTATACTAAGAGATTCTAATAGTTTTAGATGTAGTTAAAGGAGGATACAATGCCAAAAAAACCAATATTCACAAAGGAACAAGTATATAATAAAGCCTTTGAGATATTTAAAGCTGAGGGGATAGAGGGTATTAGTGCTAGAAATCTTGCAAAATCGTTGGAGTCATCTCCAGCACCAATATATAGTTTTTACAGTTCAATGGATATATTAAAACATGAGCTTTTAGAGAATGCAAAACAACTTTTTCTTGAATATGTGAAAAAAGAGAGAACAGATTTGATCTTCTTAAATATTGGAATGGGTATATGTATATTTGCAAGAGAGGAAAAAGAGTTATTTAGAGCTATATTTTTAAAAGAGAGCTTGGGAAAGAGAAATGAAGTAATAAGAGAGTTTAGAGATTTGATAAAGGAAGAGATATTGAAAGATGGCAGATTTGACCATTTAGATGAAGAGTTTAAAATAGAACTCTATCTAGATTGTTGGATGTATGCTCATGGATTTGCAACTCTGATAGCAACCAATTATTTTGCTGAGATCAGTGATGAGTTTATAAAAACTAGATTGATGGAATCGGCAGCAACTATGCTATATCAAAGATTGGAAAACTATAAGAAATAGATTTGAAAAGAGAGTATTCTGGAGAGTACTCTCTTTTTTCTATTATTAATTAAATATATTTTTCTCAAGAAGTAGATACTAAAAATCTATCCTATGAACTATTCAAAAAATGTGGAATTTATGGTATGATAAAGTTAGAACGTTACAAAAAAATTAAAGTTTAACTTTAAAAGAAGGGCGGGTTTCTAATGAAAGAATTAGATTTAAAAAGAGTTACTGATGAAGTAGAAAGAATGTGCATTGAAGGGAATTATTTTATTGGAAAGGAGATTCTAAATAAGATCAAAGATGCTTATGAGAAAGAGGAATCTGAAGTAGGAAAAAATATTTTAGGGCAGATCATAGAGAATGATGAGATAGCTATGAGAGAGGAAGTTCCTATGTGCCAAGATACAGGAATAGTAGTTATATTCTTAGAGATAGGAACAGAGGTAAAAATACCGGGAGATATATATGAAGCTATAAATGAAGGAGTTAGAAGAGGATATGAAAAAGGGTATCTTAGAAAATCAGTTGTAAGACATCCCTTAGATAGAGTCAATACTAAAGATAACTCTCCAGCTATAATTCATACAAAACTTGTTCCAAACTCAGATAAAGTTAAAATAGTTGTAGCTCCAAAAGGTGGAGGATCTGAGAATATGAGTACTTTGAAAATGTTAAAACCTTCAGATGGAATAGAGGGTGTAAAAAAATTAGTAGTTGAGACAGTAAAAAATGCTGGTGGTAATCCTTGTCCACCAATAATAGTTGGAGTAGGAATAGGTGGAAACTTCGAAAAAGCAGCTATTCTAGCTAAAGAAGCTATTTTAAGAGATATAAATGATGTGAATCCAGATCCTATTGCAAGAAGATTAGAGAAAGAGTTATTAGAATTAATAAATAAGACAGGAGTTGGACCATTAGGATTGGGAGGGTTGATTACTGCTCTTGCTGTAAAAGTAAATACTTATCCTTGTCATATAGCTGCTTTACCAGTGGCAATCAATATAAATTGTCATGCAGCTAGACATAAAAAGATAGAATTATAAATAAAGGTTTGAGGAGGAGAAGTTAATGGAATACCATATTACAACACCTTTAAAAGAAGAAGATATAGCTAAATTAAGAATTGGTGATACAGTAAAGATAACAGGAGTTATATATACAGCAAGAGATGCTGCACATGCAAGACTTGTTAAATTATTAGAAGAGGGAAAAGAGTTACCTATAGATATAAAAGGACAAGTGATTTATTATGTTGGACCTACACCAGCAAAACCAGGAAAACCAATAGGAAGTGCTGGACCAACTACAAGTTATAGAATGGATGCATATGCTCCAGATTTAATTAAAGTAGGATTAAAGGGAATGATAGGAAAAGGAGCTAGATCAAAAGAGGTTAAAGAAGCTATTGTTTCTGAAAAGGCAGTTTATTTTGCTGCAGTTGGTGGAGCTGCTGCACTTATATCAAAATCTATAAAAAAAGCTGAATTAATAACTTATGAAGATTTGGGAGCAGAAGCTCTTAGAAGATTGGAAGTGGAGAACTTTCCAGCAATAGTTATAAATGATATCTATGGAGAGGATTTATACCAAAAGGGACAAGCTAAATGGAATAAATTAGATAAATAGACCAAATGACAGACTACACTCAAAATTCTAAGATGAGATAAAGAGTGTAGTTTTTTTATTTATGTTAAATATTATTTAATTTACTTAAATTTTAGATCGTGATATAATGTAGTATGGAATATATATTTATTGGAGGTAGCTAGATGGAAAATATTTTAACAGTGGAAAAGTTTTGCTTATTGTACAAGAACAGAAGTGTTTTAGAAAATCTTTCTTTTGTTGTGGAAAAAGGCGATTATCTAGCTATAGGAGGAGTGCCTGGTTCTGGAAAAAGTACTTTGATAAAGAGTATTTTAGGATTGATTAATTCAGGAATAAGTGGAGATATACAGTACCACAATATAGGAAAAGATGAGGTCAGTTATATTGCTCAAAACTCAGCACAACAGAAAGAGAATTTTATAGGAACGGTAAGAGAAATAGTGGCAGTAGCACTATTGTCTAAAAAAAGAGTAAAATTATTTAAAGAGGAGAATTGGGACAAGGTAGACTCTCTTTTAAAAAGATTGGATTTATATGATATTAGAAATCAAAAGATTAACAAATTAAATAAAGGTCAATTGTTGAGAATGAACTTGGCAAAGCACTTGATAACAGAGCCTAAGCTATTGATAATAGATAGTCCTAGTTCAACACTTGATATGAAGAATAAGTTAGCCGTTTATCAGATGATAAAAACTTTATGTAGTGAAGATCAATTAACAGTTATATTTATAACTCACAATATAAAAGAGATATGTCAGTATGCTAACAGACTATTATTTCTAAATAAAAAAGATAGAAGTTATTATTTTGGTGATTCACAAGAGTTTTTCAAGGGGAGATAATAGATGATAAAAAGTAAGATAGTAAAGATATTTTTATTAGGTTTGATGAATTTAAGTGTTTATGCACAAAATATAAATTTTTTAGTTCCAGATGGATTGCCAGCTATGTCTATAGCTAATATGATATCCAATGTAAAAAATATAGATGAGGATACAATAGCTTACAAGGTAGAGAAAGCCTCGGATGCCCTTGTAGTAGATATGTTAAAAAGAGAGGGAGATATAGGAATAGTTCCTTCAAACTTTTCAGCTCAGTTATATAATAAGAATTTAAATTATAAAATTTTGGGAACAGTAGGTTGGGGATCATTCTATGTAATAAGTAGAGATAACATTACCTCATTAAATGACTTAAAAGGAAAAAAGGTATATACTTTTGGAAAAGGATTGACACCAGATATAATATTTCAGTCTATTTTAGAAGCTAAAGGATTAAGTAGTAAGGACTTAGAGATAAATTATCTAGCCAATGGAAATGAATTGGCTATGTTGTTTTTAAGTAAAAAAATTGATACAGTAGTTATTCCAGAACCAATGTTAAGCAAAATTTTAACTAAGAGTATGATTACAAATGTTGTGGCCAGTTTAAATGATGAATGGAAAAATATAATGAAATCAGATTTAGGTTATCCTCAAGCAACTTTAATAGTAAAAGAGGAGTTATATAGTTCAAATCCAAAGTTAGTAGAAAAATTAGTAGAAAAAGTTAGAGAGAGCAGTGTACTATTATATAAGGATAGGGAAAAAACTATAAAAAATATCAAAGAGAACAATATAACTGTAGATACAAGCAATTTAGATGAGATATTGAAAAGAGCAAATATCTATTATACATCAATATTGGATTGTCAAGAGGAGTATATTAAGTATTTTAAAAATTTAAATGAAGTGAACAGTAAAGTAATCGGAGGAAAAGTACCAGATGAAGAGATATTTACAAAGTAGTTATAAAATGTTCTCCTTTATACTCTTTATTGTCATTTGGGAGGGAGTTGCCTTGTTTATAGACAACTCTCTTCTCTTTCCTAGGGTTATTCAGATAGGAGAATCACTTTTAAAAATAATGGGAAGTATAGAATTTTTACACACTCTATACAATACTTTAAGCAGGCTTTTTTTAGTGATATTGTTATCTCTTTTAGGAGCTACTATAGTTGCAACAATATCATATAAATATAAAGCAGTTAAACAACTGTTATCCCCATTCATAGTGTTCTTAAGAGCTGTACCAACAATAGCAATAATTATATTGGTATTGATTTGGAGTACAACAGAGAGTGTTCCAATAGTAGTTGGATTCTTGATACTCTTTCCAATACTCTATGAGAGTATTTTAGGGGCATTAAATAATAGTGATGTCAATCTTCTAAAAATGTCAAAAATCTATAGAGTACCTCAAAAGAGAGTGATAACTGATATCTATATCCCTAGTGTCTACTACTCTATAGCACCAAATTTACCCTCATATATCGGACTGACATTCAAAGTAATAATAGCTGGAGAGGTACTTTCACAGGAGAGTTTTTCAATAGGTGGTGAGATATTTTTGAATAAGATCTACTTAGAAAGCTCAAATATATTTGCTTGGATTGCAATTGTAATAGTGATTAACTATATTTTAGAGAATGGCTTAAAAAGATTGAATGATATGGTGAGTAGGAGTTATAGATGGAAGTAAAAAATATAGAGAAAAGCTTTGGAGATAGAGCTGTTTTATTAGGAATATCTTTTGTTGGAGATGAGGGAAAAGTTACTGTGATCTTAGGGGAGTCTGGTTGTGGAAAGACAACACTTTTAAAGATTTTATCTAAAGATATTACCAAATATTCAGGAGAGGTAGTTTATGAAAGAGATATAGAGAAAGGAATATCCTATATTTTTCAAGAGGACACTCTAATCCCTTGGAAAACTGTATATGAAAATATAGAGTATGTCTTAAAGGATAAGATTCCTCAAGATACTATGAAAGAGTATATAGAAAGGTATTTGAAAGTGGTAAATCTCTTAGATTATAGAGATGAATACCCAAAGAATTTAAGTGGTGGTATGAAGAGAAGAGTTGGAATAGCAAGGGCTTTTGCCTTTCCAAGTGATTATCTTTTTATGGACGAACCTTTTGAATTTTTAGATATTAAAACTAAAAAAGAGATAGTTGATTATTTAAAATTATTTCAAATGAAGGAGAGAAAAACAGTGTTTCTCATCACACATGATATAGATTTAGCTGTAGAGTTAGGAGATACTATTATAGTTTTTTCAAAAAAACCAAGTACAATAAAAAAAATATTTAAAAAGGAAGAGAACCATTTAGAGTTAAAAAATGAAATAAAAAAATTATTCTTGTAAAAAATAAAAATAAAATGTATAATACAGGTGTATTGTTAGAGTGATAAGGAGAAATTGATGATAAAAATAGGAAAAAGACAGAGAATGGTTATAAATAATTTTGCTAGTGTTGGGGCATATCTTGATGCTGGGACAGGTGATAGTAAGGATAATATACTTTTACCTAATAACGAATTAGAGGATAGAGATCTAAAAGAGGGAGACGAGATTGAAGTTTTAATTTATATGGATTCTGAAGATAGACCTGTAGCAACTTTTAGGAAGACAGAGGCTTTAGTGGGAACTTTAGCTAAATTAGAGGTAACAGATGTTCACCCAACTTTAGGGGCTTTTATGGATTGGGGACTGAAGAAAGAGTTACTTTTACCTAAAAGACAGCAGGAGACTGATGTTGAAGTTGGAAAAAGATATTTGGTAGGAATTTATGAGGATAGTAAGGGTAGACTTTCAGCTACAATGAAGATATATAAATTCTTATTACCAAGCACATCAATGAAGAAAAATGATATAGTTTCAGGAACAGTATATAGAATAAATGATGAGATTGGTGTTTTTGTTGCTGTAGAGGATAGATATTTTGGATTAATACCAAAAAATGAGTACTTCAAAAACTATAAGATAGGTGATGAAATAGAAGCGAGAGTAATAAGAGTAAGAGAAGATGGAAAATTAGATCTTTCTCCTAGAGAACTTGCTTATATCCAATTAGATAAAGATGCTGAGCTAATACTTGAAAAAATGAGAATTTTAAGGGATAGTTTTAGATTTAATGACAAAACTACTCCAGAGCAGATAGTGGATTATTTTAATATGAGTAAAAAGGCATTTAAAAGAGCTGTTGGAAATCTATTAAAGCAGGGAAAAATAGAGAAAACAGAGGACGGATATTTTAAATTAATTTCAAAAAAATAAAATATAAAAGTATCAAAAGGAGGATTTTAAATGATTGGTTTAATTATTTTAATTATTGTTCTAATAGGAATGTGGAAAGTTTTCACAAAGGCAGGATTACAGGGGTGGACATCATTAATTCCAATTTATAATGTGTATTTAATGATAACAGTTTTGGCTAAGTTAAATTGGTGGTATATTTTACTTCTAATAATACCAATAGTGAACTTTTTTGTAGTTATAAAAATAAATATAAATATTGCTAAAAATTTCAAAATAAGTTCACCAGTATTATTTGGGTTAGGACTTACATTTTTAGGATTTATTTTCTATCCAATATTAGGATTTGGGAACTATGATTTTGCTACTGGAGATGAAGCAGAAATAATAGATTAATTAAAATTATAGAAATTAAAGGAGAAAAATTTTATCTTACTGGACAAAAATTTTCTCCTTTTTTTATAAGCATAACTAGGAGGGAAAATGAGGATAAAAACAGTATTTGATAGTATTAATAGAGATTGGCTAATTGAGATAAGAAGAGACCTACATAAGATACCAGAATTAGATTTTCAACTTTCAAGGACGGTAGCCTATGTAACTCATATTTTAGGTGAATTGGGAATTAAATATAGAGTTGGTGTAGGTAGATCAGGTATAGTAGCAGATATAGAGGGAGAGGATAAAAATAAAACTATAGCTTTAAGAGCTGATATGGACGCTTTACCAATATTAGAGTGTAGTAGTAAGGGGTATAAGTCTACTATAGCTGGTCAGATGCATGCCTGTGGACATGATGTACATACAGCAATACTTTTAGGTGTCGGAAAAGTATTATCAGAAAATAGAGAACTATTGCCTTGCAATGTAAGACTAATTTTTCAACCAGCTGAAGAGACAAGTGGAGGAGCTCTACCTATGATAGAAGATGGTTGTTTGGAAGGTGTAGATGTTATATACGGTTTACATGTGGATCCTACAATAGAGTGTGGAGCAATTGGAATAAAGTATGGTGCTTATTGTGCCTCATCAACTGATGTAAAGATAGAGATAGAGGGAAAAAGTTGTCACGGGGCTTACCCTAGTCAAGGTATAGACGCCATTGTTACAGCTTGTAGCATAATTACATCACTTCAAAGTATTATTAGTAGAAATATAGACTCAAGAGATTCAGCTGTACTTAGTTTAGGGAAGATAAATGGTGGAGATAAAGAGAATATAGTAGCTCAAAGAGTCATAGCTTCAGGAACATTGAGAACATTATCCAATGAGGTAAAAGTAAGAGCTAAAGAGAGAATAAAAGAGATGGTAGAGAATTCAGCTAAAGCTTATTGTGCAGTGGGAAAAGTGTCATATGTTGATGGATATTCGGCTCTCATAAATCATGATGAATATGTGGATATAGTAAAGGCAAATGCTAAAGAGCTATTGGGAGAGAAGGGAATTTATGAAAAAAAGTTAGTTAATATGGGAGTTGAAGATTTTGCCTACTATGTTGAAAAAGTTCCAGGAGCTTTCTTTAATTTAGGTGTTAGAAACATTTCTAAAGGGATAGTGGCACCGCTTCACAATGGTAAGTTTGATGTAGATGAAGATAGTTTGGAGTTAGGAGTAAAGTTACAAGTTTTAAATATTTTTTCAACATATGAAAGATTAACTTTAAAGCATTAGTAGATTTCACTAGTATTTGAAGGAAAAAGAATAAAATTTAGATATATAGATTAAAAAATAAGAGTGTAGATAAAATCTGATTATCTATACTCTTAACTTTATATTTTATCTATTGATACATGCTTCAACTTCGTGAGGATATTTAGGCATCTTATCACCTAATCTTCTTGCTCCTGTTTCAGTTATCAAGAAATCTCCTTCATATCTCATTCCACCAAAAGAAAGGTACTTCTCAATCTCTTCATAGTTTAGATACTCAGTAAACTTATTAGTTTTCTTCCACATTCTTACTAATTCAGGAATAAAGTATATGCCAGGTTCAACAGTAAATACATAACCAGGTCTTAACTTTCTAGCTAATCTCAATGATTTAAGACCAAATTGCATCTCTCTAGGAAAATCTTCATAACCTACATAGTTTTCTCCAAGAGCTTCCATATCATGTACATCAAGTCCTAACATATGACCTAGTCCATGTGGGAAAAATAGTGCATGAGCTCCAGCTTTTACAGCCTCTTCTGTATCTCCCTTCATAAGACCTCTCTTTTTCATTCCTTCAGTTAAGACTTTACATACTTCAAGGTGTACCTCTTTATAAGTTATACCAGGTTTGATAAGCTCTTCAGCCTTTTCAAACATCTCTATCAAAAGTGAGTAAATATCTTTTTGTACATCAGTAAACTTACCAGAAATAGGGAAAGAAGTTGTCATATCACCACAATATCCTTCTTCATTTCTAGCACCAGCATCTAATACTACTAGATCTCCTTCTTGTAAAGTATTACCATAGTAATGATTATGCAGTATTTGACCATTTCTTGTGAATATAGTGTGAAAAGATGTAGAGGCATTGTATCTGGCTGCAACCTCTTCAAGAGCAGCTACTACTTCATACTCTTTTATTCCAGGCTTAACTACTTCCATAGCTTTGAGATGCATCTCTCTTGTTATATTTACAGCTTTTTCAATTTCAGAGATCTCTAGAGCTGATTTTGTATTTCTCTGTTCAACTACACTTAGAATAAGTTTTTCAGATACAAAATTATTAAAATTAAATGGGTCAATTTTAAAGTATTTGCTCAATTGCATAATAGTTTCACTTCTATATTGTGGCAAAAATAGTAGTTTTCTTTTCTTCTCTAAAAGTGAGTTAGCAAATTTAGAAAACTCTATCATTTCGACAAAATTATTTATTCCAACATCTTCAGCAAGAGATTTTAGCAATTTTTGTTCTCCCATCCAAACAATATCATCAAGAGTAAAATCAGTACCAAAAATATATTCTTTATTATTATCAACATCAATTACTCCTATAAGGTCTGGAACATTCATACCAAAATAATATAAAAAATTAGAATCTTGCTCAAAGTTGTAATCATTTCCTTTATAGTTTCTAGGGGATTCTTGATTTCCAGGTAAAATTATAACACCAGATTTTAGAAGAGATTTTAGTCCTTCCCTTCTTTCAATATATACATTTTTATCAAACATTTTTTACCTCCATAGGTTAAAATATATAATCTAAATTAACATCCAATTTTCTAAATTTTATAATATTTATCTAAAATTTTCAATATAATTTTATTTGTTTAATAGACTTTTAGCTATATCTGGAAAATTTGTAATAATTGAGTTTATTCCATTTTCTTTAAGATATAACATATATTTTTCATCATTTTATCATCAAAGTATTGATTTCAATATTAAATTTTTTAATTTATCATATGTATAAAATTTGATTAGTCCATTCTCATTAGTTGTCCTGTCAATAATTTCATCATATATAGTAACAACAGTCTTTTGTAAAGTAGATAGAAGATTGCTTGTTAATGACAAAAAATGATTAATTAAAGGACATGAAAAGAATTAAAGAATAAATTTTTAAAGAAGAAATATATTTAATTCAAAAAATATGTTAAAATATTAAAAAATTATATTTAGAGGAGAGAGAGATGTTTATAAATGATTACCATATTCATAGTGAGTTTTCAGGAGATTCCAACCAGAATATGAGAGATATTTTTGAAAAAGCAATCTCTTTAGGTTTAAATGAGATTGCAATAACTGACCATTTAGAGTATGATATTGAAGGAATGACAGAGAAATGGATTTTAAATTTAGATAAATATACTAAAACAATATTAGAATATCAAGATGAGTATATAAGAAAACTAGATATAAAATTAGGTGTAGAGGTAGGAGTGCAACCTCATACAAGAGAGTATTTGGAAGAGCAGGTAAAAAAATATCCATTTGACTTTGTAATAGCTTCAACACACGCTATTAACAGGTGTGATTTAGCTTGGGGAGAGCTCCAAAAAACAAGAAACAAAGAGGAACTACAGAAACTTTATTTTGAAACAGTTTTAGATAATGTGAAAAAATATGAACAGTTTTCTGTATATGGGCATATGGATTTTATAACGAGATATGGTAAGTCTGAATATAGAGGCATGGATTATTATATGCATAAAGATGTAATTGACGAAATATTGAGAACACTAATTCATAAAGGAAAGGGGATAGAGATCAATACATCAGGTTATAGATATAAAGAGAACAGATTTTATCCGTGTACAGATATAGTAAAAAGATATTTTGAATTGGGTGGAGAGATCATAACTATAGGATCTGACTCACATATTAAAGAGTATCTAACTTTGGACTTTGATGTGGCATATGAGTTCTTAAAAAGCATAGGAGTAAATTATATTTGTGGATTTGACAAAATGAAACCTGTTTTTAAAAGAATAAAATAAATTGATATATTTTTCTGAATATGCTACAATTGTTAGACAGTATAAAATTAGAAGAGGAGAGGGTGTAAATGAAAAAATCACTATTGATGATAACACTGATAGGAGCTTTATTGAGTGGATGTACAGCATTAGAAAAAACAAGTGAAACAACTGATAAAGTAAGTACAATAAGTAAAACTGCCCAAACTATGTTAGATATGAACTCTATAAAAGGAGTAGAATATACATTAGAAGGATCAGATATTACAGTAGTATTTGATAGTGGAAAGATCTATGGTTTTTCAGGAGTTAACAGATACTTTGGTGTTGTAGAGATAGAAGGAGATAAGGTAACTATTGATAATGTAGCATCTACTATGATGGCTGGAGAAACAGCTAAGATGGAGAGTGAAGCTGAGTATTTAAAGAAATTAGCAAATGTAAATAAAATTGTAATAGAAGAGAATAGCATTTCATTATTAGGAAATGATAAACCATTAAAATTTATAAAAAAATAATAGTTGATTAAAATAATTAGACTGGCTCTTTTTTGGGGTCAGTCTTTGCTTTGAAACAGGAGGAGCTATGTCAAAATCAATTAGCTTAGGGAAGGATTCAATAGGAAAATTATTTTTAAACTTTTCTATTCCTGCTGTAACAGGAATGTTAGTTACAGCCTTTTATGCCATAATTGATGGAGTTTTTATAGGACAAGGGGTTGGAGCAGATGGACTTGCTGCCATAAATATAGGTTATCCAATAGTAAACTTTGGAGCAGCTTTGAGTTTGATGTTTGGAGTAGGAGGATCAACACTGATATCACTCTATCCCAAAAATAAAAAAATTCAAAATAGATGTTTCTCATATATAATAACTTTGAATATAATAAGTTATATCTTTATAGTGTTGATGGTTATAATCTTCAATGAGAAGCTATTATATTTAATGGGGTCTAGTGAACAATTATTACCAATGGTAAAAGCCTATCTTTATCCTTGTACTGTCGGAGTAGGTTTTTTGATGTTAGCAAATAGCTTAAATGCTGTTGTTAGAAATGATAAGTCACCAACATATGCATTTATAGCAATGGTAATTGGAGCTGTTACAAATATAATTTTAGACTGGCTCTTTATAATAGTATTTAGATGGGGAATGTTTGGAGGAGCTTTAGCTACAGCTATTGGACAGCTATTTTCAATGTTGTTCTTAATAAAATATTTTTTCAGATTTGATTGTCACTTTAAATATAAATTTATGAAGTTAAAATTAAATATTTTATATAAGATGTTGATGATAGGATTTCCATCTTTTATAATGGAATTTGCAGTAGCTCTGATAACAATACTATTTAACTTATCATTTATGAAATATAGTGGAGAATTAGGAGTTTCAGCCTTTTGTATAGTAGGTTATATATTCTATATCTTTAGAATGTTATTCTCTGGATTGGGGCAAGGAATACAACCAATTGTAAGTTATAACTATGGTGCTAAGCTACATGAAAGAGTAAAAGGGATATATAAATTGGGACATAGGGTTTCATTTGTAATTTCAATAATTATATTGATTTGGGTAGTATTCTTTAGTAAGAGCTTGATTGTGCTATTTAATAATGATATTGTTTTAAGAAAAAAAGCATCAGAAGGAATGATACTATATACAAGTGCTATTATATTTATGGGAGCTAATTTCATAAATATAGCTTATTTACAATCAAAGGGAAAAGCTAATTCTGCTAATTTACTATCTATATTAAGAAGTACAGTGTATGTAGCCATTACTTTATTTATTTTACCAAAGATAATAGGTGAGAGAGGGGTATGGTTAGCTTTACCTGTATCTGATCTATTAACATATCTAACTACAGTAGTTTTACAAAAAAGAGGAGTATTATAAAAAGGTGTGGGTAAACTAGTAATTTTTAACCTAATAGGTAAGAAGTCGCCCACCTCTATAGGTGGTGCAAGGAACTATCGCAAATACTCTAAATTCTACATTCTTTATGCTGGGCACATTTTTTAAGAGAACTTCAAAGTATAGAAG
>JAHHSZ010000019.1 GCA_020024915.1 Fusobacterium sp. | reverse complement strand
GAATGTCTCCTAGAAAAGCTAGATTAGTAGCTGACTTAGTGAGAGGAAAATCAGCACTAGAAGCATTAGATATTCTAGAATATACAAATAAAAAATCAGCTAGATTAATAAAGAAGACATTAGCATCAGCTATTGCTAATGCAACTAACAACTTCAAAATGGACGAAGATAAGTTAGTAGTTTCAACAATTATGATAAATGATGGACCAGCTCTTAAGAGAATAATGCCTAGAGCTATGGGAAGAGCAGATATAATCAGAAAGCCAACAGCTCACATTGTTGTTGCTGTTTCTGAAAAGTAGTTTAAGGAGGTAAGACTGTGGGACAAAAAGTAGACCCTAGAGGACTAAGACTTGGAATAACAAGATCTTGGGATTCTAACTGGTATGCAGATAAAAAGGAATACGCTAAGTACTTCCATGAAGATGTAAAAATCAGAGAGTATGTCAAGAAAAACTACTTCCACGCAGGAATAGCGAAGGTAAAGATCGAAAGAACTTCTCCTTCAAATGTAGTAGTTCTTGTTTACACAGCTAAAGCAGGAATAATCATCGGAAGAAAAGGTGCTGAAATAGATAACTTAAGAGTAAATCTTGAGAAATTAACAGGAAAGAAAGTAACTGTAAAAGTACAAGAAGTTAAAGAGTTTAACAAAGATGCTGTACTAGTTGCTGAAAACATTGCTACATCTATTGAGAAAAGGGTAGCATACAAAAGAGCTGTAAGCCAAGCTGTAATGAGAGCTATGAGAGCTGGAGCTAAAGGAATCAAAGTTATGGTTTCAGGAAGACTAAATGGAGCAGAAATTGCCAGAGCTGAGTGGGTAGTTGAAGGAAAAGTTCCTTTACATACATTAAGAGCTGATATTGATTATGCAACAGCAACAGCTCACACAACTTATGGAGCTCTTGGAATAAAAGTATGGGTTTTCCATGGTGAAGTTCTTCCAACTAAAAGGGAAGGAGGAGAAGCGTAGTCATGTTAATGCCAAAAAGAACAAAACATAGAAAAATGTTTAGAGGTAGAATGAAAGGTACAGCTCAAAGAGGTAACACTGTAGCATTCGGAGATTACGGGCTACAAGCTCTTGAGCCACACTGGATAACAAATAGACAAATAGAATCATGCAGGGTTGCAATCAACAGAACATTCAAAAGAGAAGGAAAAACTTTCATAAGAATATTCCCTGACAAACCTATCACAGCTAGACCAGCTGGAGTGAGAATGGGTAAAGGTAAAGGGAGTGTTGAAGGTTGGGTAGCAGTAGTTTTACCTGGAAGAATGATGTTCGAAGTTTCAGGAGTAACTGAGGAGAAAGCTATAGCAGCATTAAGAAAAGCTTCTATGAAACTTCCTGTAAGATGTAAAATAGTAAAAAGAGAGAATGGTGGTGAAAACTAATGAGAGCTAAGGAAATAAGAGAAATGTCAACTGAAGACTTAGTTGTTAAGTGTAAAGAGCTTAAGGAAGAGCTATTCAACCTAAAGTTCCAACTTTCATTAGGTCAACTTACTAACACTGCTAAAATCAGAGAAGTTAGAAGAGAAATTGCTAGAATAAATACAATCTTAAATGAAAGATAATCTCATTCAAAGTATAAATTGATTCTTAGGAAGAGGAGGTTAATGTCTTGAGAAACGAAAGAAAAGTTAGAGAAGGAATAGTTGTTTCTGATAAAATGGATAAAACTATCGTTGTTGCAATAGAAACAATGGCTTTACACCCAATCTATAAGAAGAGAGTAAAAAGCACTACTAAGTTTAAAGCTCACGATGAAAATAATGTAGCTCAAACTGGAGATAGAGTAAGAATTATGGAAACTAGACCATTATCAAGAGATAAAAGATGGAGACTAGTAGAGATTGTTGAGAAAGCTAGATAATTCCAATTATTGTGAGAGGAGGATAATTTAATGGTACAACAACAAACTATCCTTAACGTTGCTGATAACTCAGGTGCAAAAAAATTAATGATAATCAGAGTATTAGGTGGATCTAAAAAAAGATTCGGAAAAATTGGAGATATCGTTGTAGCATCTGTTAAAGAAGCGATTCCTGGTGGAAACGTTAAAAAAGGTGACGTAGTTAAGGCTGTAATAGTTAGAACTAAAAAAGAATTAAGAAGAGAAGACGGATCATATATAAAATTTGATGATAATGCAGGAGTTATAATCAATAACAACAATGAGCCAAAAGCAACAAGAATATTTGGACCAGTTGCAAGAGAGTTAAGAGCTAAAAACTTTATGAAGATTTTATCTCTAGCTCCAGAAGTAATCTAATAAATAAGAGAGGAGGCTAATATCGTGGCTAAACCTAAAATTAAATTTATACCAGAAACTTTACACGTAAAAACAGGAGATATGGTTTATGTAATCTCTGGTAAAGATAAAGGTAAAACAGGTAAAGTTGTAAAGGTATTCCCTAAAAAAGGAAAAGTTGTAGTTGAAGGAATAAATATAGTAACTAAACATATGAAGCCAACTCCAATAAACCCACAAGGTGGAGTTGTTAGCAAGCCAGCTGCTATATTCTCATCTAAAGTAATGTTATTTGATGAGAAAGCTGGAAAACCAACAAGAGTTGGATACAAAATGGTAGATGGTAAAAAAGTAAGATACTCAAAAGTATCTGGAGAAGTTCTATAAGAAGGGAGGAAAACGTAAGTGTCTAAATACGTTTCTAGATATCATAAATTATATAATGACGTTGTAGCTCCAGCTTTAATAAAAGAGTTAGGAATTAACAATGTAATGGAATGTCCAAAGCTAGAAAAGATAATAGTAAATATGGGAGTTGGAGAAGCTACTCAAAACTCTAAATTAATAGATGCTGCTATGGGAGATCTAACTATTATTGCTGGACAAAAACCAATAGTAAGAAAAGCTAAGAAATCTGAAGCAGGATTCAAATTAAGAGAAGGAATGCCAATCGGAGCAAAAGTTACTTTAAGAAAAGAAAGAATGTACGATTTTCTAGATAGATTAGTGAATGTGGTTCTTCCAAGAGTAAGAGACTTCGAAGGAGTTTCAGCTAATTCATTTGATGGAAGAGGAAACTACTCTTTAGGATTAAGAGATCAATTAGTTTTCCCTGAAATCGAATTTGATAAAGTTGAAAAACTTTTAGGAATGTCTATCACTATCGTTTCTTCTGCTAAAAATGATGAAGAAGGAAGAGCTTTACTTAAGGCGTTTGGAATGCCTTTCAAAAAGTAATAGTGAGGAGGGTAAAGAATAAATGGCAAAGAAGTCAATGATCGCTAGAGATGTTAAAAGAGCTGAACTATGCGAGAAATATGCTGAAAAAAGAGCTGAGCTAAAGAAGAGAGTTGCTGAAGGTGACATGGAAGCTATGTTCGAATTAAACAAACTTCCAAAAGATTCTTCTGTAGTTAGAAAAAGAAATAGATGTCAGTTAGACGGAAGACCAAGAGGATTCATGAGAGAATTTGGAATTTCGAGAGTAAAATTCAGACAGCTTGCAGGAGCTGGAGTAATACCAGGAGTTAAAAAATCATCTTGGTAATATTATAGGAAGGAGGATTTTCGTAGATGTATTTAACAGATCCAATTGCTGATATGTTAACAAGAATCAGAAATGCAAATGCAGTAATGCATGAGAAAGTAGATGTACCTCATTCAAATTTAAAAGATAGATTAGCAGAAATCCTAAAAGAAGAAGGATATATAGCTAACTATAAAGTTGTGACTGATGGGAACAAAAAAAATATAAGAGTTTACTTAAAATATGATGGTAAAGAGAGAGTTATCAAAGGAATAAAAAGAATCTCTAAACCTGGAAGAAGAGTGTATTCTTCGGTAGAAGATATGCCAAGAGTATTATCAGGATTAGGAATTGCTATCGTATCTACTTCTAAAGGAATTGTTACTGACAGAGTAGCTAGAAGAGAAAACGTAGGTGGAGAAATTCTTGCATTTGTTTGGTAATAATAACTTAGGAGGTGTTAATAAATGTCAAGAGTAGGTAAAAAACCTATTATAGTACCTTCTGGAGTTGAAGTAACATTAAACGGAAACGTAGTTACTGTAAAAGGACCAAAAGGTACTCTAACAAAAAAATTTAATTCAGAATTAAATATAAAAAAAGTAGAAAATGAAATCGTTGTTGAAAGACCAAACGATTTACCAGCTGTAAGAGCTATACACGGAACTACAAGAGCTTTAATCAACAACATGATCGTAGGAGTTTCTCAAGGATTTAGAAAAACTCTTAACCTAGTTGGAGTTGGATACAGAGCAGCTGCAAAAGGAAAAGGACTAGAATTAGCATTAGGATATTCTCATCCAGTTGTTATAGATGAAGTATCTGGAATAACATTTACAGTAGAGAAAAACACAACTATCCACATCGATGGTATTGAAAAAGATGTAGTAGGACAAGTTGCTGCTGATATAAGAGCTAAAAGAGCTCCTGAGCCTTACAAAGGAAAAGGAGTTAAGTATTCTGACGAAATTGTTAGAAGAAAAGAAGGTAAAAAATCGTAAGGTAGCTTAACTAAAAGGAGGTAAGACAGTTGTTTAAGAAGGTAGATAGACAAGCTGTAAGAACAAGAAAGCATTTATCAATCAGAAATAAAATTTCTGGTACAGCTGATAGACCAAGACTTTCTGTATATAGATCAAACAACAATATCTTTGCTCAATTAATAGATGATGTTAATGGAGTAACTCTAGTTTCTGCATCAACTATTGATAAAGCATTAAAAGCAAATATTGCAAATGGTGGAAATACAGAGGCTGCTAAAACTGTAGGTAAAGCACTTGCAGAAAGAGCGGTAGCTAAAGGAATAACTAATATCGTATTCGATAGATCAGGATACAAGTACACAGGAAGAGTAGCAACTCTTGCTGAGGCAGCTAGAGAAGCTGGATTAAGCTTCTAATTCTATTAGAGAGGAGGATTTCACTTGTCTAAGTTAGCAAATAGAGAAGAAAAACAATATCAAGAAAAATTATTAAAGATATCAAGAGTTTCTAAGACAACTAAAGGGGGAAGAACTATATCTTTCTCAGTTTTAGCAGCTGTTGGAGATGGAGAAGGTAAAGTTGGATTAGGATTAGGGAAAGCTAATGGTGTACCTGATGCTATAAGAAAAGCACTTTCTTCTGCAAAGAAAAATTTAGTAGATGTTTCTCTAAAAGGATCTACTATTCCTCATGAAATTGAAGGGAAATGGGGAGCAACAACTTTATGGATGGCACCAGCTTATGAAGGAACTGGAGTTATCGCTGGTTCTGCAACAAGAGAGATATTAGAACTTGTTGGAGTACATGACATTTTAACTAAAATCAAAGGATCTAGAAACAAACATAATGTTGCTAGAGCTACAATAGAAGCTTTAAAATCACTTAGAACAGCTGAGCAAATCGCTGCTTTAAGAGGTAAAGAAGTTAAAGATATCTTAAGCTAGGAGGGAATTTAGAGATGGTAAAGCTTAGAATAGAGCTTGTAAAAAGCATAATCGGAAGAAAGCCTAACCACATAGCAACTGTAAAGTCGCTAGGGCTTAAGAAGATGAATGATGTTGTGGAGCATGTAGAAACTCCTGAGTTAAAAGGTAAACTAGCTCAAGTTTCTTACTTACTTAAAGTAGAGGAGGTGCAAGCTTAATATGAAATTAAACGAATTAATGCCTTCTGTACCAAGAAAAGCTAGAAAAAGAATCGGAAGAGGAGAATCTTCTGGATTAGGTAAAACAGCTGGAAAAGGAAGCAACGGACAAAAGTCTAGAGCTGGTGGAGGAGTAAAACCTTACTTCGAAGGTGGACAAATGCCTATCTATAGAAGAGTTCCAAAAAGAGGTTTCTCTAATGCATTATTCAAAAAAGAGTATGCGGTAATTACA
Organism: Fusobacterium sp.; assembly: GCA_020024915.1. GTDB lineage: Bacteria > Fusobacteriota > Fusobacteriia > Fusobacteriales > Fusobacteriaceae > Fusobacterium_A. The sequence goes on along the minus strand of JAHHSZ010000019.1, from coordinate 16,803 downwards.
TTAGATCTTTTAAATAGATTTGAAGAAGGAGCAGAAGTTACTCCAGAAATCTTATTCGAAACTGGATTAGTTAGAAAAATGATGGATGGTATCAAAGTTTTAGGAAACGGAACTTTAGATAAAAAACTAACTGTAAAAGCTCATAAAGTTTCTACATCTGCAAAAGCTGCTATAGAAGCAAAAGGTGGAGTAGTAGAAATTATAGAAGTTAAAACTTTTGCTGACGTTGCAAAGAATAACAAATAATAACAAATAATAACAAATAATAATAACTTGTTAAAACCTAAAGCGAGGTGAAGTTGTTTTGACTTTAATGGAAAAATTTAATATGAAATTGAGTAGCATTATGAGGATTCCCGAATTGAAGGAGAGAATCGTCTTCACCTTGTTGATGTTTTTAGTTGCAAGAGTTGGGACGTATATTCCTGCACCAGGAGTAGATGTTGACAGACTTGCAACTATGACAACACAAAGTGATATATTAGGTTATATAAATATGTTCTCAGGTGGAGCTTTTAAAAGAGTATCTATTTTTGCTCTTGGAATAGTTCCATACATTAACTCATCAATCGTTTTCAGCTTATTAGCTGTGATTATTCCTAAGATTGAAGAGATTCAAAAAGAGGGAGAATCAGGAAGAAACAAGATTACTCAATGGACGAGATATTTAACAATTGGAATAGCAATAATTCAATCTTTTGGAGTTTGTATGTGGCTACAATCAGTAGGACTGGTAATAACTCCAGGAACTGCATTTTTCTTAACTACTATAGTTACTTTAACAGCAGGTACTGTATTCTTAATGTGGATTGGGGAGCAGATCTCTATTAAGGGGATAGGAAATGGAGTTTCACTTCTAATCTTTCTAAATGTAATATCTGGAGGACCTTCAAATGTTGTTCAGACTATTCAAAGTATGAGAGGAAGTAAGTTTTTAATACCTGTATTATTATTAATAGCCCTAGCGGGAATATTAGTTGTAGCAGGAATAGTTGTTTTTCAGTTGGGACAAAGAAAAATACCAATTCATTATGTAGGAAAAGGGTTTAATGGAAGAGGAGGAATGGGACAAAACTCATATATACCTCTTAAGTTAAATAGTGCAGGAGTAATGCCTGTAATCTTTGCTTCTGTAGTTATGATGATACCATCAGCTATAGTTAATGCAATCCCATCAGAGTATACTCTGAAAACTACATTGGCGATGATATTTAATCAGAGTCACCCAATATATATGATATTATATGCTACAGTAATTGTATTTTTTTCATTCTTCTATACTGCTATAGTTTTCGATCCTGAAAAGGTTGCAGATAACTTGAAGCAAGGTGGAGGAACAATTCCAGGAATAAGACCAGGAACAGAGACAGTTGAGTATTTAGAAGGTGTTGTTACAAGAATAACTTGGGGTGGTGCTTTCTTCTTAGCAGCTATATCAATACTCCCATATGCAATATTTACTTCTTTTGGACTACCAGTATTCTTTGGTGGAACAGGAATAATTATTGTGGTTGGAGTTGCTATTGATACAGTTCAACAAATAAATGCTCATTTAGTAATGAGAGAGTATAAAGGATTTATATAGAGCTTTATATAAAAGGCATAACCTTATGGTTGTGTCTTTTTTCTTTCTTTAAAGTTTCATATATAGAATAATAAAAGAAAATTTTTCTTGAGATAAGATATTATTTGTATTAGAATATTAAAGGGTAGAAAATTTTAGAAAGGAATAGAAAAATGAGAAAAAAAGGATTAATTTATGCAATTTTAGCATCAGTTTTATGGGCTATAGTGAATCCAGTTATTAAGACAGGACTTAGTTATGATATGACACCAATGAACTTTGCAGGTTTAAGATTTACATCAGTTGGAATAATCTTATTTATATATACTTGGCATAGAGGAATGTGGCAGGAAATAAAAGAAAATAGGAGATTATTTACACTGTTGATACTATTAAATATCTTTTTAGGATATGCAGTTTTCTATTTAGGGGTAAATCTAGTTGATGGAGCTATTTCATCTATAATAATGGGAACAACACCATTTGTAAATGTAATTTTAAGTCATATTTTAACAAGTGATGATAAGTTAAATAAGCATAAGATAGTTAGTATATTGATAAGTTTGGTTGGATTGTTTATGATACTTGGAGTAAAAAGTACTGGATATTCATTAAATAGTACTAGTTTTTTAGGAATACTATTTCTATACTTGAATATAGTACTTCAAGGTTATTCAGGAATTAAAGTAGCAAAATATAAGGCTAATATAGATCCAATATTTTTAAATGCTGTACAGATGTTTTTTGGAGGATTGTTATTATATCTAACAGGAGTTAGTATAGAAGGATATAGAAGTTTTATAGATAAGCCATTGGGATTTTATGTTAGCTTAGGAATTTTAGTTTTTGTGTCAGTATTTGCTTTTAGCTTTTGGTTTATGGCTTTACAAGACAAGTATACAAAGGTTTCAGAGGTAAATATGTGTAGATTGATAAATCCAATTTTAGGTGCTGTACTAAGCTGGATCATATTGCCAGATGAGAGCCCCACTTTCAATACTGTAACAGGAATGATTATCATTGTACTCTCTTTAGTTTATTATTTCAAGGGAAAAGAGTATTTTGAAAGAGTAAAAAATAGAAATAACTTAGAAAAAAGAGTAGAAAAATAAAGTTTCTCTCTTTTTTTTATTCATAAAATCGTGCATTTTTTTAGAAAGTGTAGTATAATAGAAAAGTGAAAACAAAATAAATTTAAGGAGTGATAACATATGAATATAATGTTATTTGGTGCACCAGGTGCAGGAAAAGGAACACAGGCAAAGTTCCTAATAGAAAAATATGGAATACCTCAAATTTCAACAGGAGATATCTTAAGAGCAGCTATAAAAGAGGGGACTGCTATGGGATTAGAGGCTAAAAAATTTATGGATGAAGGAAAATTAGTTCCAGATTCAACAATTATAGGAATAATAAAAGACAGATTATCTCAAGAGGATTGTAAAAAAGGATTCATATTAGATGGTTTTCCTAGAACTTTAGCTCAAGCAGAGGCTCTAGAAGTATTAATGAAAGAGATGGGAATAGCTCTAGATAAAGTTATATCATTAAATGTTCCAGATGAATTGATAGTGGGAAGAGTAACAGGAAGAAAGGTATGCCCAGCTTGTGGAGCATCTTTCCATGTTGAATTTAATCCTTCAAAAGTAGCAGAAAAATGTGACTACTGTGGTGGAGAGTTAATAACTAGAAAAGATGATAATGCTGAGACAGTAATAAAAAGATTGGGAGAGTACCATTCTCAAACAGCTCCATTATTTGATTTCTATCAATCAAGAAATCTATTAGTAGAGATAGATGGAACAAGAGAAGTAGATGATATAACAAAAGAGATTTTTGCTATCCTTGGATAATTTTATATTAGAAAGGAGCTATAAATGGCATTAATAAAAACTTTAGATCAGATAAAGGAAATAAAAAAATCTAATCAAATAATTGCAAGACTATACAATGATATTTTACCAAAGTATATTAAACCAGGAATTTCTACATATGAGATTGATAAGATTGTAGAGGACTATATAAGAAGTCAGGGTGCTATACCTGGATGTATTGGGGTGCCAGGACCTTACGGAGCTTTTCCAGCAGCTACATGTATATCTGTAAACGAAGAAGTAGTTCATGGAGTACCAAATGGAAGAATATTAAAAGAAGGAGATATAGTAAGTATTGATACTGTAACAGTGTTGAATGGTTATTATGGAGATTCTGCAATAACTCTACCTGTTGGAAATGTAGATGAAGAATCTAAAAAACTTCTAGAAGTAACAGAAAAATCAAGAACAATTGGAATAGAGATGGCTGTTGCAGGAAATAGACTTGGAGACATTGGTCATGCAATACAACAGTATGTTGAAAAAAATGGATTTAATGTAGTGAGAGATTATGCTGGTCATGGAGTTGGATTATCTATGCATGAAGATCCAATGATACCTAACTTTGGAAGAAAAGGAAGAGGTATTAAAATTGAAAATGGAATGGTGTTTGCAATAGAACCAATGGTAAATATTGGAACGTACAAATTAAATATGAAAGATGATGGGTGGACAGTTGTAACAAAGGATGGAAAAAGATCTGCACACTTTGAACATTCAATTGCAATTATAGATGGTAAAGCAGTAATTTTAAGTGAAATAGAGTAATGTAAATCAATAAAAAAGTTTAGACAAATCAACAATTTTTATAGACTTTTTGTGATTTACATGCTATAATAATTTGAAGTTCTGTTCGATAGGAGGAATTATGTCAAAAAAAGATGTTATCGAATTAGAAGGTACTATTTTAGAAGCCCTTCCAAATGCGATGTTTAAAGTTGAATTAGAGAATGGGCACACTATTTTAGGCCATATCTCTGGGAAAATGAGAATGAACTATATTAAAATTTTGCCTGGAGATGGAGTGACTGTACAAATCTCTCCTTATGACTTGTCAAGGGGTAGAATAGTATACAGGAAAAAAAATTAATATCACGAAAGGAGGCAGATGAATGAAAGTAAGAGTATCAGTTAAACCTATTTGTGACAAGTGCAAAGTTATCAAGAGACATGGAAAAGTTAGAGTTATATGTGAAAACCCTAAACATAAACAAGTTCAAGGATAATTTTGAAAGAGAGTTTGTTAAAAAGTACGACAATTATGATATGTAGTACTGTAAAGATATGTTGGCTGTAGAGCCATCTCCGAATTTAGGAAACGGAACATATCGATGAAAGTATTGAGCTAGTTTATATCTACTAGCAAAATATATAAAATTTTCGATAGAGGAGGAAACAATTTTGGCTAGAATAGCAGGAGTAGATATCCCAAGAAACAAGAGAGTTGAGATAGCTTTAACTTACATTTATGGAATTGGAAAACCAACTTCACAAAAAGTTTTAACAGAAGCGGGAATTAACTTTGATACAAGAGTTAAGGACTTAACTGAAGAAGAAGTAAACAAAATTAGAGCTATTATAGAAACAATTAAAGTAGAGGGAGACCTAAGAAAAGAAGTAAGACTTTCTATAAAAAGACTTATGGATATCAAATGTTACAGAGGATTAAGACATAAAATGAATCTACCTGTAAGAGGACAAAGTTCAAAAACTAATGCAAGAACAGTTAAAGGTCCAAAAAAACCTATTAAAAAATAATCGAGTATTTTAGAGGAATTATAGAATTTTATAATTTAGCAAGGGAGGTAGCTTAAGTTGGCTAAAAAGAAGGTAGCTAAGATTAAAAAGAAAGTTAAAAATATTCCTAACGGAGTTGCCCATATACATTCAACTTTTAATAACACAATAGTTGCTATTACTGATGCAGAAGGTAAAGTTGTAAGTTGGAAATCAGGAGGAACTTCTGGTTTCAAAGGTACTAAGAAAGGAACTCCATTTGCAGCTCAAATTGCAGCTGAGCAAGCAGCAAATATCGCTATGGAAAATGGAATGAAAAAAGTAGAAGTAAGAGTGAAAGGTCCAGGATCAGGAAGAGAAGCTTGTATCAGATCATTACAAGCAGCTGGATTAGAAGTAACTAAGATAACTGATGTTACTCCTATCCCACACAATGGATGTAGACCACCAAAAAGAAGAAGAGTGTAGTCTCACTTATTTATTTTGAAAATTATTGCGGCAAAATGAATATAAAGGAGGAATATTTAGAAAATGGCAAGAAATAGACAGCCTGTATTGAAGAAATGTAGAGCGCTAGGAATTGATCCAGTAGTTTTAGGAGTTAACAAATCTTCTAAAAGAGGACCTAGACCAAATGCAAACAAGAAGCCTACAGAGTATGCAGTTCAATTAAGAGAAAAACAAAAAGCAAAATTTATATATAATGTAATGGAAAAACAATTCAGAAAGATATACGAGGAAGCAGCAAGAAAACTTGGTGTAACTGGTTTAACTTTAATTGAATACTTAGAAAGAAGATTAGAGAATGTTGTTTACAGATTAGGATTTGCAAAAACTAGAAGACAAGCTAGACAAATCGTTTCTCACGGACACGTTGCTGTAAACGGAAGAAGAGTTAATATCGCTTCTTACAGAGTAAAAGTAGGAGATGTTATCTCTATAATAGAGAACTCTAAAAACTTAGATATAATAAAAGCGTCTGTAGAAGATGCAACTGTACCAGCATGGTTAGAGTTAGATAGAGCTGCTTTCTCTGGTAAAGTTTTACAAAACCCAACTAAAGATGATTTAGATTTTGATTTAAATGAGTCATTAATAGTTGAGTTCTACTCTAGATAATAAGCCCTTTTAATAGGAGTTGATTAAATGTTAAAGATTGAAAAACATGCAAGGGGTATCAATATAACTGAAGTAAAAGAGAATGAATTTAAAGGTCAATACGTGGTTGAGCCTTTATATAGAGGTTATGGGCATACTGTTGGTAATGCTTTGAGAAGAGTTTTACTTTCGTCTATCCCAGGAGCTGCTATTAAAGGTGTGAGAATTAACGGTGTATTAAGTGAATTCTCTGTTATGGAAGGAATAAAGGAAGCTGTTACTGAGATTATCCTAAACATAAAAGAAATAGTTGTAAAAGCTGAAACAACTGGAGAGAGAAAGATGACTCTTTCAGTTAAAGGACCTAAAACAGTAACTGCTGCTGATATAATACCTGATGTAGGAATAGAAATAGTAAATCCTGACCAAGTTATTTGTACAATAACTACAGATAGAGAACTTGACATGGAATTTCTTGTAGATACTGGAGAAGGATTTGTTGTATCAGAAGATATTGAAAGAAAAGATTGGGCAGTTGATTATATAGCTGTAGATGCTATATACACACCAATTAGAAAGGTATCATATACTATCCAAGACACTATGGTTGGAAGAATGACTGATTTCGACAAACTAACTTTAGATATAGAAACAGATGGAAGCATTGAAATTAGAGATGCATTATCTTATGCAGTTGAGTTATTGAAGTTACACTTTGATCCGTTCTTAGAATTAGGAAATAAAATGGAAAATTTAAGAACTGATGTCGAGGACGAAGATGAGGATTCAACTACTCATTCTAAAGATGATAATATTCTAAATACTAAGATAGAGGAGCTTGATTTAACAGTTAGATCATTTAACTGCTTAAAGAAAGCTGGAATAGAAGAAGTAAGCCAATTAGCAAAATTGTCGCTTAATGAACTTCTAAAAATTAAGAATCTAGGAAGAAAATCATTAGATGAGATCCTAGAGAAAATGAAAGAATTAGGATATGATCTAAATCAAAATGGATCTCCTGAGTAAGAATATATAAGGAGGATAGCTAACTAAATGAATCACAATAAATCATATAGAAAGTTAGGTAGAAGAGCTGACCATAGAAAAGCTATGCTAAAAAACTTAACTATATCTTTACTAAGTGCAGAGAAAATAGAAACTACTGTAACTAGAGCAAAAGAATTAAGAAAATTTGCTGAGAGAATGATAACTTTAGGAAAGAAAAATACTTTATCTTCTAGAAGAAATGCATTTGCATTCTTAAGAAATGAAGAAGTAGTAGCTAAGTTATTCAATGAAATAGCACCTAAATATGCAGAGAGAAATGGTGGTTATACAAGAATCATCAAAACCACTGTTAGAAAAGGTGACTCAGCTGAAATGGCTATAATTGAGCTAGTTTAATAATAGTTAGATATGAGGGGAGCAATGGGCTCCTCTTTTTTTATTTAAGGAGGATATCTTATGAATATAAAGCAAGAGGTAAGTGTGAAAAAAGTTATAAAGGATGCAGAGGATTTATTCGGTGGATTTTATTGTTCAGAAGCAGTAGTGAGCTCTATTAGAAGTAATTTTGAATTGGATATACCAGAAGAAGTTATAAAGATAGCTTCAGGTTTTCCAGTTGGAATAGGGGGAGCAAAATGTTTATGTGGAGCAGTATCAGGAGGAGTATTAGCTTTGGGGATATTTTTTGGACGTAGCACACCTAATGATCCAAAGATAAAAAAATTAATGGAATTAACAAAGGAGCTTCATGATTGGTTTAAAGTAGCTAATGGTAAAAATAGTCTATGTTGTCGTATACTAACTAGAGAATATGATATGATTAAGGCAGAACATAAGGAACAATGTACTCTATTTACAGGATTAGTTGCTGGAAAGGTAGCTGAAATTATAATAAGAGAGTTAAATCTTAAAAATTTAGATAGATAGAGAAAATATATTTTTATATAATACCTATTCTTTCTAGTTATCATTTATATATAAATTTTTCTAAATAAGGAAAACTTTACTTGAAGTAATGTCATTAAAAAAGTATAATATTGTTGTGAGATTAAATAAGAGATGATATAGGGAGAATAAATTGTAGATTATTATACAATTATAAGGAGGAAATAATGGGACTAATAACAGAGAAGTTGGTAATGTTGGAGTTAGATTGTAGTACAAAAAAAGAAGTGATGGAAAAAATGGCAAAAGCTATTTCTGATGAGGGATTTGTTGAAGACTATGAGGAGTTTCTAACTGCTCTACACAGAAGAGAGGATATAGCACCAACTGCTGTAGGATATGATGTTGGTTTGCCACATGGTACTTCAAAAACAGTAAAGAAACCGGGAATAGCATTTGCAAGATTAAAAACTCCAATTATGTGGAATGTAGAAGAAAAAGAGATTGCCAAAATGGTGTTTATGTTGGCTATCCCAGATGAAGGAAAGGGAACTGAAAAAATAAGTGTATTGATAAATCTATCTAAAAAAATCCTTGATGATAGTTTTAGAGAAAAAGTTATGAGAGCATCAAAAATTGATGAAATAGTTAAATTAATAAATGAATAGATATTAAAATATCCTCTCCAGATTAGTGAGCTAATTGGAGAGGATATTTTTTCTATTATTTTAAACTATTTTGAATTAAAGTTTTTGGATCTTGAATAGCTACTTTAGTTTTAACATCTACTACTTTTATATTCTTAAATCTATGAGGTTCTTTAATAGCAACATCATGAGCAAAGATAATAACTTTAGCATTTTCAACATCTTTTGGAGTTATTCTATTAATAATTCCATTTGCCCCTTGAGTTTCAACTTTTATTTTTACTCCTAATTTGGCAGCAGTTTTCTCTAGAGCTTTTGCAGCTAAGAAAGTATGAGCTACTCCAGAAGGACAAGATGTTATTGCTAAAACTTCTGCTTCTCCTTCACCTTGTACACTTTCATAATTTTCAATCTCCTCTTTTAGCTCCTCTTCTTCAACAGCAACAGGTTTTAAACTATTGACAATTACTGCAGTAACTAAAGCTCCAGCTATAGTACCAATTATATATCCTATTTTTCCTTCAACAACTGGAAGAACAATCCACCCTCCCCAAGGAGCATGGTTAATACAGTTCATTAAGAAACCGATAACGTTTCCAACAATACCTCCAGCAACGATAGCAGGTAAAACTCTCATAGGATCAGCAGCAGCAAATGGAATTGCACCTTCACTAATACCTATAAGTCCCATAATAGCAGCAGCTTTTCCAGCTTCTTTTTCATCCTTTGTATATTTTTTAGGAGATATAAATGTAGCTAATGCCATTCCTAGAGGTGGAGTACAGATAGCAATTCCAACTCCTCCCATCAACCAAGGTTGAGTATCAACTTGAGTTTGAGCAAAAAGAGTAGCAACTTTATTGATAGGTCCACCCATATCAAATGCAGTCATTCCACCTAAAATAGTTCCTAATAAAACTTTTCCACTTCCAGCCATTCCAGCTAACCAATTATTCATTGCTCCCATCATACTTGCAATAGGAGTTCCAATTATCCAGATTACAACTGAACATACTAAGAAAGTTCCAATTAGAGGATAGATAAATATTGAACCTAGTGACTTCATACTATCTGGTAATTTTATTTTCTTTAAGCATTGAACAATAAATCCAGCTATAAAACCAACAATGATTGCTCCTAAGAATCCAGTTTTATAGTTTTGAACTGCTATCCAAGACCCTATCATACCTGGTGCTAAACCTGGTTTGTCCGCTATAGAGTAAGCTATATATCCTCCTAATACAGCAGTGAAAAGAGTAAGTCCTGCAATACCCATATCTGCCATCTCTTTTAAGAAACCACTATCAGGTACAGCTCCTTTTCCAGATAACATTACTGCTAGTGATAGCAACACTCCACCAGCAACTATAAATGGAATCATATGAGATGTTCCAAATAATAAGTGTTCCTTCATTTTATTTAAAGTTTGTTTAAAATCTTGTTTCTCTTCAATCTTGTAAGTAAAATGACTTTCTTCCATTTTTTCTTCCTCTATTTTCTCCTCTTTTAATATGATATTTAGAAACTCTTTTTTTGTTTTAGCATTTTTTAACTCCTCTAAAAATCCATCCTCCATAAATAGAGTAGTTAAATTTGAAAGAACCTCTATATGAGTAGAACCTTTTTCTGAATCTGGAATAGCTATTAAAAAAGCTAATTCAACTTCATTGTCTTTATCAACTGATTCCCAGTCAGAAATCTTATTTTTTAATCTTATTGCTGAAATTTTAGCGTTTTTAACAGTTGTAGATTTTCCATGAGGAATGGCTAATCCCTCTTCTAATCCAGTAGGAGATTTTGTTTCTCTCTCCATAACTACTTTAAAAAATTCATCTCTATTTTCTAAAACTCCACTTGCATCTAAAAGATCAACTAATTTATTGATAACTTCAATCTTTGTTTTACAATCAGAATCAAGAACAATTAGACTTTCATCAATTAAATTTCTAAAATTCATATCTGTACCTCCATATTTTTATATATTTTGAGTATAACAAAATTTTATATTTTTGAATAGAAGCTAATTTTTTCAAAAAAATATGATTTTTTTTGACCTTTTCTGTTTTATTTTAGTTTAAAATTATAATTTATGATATAATTTAAACAATAAAGATTTGGAAGGAGAAAGAAATGACAAATAGAATGCTGGAGATATTAAAAATACTTTTAGACAATAGTGGGAGATCATCTTATAAATATATTTCTGAAGTAGTTCAAATAAATGAGAGAACTATTAGATATGATATAGAGAAAATCAATCAAACTCTTTCTGAAAATAAATTTAATATTATTGAAAAAAGATCTAAGGGTGAACTATTATTTATAGATTTAATTGAACTCTCTAACATAATCTATTTCTTCCAAAATAATCTTTCAACTGACGAGATAAAAGATGAGATTATCCTATTCAAAATTTTATTTCAAGGTAGAATAAATTTAAATGATCTATGTGTTGAATTAGATGTAAGTAGGACAACAATAAAGAGTATTATAAGAATAATTCGTGAAAAATTTGAAAAATATACTTTGAAATTAGAAACAGAGGTTCAAAAAGGTTTGATCCTAGCAGGAGATGAAAGCAGTATTAGAACACTTCAATTAAAATTTTTGAATAGATATTTTAACTATTTTTCTAATAATAGTTCTCAATATATAGAGAAACTATTGAAGGAGATATTTTCAAATGAGTTGAGAGAGGAAGCTAAATTATTTATAGATCTATTGATGAAAGAAAATAATGTTGTAATTGCTGATGAACCATATTTGATATTTCAAAATTATATCTGTATTATGATTTGGAGAATAAAAAATGATAGAATTTTAACAAGTATTGAGAATGAAAATTTTTTTAGAAGAACCTCAGAGTTTTTACAAATAAAAAGAAATATAGAGAGATTAGAGAAAAAATTTGATGTAGATATAAATGAAATGGAGATTTTAAGAGTGACTGATTTATATCTAGGATGTCATAATTATTGTGATGAGAGTAATTTTTATAATTTTTGGATAGAGATAGATGTTTTAGCTAAGAAGATAATAGAGAATTTTTCTATTAATATGGAAATAGATCTAACTAAGGACAAGGATCTTTTATATGGAATTATTAATCATTTGAAACCAACTATACATAGATTGAAAAATAATATTTCGTTGGAGAACTCCATTTTAGATGATTTTTTAAAAAATTATAAGCCCATTTTTGAAGCTACTAAAAAATCTGTCTATCTATTAGAAGAGTTTATAGGAATGGAGCTTACTTTAGATGAGATTGCTTTTTTAGGAACTCATTTTAAGAGTGCCATAGATAAAAATTTTTCTTTAGAGAAAAAAGTTCTAATTGTTTGTGGTTTTGGCTATGGAACATCAAAACTATTAGCTCAACAACTGAAAAATACTTACAGTATCTTTGTAAAAGATATAATTCCAGTATATAAGTTGGAGGAGTATGATCTAGATGAGATAGACTTAATTGTAACTACTTTACATTTAGAGAAAAGATTTTTAAAACCTCTGGTACAGGTGAATACAATCTTATCTAGTGATGATAGGATAAATTTAGAAAAAGCAGGATTACAAGAGCAACAAAGAAAGGTTAAATTCAGTAATTTAATAAAGATTATAGAGAAAAATACTTTGATAACTAATTTATCAATATTAAAGAAGGAGTTAAAAGAGCTTATGGAGGATCTTCTTATTGATGACACTAATAAAAATATACTCTCTCTTTCTGAAATTTTAGGGGATAATATAATTTTACAGAGTGAGGTTAAAGATTGGAAAGAGGTCATTCAAGATATTGGAGAGTTATTGATAGAGGAAGGAGCTTGTAATACAAGCTATATAGAGAGCATGATTAAGAAAATAGAGGAGTATGGACCTTATATGGTAACCAATAAAAAAATTGCTATTCCTCATAGTAAGAATGATAATAATGTATTTAAGACAAGTATGGGACTTTTGATATTGAAAGAAGAAATTAAGTTTCCAGGAGATTTGCCTGTAAAAATAGTATTAGTCTTTACATCTAATGATGGTGAAGAGCATTTAGAAGCTTTGGCAGATTTTATGGATTTGACTAATAATCACAGTTTTATAGCTAAATTAGATGAATTTGTAAATCCTAGAAAAGTACTAGATACTATTAAGAAATTTGAATTTTTATCTAAAATAGGAAAAAATAGATAGAGATTAAATAAAAATAGAGAGCGATTAATCGCTCTCTAAAATCTCTATGTATAAAAAATTAAGCAATTTTTACATCAATAGCCATAGGACCTTTTTTACCTTCAGTAACCTCAAAAGTAACGGATTGTTCTTCTTCTAAAGTTCTAAATCCATCTCCAATAATTCCAGTAAAGTGTACGAAATAATCATTTCCATCTTCACCAGTTACAAATCCAAACCCTTTCTCTTTATTAAACCATTTTACTTTTCCATTTAACATTTTACAACCTCCAAAAAAATAAAAAACTTCTTACTCTTGATAAAATCAGAGTCAAAGAGCAATTAAGTAGATTATACAACATGAAGTAAATAATATCAAGTGTTTTTTTTAAAGATCAAAAATAATTATATTGAAAAAATATAAGACAGTTTATTTGATTTTTACTCATAAAAAATGTATAATTTAGTTATGAAAACAATTAGGAGGGAAGAAGAGTGAAAATAAATCCTATGATAATAGAAGGAAATTGGCAAAAGGGTTATACATTAGATTATTTTATGTTGAAAAGTAACTATGAAGGGGAAGATATATTTGGGTATCCCATATTTGATGTTGAATATAGTGAAATAGGAAAGGCTATGAATGAATTAAAATATCATAAGGAGTATGGAAAAGCTATTGATATAGCAAATGTTGCTACTGATTTTATAAGAAATCAATGGAAGATAGAGGATAAGATAGATGGAATAATTGCAACTCCACCCACTTTTAAAAGAGAAATACAGCCACTTTTCCAAATAGTAAAACATCTAGGTGAAAATTTAAACAAACCAATTTCATTGGACTTTTTTAGAAAGTTGAGCTCTGAAGAGATGAAAAAACTACCAATAGAAAAGAAAATGGAACTGTTTAAAAATAGTATCAGTAAAGAGAGAAAGTTAACTAAGAGGGGGAATATCCTCATTGTTGATGATATCTTTAGCACAGGAGCTACTTTAAGAAATCTATGTGAATTATTGAAAGATGATATCTATGTAGATAATATCTATGTTTTAACAATTTGTAAAAATATAAAAAGTGAATAAAAAAAGAGGATATATCATCAGAATTATATCAAAAAATATATAAATTTGAAATATTTAACTGAATTTGTTGTTTTAATACGTTAAAGGTCCCATTGAAGAAATATTAAATTTTAAGGAGGAAAAAAATGAAATATCATTTTTTAAGAATGTTAAATCATGAATGGGAGATTAGTAGAAAATTATTTGAAGATGACTATATTTGTATAGGATATTCTGATTTAAATAAAGCTGAGAATAATTATGATTATGTAAGTTATTACAATAGTTTTGGAGATCAAAAAGCTGAGATTTTACGTCGTGATGTTGTAGATATTTATGAAAAGTGGGGACATAATTATAAGATAGAAAGATTTCTTAACTTAGAAGTTGGAGATATAGTTATTGTTCCAGATTATAAATGTTTTTATATCACTAAAGTTATAGAAAGTCCTATCTCTTTTTCTAAAATAAAGCAGAATTATACAGATAGAGAAAAAATAGATATAGGTGTAGTTTGTAAAATAGAGAAAATAAAAAATAAATCTAATGAAATAGCAGTTGATAGAGAAAAATTTTCTATTGGAGAATTAAAAGGAAAACTTAGAAGCTTTAGTGGATATTATGAGTTAGAAAGTGAAAATACAGAACAAATTATAAAGAATTTTGAAGAAGATAAAATTATTAAGGTTGAGAAAGAATTAAAAGAAAAAACTAAAGGTATAATATTAAATACTATAAAGGAAACTTTAAATCCTAATAATATAGAAAGATTTATAAAAAAACTCATGGAAAAGACAGGAGCAATATGTGAAATTCCACCTAAGAATGATAAGTCTAATACAGAAAATAATATTGGTGATGTAGATATTATATGTAGCTATGAAAAAATTAAACATATAATTTATATCCAGGTAAAATTTTATAATGGATTTACTAATGATTGGGGATTAAAACAACTAGAATATTATAAAGATAGTAAATTAGATGAAGATTGTAGTACTTCATATTGGTTAATAACAACAGGAGAAATAAGTGAAGAAATAAAAAAAGCAGCTTTAGCAAATAAAGAGAAGACAATTAGATTGATAGATGGATTAGAATTAGCAGAAATGATTTTAGAGCTTGGAATAGATGATCTTGAAGTAATTGATTAATAACAAAAAGTAAAATGAGCAAATTCAAATTTAAAATAAGAAGTTCAAAAAATTGGCTGTTGCAAGGTTAAATAGCATCAGATAACTAAAATGGCTAAAGAGATTTTTAACTCTTTGGCTTTTTTATTTTTTTTTGCAAAAAATTAAAGAAGGTGTGAAACCAGTAATTAAAAATTACTAGTTTGCAACACCCTCTTGCGTTGATTTACGATATTATTTTTGTCAAAATTTGTCAGTATATATTTTTAGAAAAAACGTTCTAAAATAGTAAGAATATGTTAAAATATACTTAGAATACTTAGTTTTACGTGTACATATATGGGAAATTATTTTTTTTACATAAAATTATATAGTTTAAAAAAAATAATAATTGATTATATAGTGTTATAAATGTACTGAAAAAATATAAAAAATCAGATAAAATATTGACAAAAATAGAAAAAAAGGGTATATTATTATTAAATGATCACGTGAACATATTTTAAGGAGAGAGCTTGCTATGATAACACAAAAAGAGATAGCTGAAAAATTGGGAATAAGCAGAACAACTGTAGCAAGAGCTATAAATGGAAGTCCTTTAATAAAAGAAGAAACGAAAAAGAAGATTTTAGAACTAGTAAAAGAGACTAATTATGAAAAAAATTATCTGGGAAGCTCATTGGGAGCCAAAAAGAGCAAAAGAGTGTGTGCTTTGGTAGTTAAGTCTAGAAATGAGTTTTATACTCAAGAGATATTGAAAGGGATAGAAGAGGTAGCTAATGAATATAGAGCTTATAACTATCACATTGATATTAAAATAACAGATATTAACGATCCAGAGGAACAGTTAGATGTTTTAAAAAAAGTATTAAAAGAGAGAGACTTAGATGGCATAATAATAACTCCACTAGATAAAAATAGAGTATATGATATATTAAAACCTAGATTAAAAGAGCTAAAAATTTTATCATTAGGAATTAGATTGCATAGGAATATTCCACATGTAGGTCCAGATCATAAAAAGCAAGGGAAGATGGCGGCAGGATTGCTAGCACAGCTTCTGCGTAGAGATGAAAAGATATTGATCATTGATAATGGAGATGATAAAGTTTCGTCAAAACTCTATTTAGATGGATTTCTAAAAAGAATAACTGAGGAAAATTTTCAAATAGAGGGTCCAATTAATTTGAGTGGAATAGAGGAGAGCATAGAGTACTTAGAGGAAAAATTGAAGAGAGATAATATAAAAGGTTTATATATTAATAGATATGCTCATGATGTACTGGATAAAGTACCGCATAATCTATTAAAAGATAGAAAGATTGTAACTAATGGTATTGGAATTATTATAAAAAAATTGATAAGAAAAAAAATTATTGATATTACAGTAATGGAAGAAATAGCCTCAGAAGGATATATGGCAGGAAAAAGAGTATTTGAAATGTTATATAGAAATAAGGAGCAAGATAGGAATTGGGATATTTCAAAATCGCACATAATCTTTTATGAGAATTTAGAAGATTAATATAAAAAATGTTGGAGGTTAAGTTATGAAAAAGAGTTTAAGAATTTTAGGACTAGGAATGTTATTTGGAGTAATGACAACAGCAGCACTTGCAGCAGAGTAT